>CAJFTX010000027.1 GCA_904420075.1 uncultured Clostridia bacterium | reverse complement strand
GCACCATCGAGACCGCATTCTCCAATCTGCTTGACAGTCTCTATGATGACCAGATTCTCGACATATCCACCGACATCTCTGTGCTGGAGTCGATGTTCCAGAAAGAGGGTCTCACCGATCATCAGGAAAAGGAGTAAATCAAATGAACGACAGTATGGAAAAGGCCGCGGCGAAAGAACAGCAGATCGCAAAACTCGCCGCCGAGATCGAGCTTCATGACTCAAACGCCATTTTGAGTTACGGCACAGGCGTGCAGAAAAAAATCGCTGATTTTTCAGAGAGCGCACTCGCAAGCGTCCGGACCAAAGATCTCGGAGAGACGGGGGCGCTGCTCGGCGAGATGATTGGAAATCTCAAGCGTTTTGACGTAAATGAAGAGCCGAAGCGCGGTCTGCTGGGGTTCTTCCGCCGGGGGCAGAAAAATCTGTCTGCGCTGCAGACGAAATACAAGTCCGCCGAGAGCAATGTGGAGAAGGTCTGCACCCTGCTCGAGGACCATCAGGTCCAGTTGATGAAAGACGTCGCGCTGCTCGACAAAATGTATGAGACCAACCAGCAGAATTTTGAGGAGCTCAGTCTCTATATCGCAGCCGGTAAGGCGAAGCTCTCCCATGCGCGGGAGGTGGAGCTGCCCGCCCTTGTAAAAAAAGCGGAGGAGAGCGGACTTGCAGAGGACGCTCAGGCCGCAAACGACTTCGCCTCTCTCTGTGAGCGATTTGAGAAAAAAGTACACGATCTGCTTCTTACCAAGGAGATCTCGCTCCAGATGGCGCCGCAGATCCGTCTGGTCCAACAGAATGACACTGTTATGAGCGAGAAAATCCAGTCCACCCTTGTCAATACCATCCCTCTCTGGAAGAGTCAGATGCTCCTCGCACTCGGTGTCAACCACTCTCTGCAGGCCGCCGAAGCTCAGCGTGAAGTCAGTGAGATGACAAATCAGCTCCTCAGGAGCAACGCCGAGAAGATCAAACAGGCCACCTCTCTCACAATGCGCGAGGCGGAACGAGGTATTGTCGATTTGGAGACGCTCCAGCAGACCAATACCACGCTGATTGAAACACTGGATGAGGTGCTCACCATTCAAAACGAGGGGCGTGAAAAGCGCCGGCACGCGGAAGATGAACTCCAGAAACTCGAGGGAGAGCTCAAACAAAAGCTACTCGAAATCCAGAATCGGTAGCAGAGCGCCTTCGACCAACAACTGATAGGCCCGCTCTCAAAGCGGGCCTTTTTATGGGGGAATAGAAATGACAAAAGCGACAGATACCGTTACAGCTCTCCGCTCTGCACTGCGCCGCGCAGGGCTTCATTTACTCGTTTTTTTCAAATGGCTGTTTGTCGCCGTTGTCGTCGGATCAGTCGTCGGGCTGGTCTGTACCCTTTTCTATCACGCGCTCAGTGCGGCGACCGCGCTGCGGGAGCAGTACTCTTTTTTACTCTACCTTCTCCCCTTTGGCGGACTGCTCATCGTCTTTCTCTATCGGATGAGTCGCACCCCAGAGCCGCGCGGCACCAATCTCGTCATCGGAGCGGTACGCACCGGCGAATCCATCCCACTGAAAATGACTCCCCTGATCTTTGCCGGCACCGTTTTTACCCATCTCTTTGGCGGCTCTGCCGGCCGTGAGGGCGCGGCGCTGCAGCTGGGCGGGAGTCTCGGCGATTTCTTCGGGCGGCTGTTTCGCTTCTCTTCAACTGAGCGCAATCTCGTCGTCATGTGCGGAATGAGCGCCGGATTTTCAGCGCTGTTCGGTACGCCGGTGGCCGCTGCCGTATTCGCGATGGAACTCATCAGCATTGGAGTGATGTATTACGCGGCTCTCGTCCCCTGCGCAGTCTCCTCCTTTGTCGCCATTCTCCTCGCGGGACATTTTGGCGTAAAACCGGAGCGTTTTTCACTCGCAGCGCTCCCCGCCTCTGACCTCCCCAATCTCGGGAGAGTACTCCTGCTCGCGGCGCTCTGTGCCGGGGTGAGCATTCTCTTCTGTCTGCTTCTCCACCAAACGGAGCGCGGGCTGCGCCGTCTCTTCCAAAATTCCTATCTCCGTATCTTTGCCGGCGGCTGTGCCATCGTGTTGCTCACTCTTCTGCTCGGCACGCGGGACTATCTCGGGGCGGGCCTCCCCCTCATTGAGCGGGCCGTCGAGGGCGAAGTCCGCCCAGAGGCTTTTCTGCTCAAAATGGGTTTCACAGCGCTTACGCTGGCCGCGGGATATAAGGGCGGCGAGATCGTGCCGACCTTCTTCATCGGGGCGACGTTCGGCTGTTTCGTCGGCCCTTTTTTGGGACTTGATCCCGGCTTTTCTGCTGCAATCGGCATGGTCTCGCTCTTCTGCGGCGTCACAAATTGTCCGCTCACTGCACTGCTGCTCGCGGTGGAGTTATTTGGCTTCTCCTCACCGCTTCTCTTCCTCACCGCCATCGCCGTGAGCTATATGCTCTCCGGCTATTACAGCCTCTACAGCGCCCAGCGCATTCTCTATTCTAAAACCGAAGCTGAATATGTAAATCGGGAGACAAAATAGAATGAAAAAGCTGATCTTTCTCCGCGGCGCGATGGGCGTCGGAAAAACCACAGTCGCCCGGGCACTTCAAAAGCTGCTTCCGCAGGCCGCCTTTCTGGATGGGGACTGGGTGTGGGATATCGCCCCCTTTACCGTAACGGAGGAAACCTGTGAGATGGCGCTTCAAAATATTACAGCGCTGCTCTCAAATTTCCTGCGCTGCAGCGCAGTGGAACACATTATATTCGCCTGGGTAATGCATGAGGACGCAATTGTGGACGAGCTTCTCGCGCGACTGCCTTCGGGCTGCTACCAGTTCACTCAGTATGTGCTCACCTGTGATGCGGACACGTTGCGTACCCACCTGCTCACCGATATTTCTGCCGGGCGGCGTAGTCCCGATATTCTCTCCCGGGCGGAGGACCGCCGTCAGACACTCCTGTGCTCCTCTGCACCTCACTTTGATCTCTCCGGCCTCACTCCCGCAGAAGCCGCAAAGCAGTTAATGCGGCTCATCTCCGGCTGAGGCCTTATCCTCCCCAGGGTCCTTTTTAAAGAGCTCCAGAAGTCCGGTGAGCAGGATCAGGATCGCAAAGGCGATTTTGAGCCACTTCTGATCTATCTGAACTGCAAGGAGACCTGCCGCCGCCGCGATAGCCATGCCCGGAATACCCGCCCCGAGGGCCGCTCGCCAGTCGATCTGCTTATTTTTAATGTGAATGACGATCGCTGCGGCCGCTGTCGGCAAAAAATAGAGCAGGTTAATCCCCTGCGCTAAAATCTGTTCCACGCCGAAAAAGGACACCAATACGATAATGAGCAGACTCCCCCCGCCGATTCCCATACCGCTGACCACCCCCGCGAGCAGTCCCGCAACTATCATCAAAACCGGATTATCCATGAAATAACATCCTCACAGCAGAATAGATTAGAAACAGTCCGAAGATTCGGCGCAACCACTTTTGGGGGATCTTGTCGAGTAACACGCCTCCAAGCAGGCCTCCTGCCGCACCGCCGATCATATAGGGCCAGGCGTCTCCAAAGCTGACCGCCCCTTTTGCCAGATAGACAATTGCCGTCACTACGCTCATCATCCCCGCAATAATCACACAGGTGGCATGCGCCTTTTTGACCGGCAGCTTTACGAAACGTTTCAGCAGCGGGACGAGAATCAGCCCTCCCCCGCCGCCGAAGAAACCGTTGATCACTCCTGAGGCGCTGCCCGACGCCGCGCTTTTGAGCACCTTTTTCTTCTCCTTCATCCGGCACCTCCTCTTCGCTAGAAGTAGTATGTGCCGGAAGTTGTAATTTATGAGAAAGAACTCCCCTTTTTGCTTCTGAGCTGCTGGGCACCCCTTCGTTCTTTCACATCGCGTCGACGGACAATTGAAAAATTTTTAGAAATACGCAAAAATAAATTGATTTTAAGCAAAAAATTTTGATTGATAGAACTTTATAAAAATTTACATTGAGGTGTCGATTATGCGATATAGAAAAATTGTATTGGGGGTTATAACAGGTGTGCTTTGTCTCGGGGTATTAAATGGTTGCAGCAACTATTCGCATGATTTCAACTCCCGTGAAGAAGCACAAAAATATATATTGACCAAATTAGAGGACAAATACAATGAAGAGTTCACTATTACAGAAGTAAAAAAGTACAAAGAAGAAAAAATCGGATTAAATTGGATTACAGCAAAAGTTTCTAGAAAAGAAAATCCTTCTCAAACTGCTACTGTATATGCACGAAATACCGGATATTGGAAAGACGATTATCATATTTATTATTATATAGACGAGATAAAAAAACTGGTAAAACCTTTATGTGCCAACAGAGAATATATCCAAAAATATCATATGGAAATCGAAGGACATATGACCTCAACAGAATGGACTGGAAAAGAAAATTTAGAAGAATATTTAGATAAAGCGGAATATACTGCCATATTAACTTTCTATTTCCAAGAGGGAAAAACAGACAAACAGTATGCGGAGGAAATTTTAGACTGTTTAAAAATATTGGCCAAGACAGACTATAACATACGTGTAGTCGTAAGGACTGACAAAACGGATTTGATCATCTTTGATGAAGAATTGGGCGCAAAAAACAAAGATATATCAAGATATTCATTAGAGTGGTTGCTTGAAGACATTCCTCAGACAAGAGAAACAAGTATTAGTATAAGAGATTATAAAGAATGGAAAAAACAAAATCAGAAAAACAAATCTTGATTGAAGACTACGATTTTATTAAAAAATGATAATTATCTAAAGCCAATACAAAATCCCCAGGGCAATTGCCCCGGGGATTTTTCTGATGTCTATCATAGCGCTCCCAACGTTTTTACAGACGCGAAATCGGAACAGCAGCGCAGTTTTGCCTCTTTCCTTCTCCGCTCGTACTCTTACGGGAGCACTGGTTTGTCTACTCCGCTTTTTTAATCCTTATTCTGAATGTACGCATCCATCGCCTTGGCGGCCGCCTTTCCGGCTCCCATCGCGAGAATAACCGTCGCCGCACCGGTCACCGCATCGCCGCCGGCGTAGACCCCCTCGCGCGAGGTACGGCCCGTCTCCTCGTCCGCGATGATGCCGCCCCATTTCTGGGTCTCAAGCCCTTTCGTGGTCGACTTGATCAGCGGGTTCGGAGAGGTGCCGATCGACATAATCACGCAATCCACATCGAGCACAAACTCGCTGCCCTCCTTAACCACCGGACGCCGTCTGCCGGACTCATCCGGCTCTCCGAGCTCCATTTCAACGCACTTGATTCCCGAGACAAAACCGTTCTCGTCGCCGAGCACCTCCACAGGATTTGTCAGCAGTCTGAAGACAATGCCCTCCTCCTTGGCGTGCTCCACCTCCTCAGCCCTCGCCGGAAGTTCGGTCTCCGACCGGCGGTAGACGATATAAACTTCCTCCGCGCCGAGTCGCTTCGCACAGCGCGCGGCGTCCATTGCGACGTTTCCTCCGCCGACAACCGCCACTTTTTTCGCGTGCTGAATCGGGGTGCTGCTCTCCTCCCGGTAGGCTTTCATCAGATTGACACGGGTGAGAAATTCGTTGGCCGAATACACCCCTTTTAGATTCTCGCCCGGGATTCTCATAAACCGCGGCAGACCCGCACCGGAACCGATATAGACCGACTCAAAGCCATTCTCGAACAGCTCATCGATCGAGAGCACCTTCCCAATCACCATATTCGTCTCAATCGTAACGCCGAGCGCCTTTAACGTATCGATCTCCTTCTGAACAATCGACTTCGGCAGGCGAAACTCCGGAATGCCGTACACCAGCACGCCGCCCGCCAGATGCAGCGCCTCAAACACATGCACATCATAGCCCTTCTTCGCGAGCTCCCCCGCGCAGGTGAGCCCCGACGGACCGGAACCGATTACAGCGACCTTGTGTCCATTGGACTTCGGCCTCACCGGCGGTTCTTTGACATTCTCATTATGCCAGTCGGCCACAAAGCGCTCCAGCCGTCCGATTGCGACCGGCTCACCCTTGATGCCGCGGACACACCGCTGCTCGCACTGGGTCTCCTGCGGACAGACCCGCCCGCAGACCGCCGGCAGCGACGACGAGCGGTTGATTACCTGGTAGGCCCCCTCAAAGTCTCGCTCCTTGATCTTTGCAATGAATTCCGGAATATCAATCGCTACCGGGCATCCCCCTACACAGGGACGATTTTTACAGCCGAGGCAGCGGTTCGCCTCGTCCACCGCCTGTTCCTCCGTATAGCCGAGCGCCACCTCGGAAAAATTTTTATTTCTCACATCCGGCGCCTGGGCCGGCATTTCATTCTTTTTTAGCGCCATGTTCGCCATATTACTGGACCTCCTTCTGAAAGAGATTGCAGGTCTCGTCAAAGGCTTTCCGCTCAAACGGCTTATACATGCTCGCCCGGGCCATCGCCTCGTCAAAGTCCACCTGGTGTCCGTCAAAATCCGGGCCGTCCACACAGGCAAATTTGGTCTCTCCGCCCACGGTCAGACGGCAGCCGCCGCACATCCCAGTGCCATCGATCATAATCGGATTCATGCTGACCACTGTCTTGATTCCGTACTCCTTTGTGAGTTTGCAGACAAATTTCATCATGACCAGCGGCCCGATGGCGATCACCTCGTCGTACTGCTCTCCGCTCTCGATGAGCGCCCGGAGTGCATCGGTCACGAGCCCCTTCTCCCCATAACTTCCGTCGTCTGTGACGATCTTCAGCACGTCGCTCGCCGCCCGGAATTCCTCCTCAAGGATCACAAGATCCCGATTGCGGAAACCGACGACCGCGTGCACACAGGCCCCCTGCTTGTGCAGCTTCTTTGCGATGGGATAGGCGATTGCGCAGCCGACGCCGCCGCCGATAATCGCAACCTTTTTAAGTCCCTCAGTGTGGGACGCAACGCCGAGCGGCCCCGCAAAGTCGGCGATCGACTCCCCCTCTTTTTTGTGGTTCAGCTTTGCCGTGGTAGCACCCACAATCTGGAAAATAATCGTGACGCTTCCCCGTTCGCGGTCAAAATCCGCGACCGTGAGCGGGATGCGCTCCCCATCCTCATCCACACGGAGGATGATAAACTGGCCGGGCTCCGCCTTTTTTGCCACAGCGGGCGCCTCAATCTCCATCAGCGTCACCGTGGGATTGAGTTCATGTCTCTTCAAAATTTTATACACGCAATCACACCTACTTTTCCCTTTGTTTTAACTCATCATAGAGATGATTCGAGAGCATCGCGAGCGACGCCGCCATATTCTCATGTTGCACCAGAATTCCCTCCGGCACCACCAGATGGGTCGGAGCAAAATTCCAGATCGCTTTGATGCCATGCTTTATCAGTATATCACAAACTCCCTGCGCCCAAAAGCCCGGAACAGTAATTATTCCGATATGCAAATTCAGCCTGTCGCAGAGCTCTCCCAATTTCTCCATCGCGAGGATCGGCTTGCCGCAGTACTCCGTCCCGATCAGAGCGGGGTTTATGTCAAAACCGGCCACAATGTCAAGACCGCACTCCTTGAACCCCTCATAGGAGAGCAGCGCAAGCCCTAGATGTCCTGTCCCGATCAAGACGGCGCTCTTCACGTCGTCATAGCCTAAAAATTCCTCCAGGTCGGTAATCAGCTCCGCGGTACAGTAGCCGAGCTTCGGCCGCCCGCCGCCGCTGACAAGCGCCAGATCTTTGCGCACCTGCACCTCTCCGAGCCGCAGCGCCTCCGCAATCGTCGTCGCCGAAATATGTGCGGGCGGCTCCGGCGCAAGCGATTTGAGATAGTCGAGATAGACCGGTAGCCGCCGCAGCGTCTGCATTGTCACCTGCCGCATTTCTCCGCCTCCTTCCTGAGCAGCGAAACGGTATACCGACCGTGATCGATATACCGTAACGCCTTGTGATATAGGATAAGGGTTTAGAAATCGACTTCCTCATCGTAGTAGCAGGCCTTGAGCAGCTTTTCCATTTCCGCCGGTGTGATCTTCCGCGGATTGGAACCGGTGCAGGCGTCGCCCACCGCGAGCTCCGCCACCTTCGGCAGCTTCTCCAAGAATTCCTTCTCATCGATGATGCCGCCCTCGTAGTCCCGGATGCAGGACGGGATGTCGAGCTGCTTGTTCATCCCCTTGATGTGGGCGATCAGCGCATCGACAAGCTCCTCCGTCGTGCTGCCGGAGAGCCCGATAAACCGGGCGATCTCCGCATAACGTTTCGCCGCAGCCGCCTCCTTCGCGTTGAATTTGATCACCTTCGGCAGGTACATCGCGTTGGCACAGCCGTGGACAATGTGCCCGCCGCTGTAAGCCGCGCCGGTCTTGTGCGCCATCGAGTGCACGATGCCGAGCAGCGCGTTCGAGAAGGCCATACCCGCCAGGCACTGCGCGTTGTGCATCCGGTCACGCGCCTCCATATTACCGTTATAGGAATCGATCAAAAACTCGCTGATCATCTTGATCGCATGCAGCGCGAGCGGATCGGTATAGTCACAGTTGAGCGTCGAGACATAGGCCTCGATCGCGTGGGTCATCGCATCCATTCCGGTGTGGGCGGTCAGCTTCTTCGGCATTGTCTCCGCGAGCTCCGGATCGACAATGGCGACGTCCGGCGTGATATTAAAATCGGCGAGCGGGTACTTAATCCCCTTCTCATAGTCGGTGATCACCGAGAAGGCGGTCACCTCCGTCGCCGTACCCGAGGTGGAGGGAATCGCGCAGAATTTTGCCTTGGTCCGCAGCGTGGGGAAGTTAAACGGAATACAGAGCCCCTCAAACGTGGTGTCCGGATACTCGTAGAACGCCCACATCGCCTTCGCCGCGTCGATCGGAGAGCCGCCGCCGATCGAGACGATCCAGTCCGGCTGGAATTCCCGCATCGCCGCCGCGCCTCTCATCACCGTCTCAACCGAAGGGTCCGGCTCGACGCCTTCGAACAGCTTGACCTCCATTCCGGCCTCTTTCAAATAGGCCTCAACCTTATCGAGGAAACCAAAACGCTTCATCGAGCCGCCGCCGACAACCACAATTGCCCGTTTGCCGGTCAGGTTCTTAAGGTTCTCAAGCGCGCCCTTGCCGTGGTACAAATCTCTCGGTAATGTAAATCTGGCCATCTCAAAATCACTCCTTCTCTTGATGGCTTTATCATATCCCTCTTTTCATTATTTCTGAAGATACAAAAAAGGAATATCGATATTCCAATATCAATATCCCTTTATCGATTATGAAACTTCTTCCCTAATTTCTCGAAAGAGCGTATCAATAAACCGCTTCTCCTCTTCGCTTAAGCTGTGTCCCCGGCGGTAGATCAGCATATCTCTGTGCCGGTTTTTCCCTGTATCACACCGCTTCACTGTAAGCCCAAAACGTTCCAGAACATCTTTCGGCATTGGAGATACCCACATATAGGTTCCCGGCACCCGGCTCAGAATCTCAAGTTGACTCCCCCGCTCATACACCTTGATCTGCCGCCGGGTCTCCTCCTCCCGCCTGGCAACCGGGAGGCTGATATCCCCGTGGAGCACCTCTATGTAGGCGAAAAGCTCCTCCAGAGTAATGGTTTTCTGCACAGCCAGCGGATGCTCCTGTGAGAGCAGCAGCTGATATTCAAACTCCAACAGCGGCTTCGCCGTCAGTTCCTTTTCCTCAATCAAATCGAGGAAATAACGCTCATGTTCCAGCTGAAAGCGAACAATTCCGAGATCGTTCTCTCCCTCATAAATGCGCCGCACTGTTTCCAGAGAGTTGGTCTCCCGGTAATCGATCGAAAGCACCTGCTCAGGCGGCAGTTCCTCCAAAAACGAGGTAAATGCGTAAGAGATATAGCTGG
>CAJFTX010000026.1 GCA_904420075.1 uncultured Clostridia bacterium | reverse complement strand
CCGCCGCTCTTTTTCACTTTTTCGTCACCGCTTCTTTCCCATATAGAAGAGCGCCACCGTTCCGGGGCCGGAGTGCGCGCCGACCACGGGGCCGATGTCGGTGATCAGCACCTCACGCACGCCGAACTCATTTCTCACCATCTCCGCCACCTTCTCCGCGTCCGCGCGGCAGTCGCCGTGGCTGATAAAAATCTTCTGTGAGGCGAGGTCCAGCCCGTCCTCGCGCATATGCCGGACCAGTCCCTCGAGCGAGGCCTGCCGTCCGCGCACCTTTTCCATCGGGACGAGATGTCCCTCGTCGTCCACATGGAGCACCGGTTTGATCCCGAGCAACGTCCCAAAAACCGCCGCCGTCTTGGAGACGCGGCCGCCGCGATAGAGGTGATTCAGATCGTCCACCGTGAACCAGTGGGCGAGATTCAGGCGGTGCTCCACCGCCCAGGCGGCATTCTCCTCGAGCGTCATCCCCTTTTTCTTGTTCTCCACCAGATAGTCGAGCAGCAGGCCCTCCCCGGCCGAGGCCGCGAGCGAATCCACCACGATCACCTTTGCCTCCGGGTGCCGCTCCATCACGTCCTCCGCCGCAATCTGCGCGCTGTTGCAGGTGCCCGAGAGCCCGGAGGAGAAACAGAGATAGAGCACGTCCCGCCCCGCCGCGATCTCCTCCTCAAAGGACTTTGTGAACACGTCCATATTGATCTGCGCGGTCGTCGCTGTACTTCCCGCGCGGAGCTTGTCATAGAACTCCTTCGGCGAAAGCGCGGCGCCAATATACTCCTCGCCATCCACCGTATAGCTCATGCAGGCGAGTTTGACATCCCGCTCCTCGTAGTAGCTCCACGGCATATCCGCCGTAGAGTCGCACAGAATCCGATACTCTCTACTCATCTGAATACCCCTTCGTCTGTTTTTTTCAGCATACTATAAAGCGCCCCAAAGCGCAACTACCCTTTTCGCAGATACTGCAGCGCCGAGAGCGCGGCCTGCGCGCCGCTTCCGGCCGCGACCGCCACCTGTTTGATCCGTTCGGTGCAGTCCCCCGCGGCGAACACACCCGGAAGCTCGGTTTTTTTCTCCGCGTCGGTCACAATCCGGTCCCCCTCGACAAAGAGTCCCGCCTTCCGCGCAAAATCCGCGGCTCCCGCGACGCCCAGCGCGATGAACAGCCCGTCAAATGGGACCTTTTCCCCCGCGAGCACCACGCCCTCAAAGCGTCCGTCCCCGTAGAGCGCCTCGACCGGCTCCCTTCGGACCTTCGCCCCCGGGAATTCGCCCGCGCCGCCGTTTGTGAGCACTGTGACGTCTTCTGTAAAATTCGCAAGCTCCGCAAGCTCGTGTCGGGCGTACTCCCCGTCTCCAAGCAGGGCGACCCGCTTTCCCCGGAAGAAAAAGCCGTCGCATACCACGCAGTAGCTCACTCCCGCACCCTCATAGTCCTGCACGTTCAGCCCTGCGGGCCGGAGCCGCTTCGCCCCCGGCGCGAGGATCAGCGCCCGCGCGCGGTACTCCCCCGCGGCGCCCTTTACAAGGATCTCCTCCTCCCTGGAGAAGGAGAAGATCTCATCTTTTTTCACCTCGGCGCCCGCGGTCCTCGCCCGCGCAAGCCCCTCCCGGAAGAGGTCGGGGCCGCTCGTCCCCGCCGCTGCGCCGTAGAAGTTGTCGATCCGCTCCGCTTTCGCGAGCGCTCCCTCATCCCGGGCGAGAATCAGCGTGCTCTTCCCGGCCCGCGCGGTGTAGAGCGCGGCGGACGCCCCCGCGGGCCCGCCGCCGAGTATGATTACATCCCAGAGTTTCTCTCCCATTCGTTTCCTCCTAACTGAGATAGCCTCCCGTCCGTGCGAACAGTTTCTCCACCTCCCGCGAAAGCGCCGGATAAGCCTCAAGTCCGCCTCCGTCCAGCAGTTCCTCCGCCGCCCGCTCCACCTCGCCGATCGTCGCGGTGTCGGTGAGCAGATCCGCAATCCGCAGGTCGGGCAGTCCGTGCTGCTCATTTCCAAAAAAGTTTCCGGGCCCCCGCAGCGCGAGGTCCGCCTCCGCGATGCGAAAGCCGTCGTTCGTCCCGCAGATCACCCGCAGTCGTTCCAGCGACTTTTCCGCCCTCGTGCCGCTGACCAGCACGCAATAGGAGCGCTCGCTCCCGCGCCCCACCCGTCCGCGCAGCTGGTGCAGCTGCGAGAGGCCAAATCGCTCCGCGTTCTCGACCACCATCACCGTCGCGTTCGGCACGTTGATCCCGACCTCGATCACCGTCGTCGCCACCAGAATCTGCACCTCTCCCGCGGCAAAGCCGGCCATAGCAGCCTCCTTCTCCTCCTTTTTCATCCGGCCGTGCACTGGCAGAATCGAAATCCCCGGGAGCTTCTTCCGCAGATAGGGGGTGAGCTCCTCCACCGTGTGGAGCGCATTTCCCTCCTCCCCCTCCTCAATCGCCGGACAGACGACAAACGCCTGCCGTCCTTTTCGCAGCTCCGTCTTCAAAAAGCCGAAGAGCTTCTCCTCCCTCGACTCGGGGATCAGCGTCGTCGCCACCGGAATTCGCCCCGCCGGCAATTCTCTGATAGACGAGATCGCAAGATCGCCGTAGATCATGAGCGCCAGCGTCCGCGGGATCGGCGTCGCCGACATCAGCAGCAGATGGGGATGCTCCCCCTTTTGCGAGAGCGCCGCCCGCTGTGCGACACCGAAGCGGTGCTGTTCGTCCGCGACGATCAGCCCGAGCTTTGCAAAGGAGACCTCCTCCTCGATGAGCGCGTGGGTGCCGATCACAAAGTCGGCCTCCCCCTCTCGGATGAGCGTCCGCTTCTCCCTCCGCTCCTTCGCGCCGCCCTTGCCGGTCAGGAGCACCGTCCGAATACCGAAGCGGTCGAGCAGCGGTCGAAGTCCCTCGTAGTGCTGCGCCGCCAATAGTTCGGTCGGCGCCATCAGCGCCGCCTGCACCCCGTTTTTCACCGCGAAGTAGACAAGCGCCGCCGCCACAACCGTCTTGCCGCAGCCGACGTCCCCCTGGAGCAGCCGGTTCATCGGAACCTCGCTCCGCATGTCGGAAAGCGCCTCGTCAATCGCTGCGCGCTGCCCCGCTGTGAGCGCAAAGGGGAGACTCCGATAAAACGCCTCCATGTCGACCGGCGCGGCGAGCGCCTCCCGCCGCTCGGTTCGCGCCCGCCGGCCGAGCAGCCGCATCCCGAGAAAGAGGGTGAGCAGCTCCTCAAAGATGAGTCTCCTGCGCGCCCGCTCCAGCTCCTCGCGGTCATGCGGGAAGTGGATGCCCCGCAGCGCCGCCTCTTTTTCTTCCAGTCGGTACCGCTGTCGGAACGGCTCGGGCAGCGGGTCTTCCACCTCGGAGACGCCGTATTCCACCGCCCGCTCCATCACCGAGCGCATCACCTTCTGGCTGAGCCCGCTCGTCAGCCGGTAGATCGGGTACAGTCCGCCGCGGTAATTCTCCTCCGCACCGCGCCAGAGCTCGGGATTTGCCATCGTCCGGCGCAGCATGTCGCCCTCCACCCGGCCGAAGAGCACAATTTCGTCCCCCTTCGCAAGCGTCCCCCGTAAGAAGTCCGCGTTGAAGTAGGTCACGTCCACTGCCCCGCTCTCGTCTCCCATGCGAAACTTAAAGAGCGACAGCCCTTTGCGGATACGCGACAGCCTCGGCTCATTGAGCACCACGCCTGCGACCACCGCCTCCTCATAGAGCGCAGTCTCTGAGATTCTCTTGATCTGCGTCCGGTCGGAAAATCCGCGCGGGAAACAGCCGAGCGCGTCCCCGACCGTGTAGATGCCGAGCCTTTCGAGCAGCTTTGCCCGCGCCTCGCCGACCCCCTTGAGCACTGTAATCCGCGCCTCAAGCCGTCCCACGGTCCGTCACCTCCAAATCTGAATGCTAAATAGAGAGAGAATTGCTCCAGACGGTTTCCGGCAGGGCTCTCTCTCCAAAGGGTTCACACAGCGCGGCCGCAAACGTCACGGCGCCTAGGCAGTCTCTCCGAAATCCGCGTCCCAATCCGCCGCGCAGAGGCACAGCTCCGACCCGCGCAGCCTGAGCTGTATCCAAATCTTCTCCGTTTCACCGACGGCACTCCTCCGCCGTAATACAGAAAAGCAGAAATGCCGCCGTCTTTTCCCCGGCGCACCGACCTGACAAAAAACAGCCGCCGCACCGCCCCCGAAGGACAGCGCGGCGGCATGCCAATTCCTCTATTCGACCGAGTAGATAAAATAGTAGACCGACTGTCCGCCGTTTACCAGCGTAACGTCCACCCTGTCGCCCACTTTTTTGCGCACCGTCTCCGCGACCGACTCGGCTTCCTTCTCCGAGACGTCCGCCCCGTAGAAGATGAGCATATAGCTGTCCGAGTCGCTCACCATCTCCTGTGCGAGCTTCACCGCCGCCTTTTCCAGGGATTTCTCGGCGATCTTCACCTTGTTCTCCACAAGGCCCAGAAGCTCGCCCTCCTTGATCTTCTTGCCGTCGATAACCGCCTCGCGCACCGCGTAAGTAATCTGGCCGCTCTTGACCCCCATCGCGGCCGAGAGCATCTGCTCCCTGTTCTTCTCCGGCTCCGCCGTCTCGTCAAAGGCGAGCATCGCGGAGATCCCCTGCGGGATGGTCCGGGTCGGCAGCACGATCACCTGCTTCTCGCTGAGAGGAATAGTCATCTCCGCGGCCATAATGATATTCTTGTTGTTGGGCAGGACAAAAACCACCTCCGCCGGGGTTCTGTCGATGCAGGAGAGAATGTCCTCGGTCGAGGGATTCATCGTCTGGCCGCCCACTGCGATCTGATCCACCGCGAGGTCGCGGAACACCGCCGAAATCCCCTCACCGGCCGACACTGCCACAAAGCCGTACTTCTTCTCCGGAGCCGCGATCACCCGCTCGCCGGGCTGCTCGCTCTTATTGTTTTCCAGCTGCTCCTTCATATTCTCGATCTTGAGCTTTACGAGGTAGCCGAATTTCAGGCCCTCCTCGATCGCTTTACCCGGATGATTGGTGTGCACATGACACTTAATGATCTCCTCATCGTCCACCGCGACCACGCTGTCTCCAATAAATTCGAGATAGGCGCGCAGTTTCGCCGGATCACGCCCGCACTTCGGGTCCCGCACCACGATAAACTCGGTGCAGTAGGCAAATTCGATCTTCTCACTGTCGAAGCTCTTAAAATCCGCTTTCGCGCTCTCCGTCTCGGGCGACGCCGCCTCAATCAGCACGCCGTCGCGCAGGACGGACATCATTCCCTCGAAAATGGTAATAAGCCCCATGCCGCCCGCGTCCACGACGCCGGCCTCTTTCAGTACCGGGAGCATCTCCGGCGTCCGCTCGAGCGTGCGTTTCGCCGCCTCAATGATCTTCTCAAACACCGCGACGCCGTCCTTCTCCTCGGAGGCAAAGGCGGTCGCCTCCTCGGCGGCGACTCGAGCCACCGTCAAAATCGTCCCCTCGGTCGGCTTCATCACCGCCTTATACGCCGCGGCGACGCCCATTTCGAGCGAGTGCGCAAGGTCTGCGCCGTCGATCTCACCCTTGCCCTCCAGCGCCCGCGCAAAGCCGCGGAAGATGAGCGACAGAATCACGCCCGAGTTGCCGCGTGCCCCCTTCAGCAGCGCGCTCGCCGTGAGTTTTGCGACCTCGCCCGCCGTGGCGCACTCCGCCCGCCTGAGCTCAGGGACACAGGCCCCCATCGAGAGGGACATGTTCGTTCCGGTGTCGCCGTCCGGCACCGGAAAGACATTCATATCATTGACCTTCTGCTTGTGATTCTCAATATTGGCAGCGCCGGAGATCATCATATCCCGGAGAACTGCGCCGGTTATTGTTCTGGACAACCTTCATTTCCTCCTCAATATGAGTTAGACCTTCATACTGTCGACGTAGACGGTAACCTCGCCGACTTCAAACCCGGTCTGCTCCTCCACCGTGTAACGCACCTTGTGGGTGATGCTGTCCGCAATCGCAGCCAGATTCACCCCATAGAGCGCCACAATGTGCAGGTCAATATTCAACTTTTCGTTGACCACGTCGACGCGGATGCCCTTCTCATAGTTCTCCTGCTTGAGAATCGAGATAATCCCGTCGGACATGTTGCGGCTGGACATCCCGACCACCCCATAACAGGCGGTGGTCGCCACCCCCACCAGATTTGCAAGCACGCCGTATGAGATGTGAATAGAGCCGTATTTGTTCTCAATATTTAGCATAAGCACCTCCGGCTGATCAAAGTCTATTGTTAATTTATTTTATACTATCCCCGCCCAATTAACAACACTTTTTGCATTTTCTTCTCCGCAAAGTGAAAAAGGGACCGGACATTCCGCCCGGTCCTCTCTCCGATTATTCCTCCATCCCGATGGTCAGCTTGTCCGCGATCATCGCGATAAATTCGGAATTCGTCGGTTTTCCCTTCGTCCCCTGAATGGTGTAGCCGAAATAGCTGTTGAGCGTATCGATATTGCCCCGGTCCCAGGCGACTTCCACCGCATGGCGGATCGCCCGCTCCACCCGTGAGGCCGTGGTGTTGAACTTCTTCGCCACTGTGGGATAGAGCAGCTTTGTCACCGCATCGATCACCGTCATATCCTTGACCGTCATGATGATCGCCTCTCTTATGTACTGATAGCCCTTGATATGCGCCGGAATCCCGATCTCGTGGATGATCTCCGTCACCTGGCGCTCGAGCGATCTGACCGGCCGCTGCTGCACCAGCGGCTCCACGCGCTCCGCGCTGTCCCGCTCGCTTGTGAAGGTCTTAATTCGATCCACCAGAATGGAGTAGTCGTTCTCCTTGTAGAGATAGTACGAAGCTCCAAATTTCATCGCTGTCTCCGCCACATCCTCGTTGCCCAGACAGGAATAGACAATTACGATCGGTTTTTTCGGAAGCGAGAGATTTTGTAGCGCTTTGAGCACGCCGATGCCGTCGATTCTCGGCATACACAGATCGAGCAAAAGCACGTCCGGACAGTGTTCCGTCACCGAACTCAGTGTCTCCTCGCCCGTGCCGACCGTTCCCACCACATCAAATCCATAATTTTTTAATACACCCGCCGTAACGGTCGCTCCGTCCAAGTTGTCGTCTGCAATCAAAACACTGATGCTGTTGTTCATTTTCTTTTATACCCCTTTATTGATCTTCTGTTCTGCGTCATATTATTAACTTAACATTATTTTCCAAAATTTGCAAGTTTATAATTTCTTTTCCGCAAAAAAACCGTTTAAAGAAAGCCGCATCTTGTATAATTTGCATAAACTCAAATTCTGCTCTGCGCGGCTTTCTCCACAAGGTTATCTACAATTCGACACACAGCCACAGAAAACGTCAGCGCCGGCCAGCCGTTCTGACCCCATAAAACGACAAAACTTTGTCAATTCAAATTCTCCGTTTCTGCGACCATATTCTCGATAAAAATTCCAAATCCGCTCTGTGGATCGCCTACCAGCACATGGGTCACCGCCCCGACCAGTTTCCCGTTCTGAATGATCGGGCTCCCGCTCATCCCCTGCACAATACCGCCCGTCTTCTCGATGAGCTTCTTGTCGGTCACCTTGATCACCATATTCTTGCTCTGGTATCCGCTCCCGCGCATCACCCGGGTGATTTTGATATCATAGAGCGCCGGGCCATTTTCATCCACTGTGCTGATGATCTGTGCGGGGCCCTCCTTGATCTCGTTTACCGATGCCACCTCGAGCGGCGTTCCCACAAAATCGGCGGTACGTTCCGCCCTTCCATACACACCGGCCGCCGTATTCTTTTGCAGCGACCCGTAGACCACCGAGTTGTCAAAGCTACCGATCAGTTCCCCCGGCTCCCCTCTCTTTCCGGGCACTACGCCCTCGATGTTCGCCTTTACCATGCTGCCGGTGAGCAGCGGCATGATCTCGCCGGTATCGATATCACAGATCCCGTGGCCGAGGCCGCCTAGCGCTCCTGTCTCCGGCTCCACGAAAGTGATCGTCCCAATTCCGGCAGTGCTGTCT
>CAJFTX010000025.1 GCA_904420075.1 uncultured Clostridia bacterium | reverse complement strand
TCCGGGAAGGACACCGCCCCGGCGCTTACGCCCAGAGCCATCGCACCGGTCAGCGCCAGTGCCATCAGTCTCTTACTGAGTTTCATCCACAATCCTCCTAAAATCTGGGCTATTCACCCATAATAATAATTTTATTATATTGGACTTGGTCATTTGGTGCAACCTCCAATCTATTCCTCCCTCCAAAATCTGTACAACAAGCACAAAAAGCAATCTCTATTTTTGTCTGTTCTCGCAAAAGAGGGATGTGAGAAAACTCACATCCCTCTTTTTCTGTTCTATTAAAAAAGGCTCCCGTATTTTCTGCCCAACTGCACCTGCTCATTCTGAAACTCGTCTGCAGCTATCTGTACATGCCCCACAGCACTCCGGTACACTGAGACACTCCTCGTGTTGGGGGGCGGTACCATTACCATTACAAATGGATGGTTCTCTATAAATGTAGCCCCTATTACAACCGACTGAATTCCTTTAGTAAAGACATTCATCGTCATCCCATCACTATCTTTATAACTGAAATCAAAGAGATACCCTGTATTTTCCAGCTCATTCATATAACTATACGCTTTATCTTTTGAGTAGTTAGGATGATATATGTCATAGAAATAGAAATCAAATCCCTCATAATTTTCCTGATAATATAACGGTACCCCGGTATATGTGCCAAAGTTCAAAATATCCGGATGCTCCGTATAATACTGGTTTGGTACCTGCTGGCTATTTGGCCGTATAACCCCAATCACCATAACCGAAGAATCATAGGCATAGAGTACTCTATAATCCGTAATATCTCCATTTAATGCATATCCATGCATCAGAACACCGTCCACCTCATCTGAGATGATAAACTGAAATCCAAAATCTGCCAAAGCCTGTTTATACTGCTCTTCAGCAGTTGGATACTTTCCGTCCAAAATATAGGCACACATAATCATGGTCCCAGTATCTTCAGAATCCGACATTGCTATTCCAAGCATCGCACCAAAATCCGGAACTTGTGGGGCAAAAGAATACCCTGGAACCGCTCCTCCCGGCGTTGTTCCACCAGTCAGCTTGTTATATCCCATCACGGCGATGTTGCCGCGGCTTGCTCCGTCATTTGGATTCCCATAGTACACGTTGTTCAGAATGCCGAGCTCTGTCGCCTTCGCGATATAGTCGTTCGGATAGGAATATCCGCTGTCGTCCACCCCCGAGGCCACAACATACATCTTGATCGCCTGCGCATAGGTGAGCGTGCCGTCCGGCTGAAAAGTCCCGTCCCCCATACCTCCGATGATCTTCCGCTGATAGGCCCAGTTGACATAGCCAGAGAACCACTGATTCGCCGCCACATCGAAGAACGCGGAATTTCCCTTATAGGCGTCCGCATTCGGGTCGGTCGTCCCCTGATTCTCCATCATATAGACAATCTTAGCAAACTGCGCCCTTGTCACCGTGGCATCCGGCTTAAAGGTACCGTCCTCATATCCGCCGAGCACCCCGAGATTGGAGAGGTAGTCAACCGCTTTCCCGATCGTACTGTTCGGATCTACATCCGGAAACTGTACCGCAAGCGCGGTGGAGGTCAATAACACTGCCGCCAGGATCAATGCAACCACAGATTTGAACCGTTTCATAAGCCCCTCCTAAAACATTTTGTTGTTTTTATTGTACCAGTCCCTTCCATAAAACGCAATATTTTATTCATATTTTCTTCATAAAAAAGCGTCCGCCTCCCTGCAGGGAGGCGGACACGCAAAGCTGTTTAGATGAATTTAGCCGTTGACCTTCGCCATGTGCTCGATGAGCATGAGGACCTTGTTCGAATAGCCCCACTCGTTGTCATACCAGGAGACGAGCTTGACAAACTTGTCGGTCAGTGCAATACCGGCCTTCGCGTCGAAAATCGAGGTTCTCGCATCGCCGAGGAAGTCGGAGGAGACCACCATATCCTCTGTGTAGCCGAGGATACCCTTGAGCTCGTTCTCAGACGCCTTCTTCACAGCGGCGCAGATCTCATCGTAGCTCGCGGACTTCGCGAGGTTGACCGTCAGATCAACAACCGACACATCGAGGGTCGGCACGCGGAAGGACATACCGGTCAGCTTCCCGTTGAGCTCCGGGATTACCTTGCCGACCGCCTTCGCAGCGCCGGTCGAGGAGGGGATGATGTTGCCGGCAGCGGCGCGGCCGCCTCTCCAGTCCTTCTTGGACGGACCGTCGACCGTCTTCTGGGTCGCGGTGGTGGAGTGAACGGTGGTCATAAGGCCGTCGACAATACCGAAGTTGTCATGGATGACCTTCGCGAGCGGAGCGAGGCAGTTGGTGGTGCAGGACGCGTTCGAGACAATATCCATCGAGCTCTCATACTTGTCCTGGTTGACGCCCATGACAAACATCGGAGCGTCGGCCGACGGAGCGGAGATCACAACCTTCTTCGCACCGGCCTTCAGGTGGGCGGAAGCCTTCTCGGTGGTAGTGAACACGCCGGTGGACTCAACGACATAGTCGGCCTTGCAGGCGCCCCACGGAATCTCCGCCGGGTCCTTGCAGGCGAACACCTTGATCTCCTTGCCGTCCACGATGATCGAATCGTCGGTGTGGGAGAGCTCGCCCTCAAATTTGCCGTGCATGGTGTCATAGCGGAGCATATAGCACATATACTCGGGATCGATGAACGGATCGTTGATCCCCACGAAGTTGATGTTGTTGTTCTTCAGGCCGGCGCGGAAGACCAGACGGCCGATACGGCCAAAACCGTTGATACCAACATTAATAGCCATTGTAAATTCCTCCTCAAAAATTTTAGATCAGTGTTATTATAAAACAGACCGCGAAAGTTTACAATACAAGTTCGTTAATTTTTTTGCAAGAGCGGGCTTGTTTTTCCAGAAACTATGTTATAATATGGGTAATCTTTGATTCTATGGATAAGGAGTCTTAAAAAACAATGCTACACTTTGACGGCCAGGACACCAACCTTTTCAGCCAGATGACCCAACCGGTCATCTCCTTTGACTGCTACGGGGTGATAGGCTATATCAATCCCGTGGCGCAGAAGCAATTCCCGGAAATCAAAGCGGGCGAAAACATCGAGCACTATTTCAAGAGCTTGCTCTGGAGCTCGGTCTACGACCGGTTGGAGGACGGACTCCCCGCCTCGTTCTCCAGCGCTTTTCTGGACGGGGATCACTACTATCTCAATCTGCTGCCGCTCGGCACGTCCGAGAAATTTTTGGGCGGCCTCTGTTCCATCACCGACCGTCTTGCCGCAATGGGCGATCCCGGGTTTGCCGGTTTTCTACATGATCTCAAAAATCCGCTGCTCACCGCGCACTCCGCGCTCGATCTTGCGCTTCACTTCGAGGTGGGCGAGCGTCAGCAGCTCTACTTCGATATCGCGCAGCGCAACCTCAAGTCTGCGATCAGTCTCCTGAAGAACGCCAACCGGAATATCAATCTGGCCGACCGGGAGAGTTATAAGTTCAAGCGGGTCTGCATCACCTCTCTGGTGCACGAAATCGTAGAGGACTTCTGCTCCTCCGGACAGCGCGGCGTCCCCTCGAGCATCGAAGTCTCCGCACCTGAATATGATCTCTTCGCCTGCTGTGATGCGACCAAGATCAAGCAGGTGGTCTACAATCTGCTCGACAACGCGTTCAAACACGGGAGCGGCGAGATCAAGCTGTCGCTCAGCAGCGTCGGTGAGTCGGTACGGATCGGCGTTTACAGTTCCGGCATTCCGCTCAGTCCGGACTCTCTCCCGGTGCTCACGCTGCCCTTCTACTCGAGCGATCCGCAGAACGGCTCCGGTCTCGGCCTCTATATCGCCAACAAGGTAATCTCCACCCACGGCGGGCAGCTCTTTTGCACGCCGGTCGAGGACGGAAACATCTTCGGTTTCACACTTCCGTTCAACGAGGATCTCAACCTGAAGAGCTGTGCGGCACAGTATTTTCTCGGTATAGATTCCCCTGAGGCGGTCGATACTACCGGTGAGAACTAATCACCAAGAGAAAGGAGTTCCGCTTTGAATCTGTTTCGAGAGCTCAAAAAACCGCTTATTCTAATTACATACGCTGCCATCCTGGTTGCCGTCATTCTCAACCTCAACTACTTCGGCGGCGCGCTCGGTCTTGTCCTGCGGGTCTCGGCCTCCATCGCCTACGGCATCGGCATCGCATTCGTCCTCAATCTGCTGCTCAAGCTCTATGAGGACAAGCTGCTGTGCCGTCTCTGGAAGCGGTTTCCAAAGCTCGGACGCCGCCGCCGTGTCATTACCGTGTTGCTCACGGTGATCACTACGCTGTTGATTCTCTTTTTACTGGTGCTCTTTGTCTTCCCGCAGCTCACCGAGAGCTTGATGAGCCTGATGAATAAGATTCCGGGCTACACCGAGGAGCTCAACCGGATGTTTACCGATATCTCGACGCGCTACACCTTTATCGCCGATTTTATCAATAATACCCAGATCAACGTCAATGAAATTCTCAACGCGAGCGGTCAGTTCCTCTCGGTCGCACTGCCCACAATCGCCGATTTCACCTTCGGCCTTACAAACTCGATTGTGAACACCTTCGTCGGTTTTATCTTTACGATTTATTTCCTCTATTACAAGGAAAAGCTCATCGGCATGATCAAAAATATGCTTTTGGCATTTACTCCCGCCAAAGTTTCAAATTTCGTGGTCAGTTTCTGCAAAGAGGCAAATAGCGCTTTCTCCCGCTTTATCGGCGGACAGCTGACCGAGGCGCTGATTCTCGGAATACTCTGCTTTATCGGCATGTCCATTCTGCGCTTCCCGTACGCGCTGCTGATCAGTACGATCATCGCCATTACCGCACTGATTCCCATTCTCGGCGCCTGGATCGGCACCATCCCCTCCGCGCTGCTGATTTTCATGGAGAATCCGCTTCAGGCCCTCTGGTTTGTGATTTTCATCCTGGTATTGCAGCAGCTGGAGAGCAACCTCATCTACCCCCGGGTGGTCGGCAAGTCGATCGGCATGTCCGGGCTCTGGGTCATGGTCGCAATCACGATCGGCGGCGGCATGTTTGGTCTGTTCGGGATGCTCGTCAGCGTTCCGCTCCTCTCGGTACTCTACACCTTCCTGCGGCGGTTCACCTATCGCCGTCTGGAGCGGAAAAAGCTCTCCCCCGAGCCGGACGGCCCTCCCGCAAAGTGACAGAAGCAGTTTCCAAGAGAGTCATAGCACAAATGAAATGTTTTATGCGAGCGGCGGAGACGGAACGCTTTTTTCACTTCAATGAGACCGCTTTCTGTCGAAATCATAAAAAAGGAACCAGGTCGGATGACCTGGTTCCTTTTTTAGGGATCGCTCCAAAAGGCGCCCGTTTTTTACGCCATTTTTCTTCTTCTCACAAATAAAAAGAGTCCTGTCCCCAGCGCCAGCGCGACGCTGATCCACTGGGAGGTGGACAACCCGAAAAAGATCCCGCGCACCGCGTCATATCGGAAGTATTCCAGCACGAACCGGATTACCGCATAGGAGATCAGGTAGACCGGGACCGGCGATAATCTCCGCCGCTTCCGGAACACCAGCGCGAGCACAAAAAAGAGAAGCAGATTCAGCCCTGCTTCCAAGAGCTGCACCGGAAAGAGCGCCACTCCGTGCGGCGCCACAGGGGAGTTGTTAAAATACAGCCCCAGCGGCGGATCCGCCGGTACGCCGTAGCAGCACCCCGCGCAGAAGCAGCCCAGCCGGCCAAACGCGTGGATTAGCGGCACCGAGACAATCGCCGTATTGCAGAACTTCGCAAATGAGATCCCGTACCGCCGCGTGTAGAGAAACGCTCCCAAAAGTCCGCCGAACAGACCGCCGTAGAACACAAATCCCCCTACGAGATAGCCCATCAACTGCTCCGGCGAGGAGAAGATCTCCCCCGCATTTTGGATCAAATCAGGAAGGGCGGTAAGCAAAAACAGCAGCTTACCGCCCACACCGATCCCGATCCCCGCAAAAAGCATCGCGTAGAGAATATCCTCCGTCTCAAGCCCATAGAGTTTGCGCCGCATCACCGCGACAAATACTCCGAGCGCGAAACCGATGATAATCAGCACTCCGTAGGCCCCCAGAGTCAAGGGGCCGAGCTTGATGTAGGGAAACATCGTTTAATAGAGGCTACCCGCCGCGGCAATACCGATCGTGCAGACACAGGCGATCAGGAAGACCACATTGAGCACCAGCGCGACAATCGAGAGCACAAGGCCCGCCGTCGCCATACCCGAGGGCTGCTCTTTTCTCGCCATAACGCCGAGAATGATACCGACGATTCCGACAATAATGCCGACAATCGCCGGGATCAGCGCCGCCGACCAGAAGCTCAAAAGGACACCGAAAATGCCGAGCACCAGAGCCGCAATTGCTTTGCCGTTTGTCTTGTTTTCCATTTGTCCTACCTCGTTTCCTATAAGTTTGTAATAATATAGTATTATATTATTCATATTTCGTCAATATTTTCCCCAAAATAAAAAAGAGTTATGGGAACGCCCCGTAACTCTTTCAGAAAAAGCGCAGCTGACTCTCAGCATATCCCATGCGGTAGGCCCGTGTGATCTCCTCCATCCGGTAGAGCAGCCCCAGCTGCTCACACTCCGCCGCAAACGCCCGGTAAAGTTCGCGCGCCCGCGGGACGGTACAGGCGTACCGCTCCCCGTAACGCCGGCGGTACTGCGCCGCAAGTCCCGGAAAGCGCCGCTCAAGCTCCGCATAGTAGTATGTCCGCTGCCGATCCCGCAGCGTCATGCCAAACCACGGATAGCAGAATCTGCCGCCCGCCTCCGCTGTCCGCCGGGCGAGCTCCCGTACCGCTTTCTCTCCGTCGGTTAAAAAAGGGAGTACAGGCATCAGCAGCACCCCGCAGAATATCCCGGCCTCCGAGAGGGTCCGCAGCGCAGAAAAGCGCTCGGAGGGCGGCGGCGCATACGGCTCAATCTGCGCGGCGAGCGCGTCATCCGCCGTGGTAATCGTGAGCTTCACAAGCACCGGAGCCGCCCGTCCAATCTCCTCAAATAGATCGCAGTCCCGGGTCACAAGCGTCCCCTTGGTGGCCACCGCAACTCCAAAACCATAGGCCGCGAGCAGCTCCAGCGCATGACGGGTGAGCTGGAGCCGCCGCTCCAGCGGATTGTAGGGGTCACTCATCGCTCCGGTGGCGACCACTCCAGGACGGATCTTCCGCGCGAGATCATCCCGGACCAGCCGCAGCGCGTCCTTTTTCACCTTGACCGTCCCAAAGTCGTCCTCTCCGTAGCACGCGCTGCGCGAGTCACAGTAGATACAGCCATGGCTGCAGCCGCGGTAGAGATTCATATTGTAGTCGGCGCCGAACCAGCCGCCCTTCGCGCGCTGCACGACCGACTTTGCCTCGATATAGCGGATCACCGTTTTACGAGCCGCCACACCAGCTTATAGAGTTCGCCCGCGAGCACCACCGTGATGCCAACGCCGAGCACCTTGAGCCACATCACAGCGGGCAGCGCCACTGTGTCGAAGATCGGGCCGCCAAACTGGGTAATCACAAACTGGAGTGCAAAAGTTCCCGCAAACACAAGCAGCATCAGCTTATTTGAGCCGATATTTTTCAGCACACTCTCGCGCCCGAGCTCCCTGCTGTTGAATGCATTAAAGAGCTGGAACACCACAAAAAGGGTGAAGAGGACGGTTGATTCCTGCTCCGGTGTCGCCCCCATAAAGTTTGTGAAATGCTGCAGGAGAAATATTCCCGCAATATAGAGCGCGCCAAAGATGATCTGGCCGAGCATCGCCCCCGTGATAATTCCCGCGTCGCGGCGCACCGGCGCACGCTTCATCAGGCCGCTTCGCATCGGCTCAAGCCCGAGGGTAAGTGCGGGCGGGCCGTCCATGATCAGATTGACCCAGAGCAGCTGCAGCGCCGTAAAGGGTGCGGCAAATCCCGCAAAAATCGAGCCGAGCACCGTGATGACCGACGAGAGGTTGACCGTCAGCTGGAATTTGATAAATCGCTGAAAGTTCTCATAGATGCCGCGGCCCCAGGAGATCGCACGCACAATCGTGGAGAAGGAGTCGTCCAACAGCACAATGTCCGCCGCCTCTTTTGAGACCTCGGTGCCGGTGATGCCCATCGCAATACCGACGTCCGCATTCTTGAGCGCAGGCGCATCGTTGATTCCATCGCCCGTGACCGCAACGACGTTGCCCTGACTTTTCAGCATCTTGACCACCCGCATCTTGACCACAGGGGTACTCCGGGCGATCACCCGGATCGAGGGCAGCTCCCGCGCGAGCGCCGCGTCATCGAGCGACTCGATGTAGCGCGCCTCCACCGCCCGGTGCTCCCCGTCCAAAATACCAAGCTCCTCCGCGATGGCCGACGCGGTGACGAGATTGTCCCCCGTCAGCATCTTAATATCCACTCCGGCGCTGCGGCACTTCTTCACCGCCTCATAGACATCCTTGCGTAACGGGTCCTGGATGGCTACAAATCCATCCCAGTGGAATCCACGCTCCACTCCCTCGCGGTTGTCGGGCTCCGCCTCCACAGGATCTATTGTCCGGTGCGCAAAACCGATCACACGGTAAGCCCTCCGCTGATAGGATTCAATCCGCTCCAGCTGAGCCGCGTGCTCCGCCTCGTCCATCTCGCAGAGTGCAAGAATCTTCTCCGGGCTTCCCTTGGTGAAGGCAAGTGTTTCCTCGCCCACAGTCGCCACCGTCGTCATATTCTTAAGCTCAGAAGAGAACGGATACTGCATCACCATCGGCATCTGCTGCCGCGCCGTGTGATAGTCCACCCCGGCCTCATGTGCCGCTGTGAGCAGCGCACATTCGGTCGGATTGCCGAGATAGCCCTCTCTCCCCTTCTCAAAATCGACGTCCGCCGTCGAGTTGAGGCAGAAATTTTGGAGCAGCCGCTCTTCTTTTACCTCAGCGGGCTCGAGTTTCTCCCCGTCCGCCCCGACCACTGCACGCACCGTCATCCGGTTCTCGGTCAGCGTTCCGGTCTTATCCGAGCAGATCACATTGATACAGCCCACCGTCTCGCCCGCAACCAGCTTTTTGACCAGAGCGTTCTGCTTCGACATCTTGATGATATTGAGTGCGAGCGCGACCGCAACAATCGTCGGCAGGCCCTCCGGCACCGCCGCCACAATCAGCGCAATACTGGTGATAAACGCCTCCGACACACTGGCGAGTGAGAAGGAGCCCTGTACCCAGAACTGGATCAGCTGCACCACAAAGGCGATCGCCGCAACAGCGCCGCCCACCTTGGAGATAAAGGAGCCGAGGCGTGCCAATTTCTCCTGGATCGGGGTGCTTCCCCGGTCTTCGCCGGACAGCTCACGGGCAATTTTTCCAAATTCGGTCTCATCTCCGACCGAAGTCACCACCATCAGCCCGTGGCCTCCTGTGATAAAGCAGCCGGAGTAGAGCATATTCACTCGCTCCGCCACCGGAACATTCTCCTCCTGAAGCACCACATCCGCGTTTTTCTCCACCGGTTCACTCTCGCCGGTCAACGCCGACTCGTCGGAGCAGAGGGAAACCGCCTCGATCAGCCGTCCGTCCGCTGGGACCTTCTCCCCTGTCTCGAGCGAGACAATGTCCCCGACCACAAGCTCGCTCTGCGAGATCAGCTCCGCTTTTCCGTCCCGGATCACTTTGATCTGTGCGCCCTCGCCGAGTTTGCTCAGCGCCTCGAACGCCTTCGCACTGCGCCCCTCCATCACAATGGTGATGAAAATCGAGAGGAAAATCGCCACAAAAATACCGATACACTCGATAAAATCAGTTTCACTCCCGGTAAAAAGCCGCACAAAGTTTACTCCAAGTGTAATAAATGCCGCCACAAAGAGCAGGATGGTCATCGGCTCTTTTGCCGACTCCCACACCCGCCGCAGCAGCGATGGCGGCTTCTCTCTGGTGAACGCATTGCGACCATGCGCCGCCCGGCTCTGCTCTACCTGCTTTGCCGTGAGGCCGCGCTGCGCGTCCACAGAGAGCGCATCTAATGTTTCTTTCCCTGTCTGACGATAGGGTGTCATAGAAAGCACCTCCATTTTTTTACGCAAAAAAATCAGGTATGGCGCTATGCCATACCTGCATCGTTCCCCATGTATCGCATAAAGCCACATACATGAGTCTCATTATTTAAGACAAGCCAGACCGGGCGGTCGAGATTGTTGACTTGCCACGCGCAGCCGCGCGCTAATTACTCCCTCACAGATCTATTTACGTTTGAATAGCATTATATCAGCCGCTCCCCGTGCTGTCAACTCCATTTTAGATGTGGGCGCAGTTTCTTCGCAAGCAGCGCCGCAAGCGCAATTTTTGCCGCATCCCCCGGCAGAAACGGCAGCACACAGTATCCGAGTGCCACCGGAAGCGGAAGGCCCGTCACCACCAAAAACCAGACCGTTCCAAAGAGATAGCACGCAACCACCCCGAGCGCCATCCCGCCGCAGAGCTGGAGATATCCCTGGTATCGCCGCGCCACAAGCCCGACAATCAGCGCGCAGAAAATATAGCCGAGCACATAGCCCCCCGTCTTCCCGAAAAGCACTCCCGGGCCGCCCATAAAATTCGCAAACACCGGCAGCCCACAGCAGCCCAGAACTGCATATGCCGCGCAGACCGCGCTGCCATACTTCGGCCCGAGCAGCGCCCCGGTGAGATGCACCGCAAACAGCGCCAGGCTGATCGGTACCATCGGTATCGGAATTACAATCTGTGCGCACACAGCGATCAGCGCTGTAAAAAGCGCACAGAGACAAAGCCGCCTTGTCATTTTTGATCTCCTCCGTATCCCAAAAGTTCCGCTTCAGTATACCGTTTCGCTTCAAAATTGTCAACTTATATTTATATTTTTGTTTACAATTCCTTCTGTATTTTATATTTATTTATATTTTTATACTATTTGTATCTATTTTCCCCTCTGCGCACGTACCCCGACTCCTCAGATTGAAAAGCATTTTCTTTGTGATAGAATAAAAAACAGTGGAATTGTGTTAGCAGACAACAGAGTGTGAAACGATGTAAATCTGTATAAACACTGTACTTTCGAGAATTTGTGGGTTATTATAATAGTAGGTTAAAAATGTTACTTGACGTTTTTTTGACGCCCGAGCTCAACGAGGGTTTACAAAAAGCTATAAGAAGATATGAGTATAGTTCTCTGTTGGTTTGCGATTTGTTACTTATGCCTTTCATCAGCGTGACAGGCAAAATTTATTCAATTCCGTTCTCTTCTTTTCCGATTTTGGGGTGTAAAAAGTTCCGTAGCAAGCATAGGAAGAGGGTCCCCGCTTCCAAAAAATTACTTGTTGGGACGTGTCCCAAACCCGTTGCTTTTTTCTTAAAAGGGTACTCAGATTTTATTGGTGGAATTACTTGTGGTTATATGAATGATAAAGAGGGCAGATAATGGTGTGATGATGCGCTTGTAGAGCGCAATTATAATAGGTGAGGTGAACGGCAATAGCAGAACATGACAAGATAAGGCTTGAAACCGTAAAATTTATGCGTGGTAAATATCGGCTTGATGAGGTTGCAGGGATGTATTATGACATACCTTGTTTGAAATTTCGTCAAGGCATGAAAACTATTGTTTCAATTAATATGCACGAGACTTATTATGATTTTCAAATCATTCTTGGTAAAGCCGAACGAGAAAAGTTTGAAGCGATAAAGCAGGAATTTCCAATAGAAATACAGGAACTTTATGACAAAGAACGTACACTACATGATGGCAAATGGCTCTTCATTCGTGTTGCTGATTTGCAGGCTTTGGAAGCTGTCAAAAGGCTGATACTGATTAAGAAAAAGCCGAACCGCAAACCATTTTCAAAAGAAAATGCTGTGTATGGCAAGTGTGGACATCGATGCGATTTGTGTGTGCATTATACTGGCATTACTGAAGAATTTAGAAAAATGCTCATTCCACATCTAACTGCGGTATATAATACCTCTGATTGGGATTTGCGTTGCACTGGTTGCGACACACCAAATTGTCATTGTTGTTGTGACGGTAATACGTTATGTGAGCCGTTGAAATGTTTGCATGTGAAACAGTCGAATACTTGCTTCGATTGTATAAATTACCCCTGTGAACAAGCAACCGTTGGATACAATCAATTAGAACACAAAAACATTTCGGCTGATGATGTTACATGGGCAATTTTACCGTATGTCCCATATCAATATGACGAATCGAATTACAGCATAAAATGAGCATATAAGCTGCAAAGAACAGCAAAGTCAGCCGACCTTATCAATGATAAAGTGAACGGCTGCATCGTCGTCCGCAAGTCCGCTTACCTCTGCTTGTGGGGGTGATCAAGGAGCGAAAGCAGCGAGTGCTTTTGCTCTGTATCATGAAAAATATTACGCAGTAGAAGCTGATTAAGCCGCTATTTGCAGGCTTTGCAGACACAGAACAGGGGTTGGTAAAGGTTTTATACTCATAGCATCAAAAACGCTGTTCAACTGCGCAACAAATCACTTTATATGACGCTTTTTTGACTCCCGTACTTATAAAGAGATATAAGCAAATTTATGAAAACACATGAAAAAGCCTGTATCTAAGCCACGTTGCGGCGAAATTTAGAGCCGCTTATAAGAAGATCTAAGACGATTTTCATCTATCAAATCAATAAAAATAATATTTGATCTTTTGTTATCAAAAAGTTTTGAAACGCGAAAGCCCTTGCTAATAAAAGATGTTTCGCCCATAAGAACACCTATATAACAGCAATGATTTTGACACTCTGGTGCTCAATTCCTATGACGATATAAAACGATATGGGTAACCATAATATGTGCGGGAGCGAAAGCACTTGTTGCTTTCGCTCTCTTGACTACCACATAAGCAAGGGTAGACGCACTTGTCGACGGCGGCACATTTATGCGCCGTTCATCTCGATCGTTGACGATGGTGGCCGGCTCTGCTATTTAGTACAGGATAACATTATAATTGAAAAACTCATATATGAGGGCTATGTATGATATAGGGCATATAATAAAAATTCAGCTCTTGGGGGATACAATGGAAATTTGTCTGATGACCCAAGGCCATAGGTTTTGGGAAGAAACGATTTCTTTGGCGGAAAGGTGCTCATGGAAAGCGGGGCCCTTTTTGGCGGAAAAGATGAAAAGAAATGACTTTACTTCGCAAGAGAGAGTCTGCGCCGTCTGTGCAGACGGGAAAGTAGTGGGCTTTTGTACTTTTGCCGAAAAGGACGAATTGCCCGACGAGAATGCGTTTACCCCATTTATCAGCTTTGTTTTTGTGGACGAGCAATACCGCGGGAAACGATTGTCGGAACGGATGATTCGTACTGTAATCCAATACGCAGGCGAGCTCGGATACAAAAAAATATATGTTATGAGCGGTGAAATTGGACTTTATGAAAAGTACGGATTCACTAAATTGGGCGATTACAAAACCATATTCGGTTCAGTGGACCAGCTTTTCGCTAAATCAATAGAGTGCACTTTTAGGCGATAACGGGTAATAAGTTCCAGTTCGCGTAAGGGTTTGGAAGCTTCCCAACAAGCAAAAATCTCTCTTATTGTCGCAGACAGAAACGAGTGTTTTTACGGAAAGGGTCCCTTTTTTCCTATGCTTGCTACGAAATTTTTCATAAAGAAGCGAAAAAACGGATCATTAAAACAACGGCATTTATACCATATGTATCGTCTTATTTATGGTGCTAAAACGGTGCCAAACTCTACGAAGCTAGCTTGTACGGAGAGATAAAGCGACAAACAGATATATGCGAAAAATCTTTGATCCAAGCCACTTTCAAGTTTTTACAAGCACTTACAAAGGCTGACAAGACGATTTTCGTCTTATCAAATCAATAAAAAATAATGTACGGACTCTATCGCGCCTGTGAGCGCGGGAGAAACGGTATCTTTTTTGAAGCTCCGCTGCGTTATACAAAAAAGGAGGACCACAGGTGAAACAGATCTTTGAGTCAGGGGAAAATTATCTCGAGACCATTCTCGTCCTGCATCAGCGGACCGGATTCGTCCGCGCAATCGACATCGCCACCGAGCTCAGTTTTTCCAAGCCAAGTGTCAGCCGCGCGATGTCGGTGCTCCGTGAGGCCGGACATATCGACGTCGCCCGTGACGGCCAGATCACACTCACCGAGTCCGGACGGGCAATTGCGGAGAAAATTTATGAGCGGCATCAGCTGCTCACCGAATATCTTACGGCGCTCGGCGTCTCCCCCGAAATCGCGGCGGAGGACGCCTGTCGGATGGAACATGTGATCAGCGAGGAGTCCTTCCAGAAACTGAAAGAACACGTCCAGAACCAAAGGAAATAAAAAGCGGCTTCCTGCGGCGCACCTGGGCGCGGGAGCTCCGCAGCAAAATTCTGTCGGCCAGCTCCTCTAAATAAAAGCGTCAGGGATGCAACTTTTTTCTAAAAAAGAGAGTGAGGAGGACATGCTCTGTCCTCCTCACTCTCTTTCTCTCTTATCCGGCAGCGCGCTTCCAGCTCTCCCGCACGCGGCGATAGATCTCCTCCGTATCGCGGTTCACGCGATCAATCTGGACCTGATAATCCGAGTCGCCCGCGCAGTACCACTCGCCCGAGGAGAAGTCCTCCGACGCCGGTACAAAGAGGTAGGGCGGGGATTGATAGTTGTCATTCTGCGCGTCCCGCTCCCGGCGCGGCTGCGCATAGATGAGTACGGTATCTGAGATGCGCTCATAGTGGAACTGCACCTCGCAGCTCTCATCCAGTGAAAAGACCGGCCAGCGCCCGTCCGCATAGCTTCCGGTGCGCACATAGTAGCGCAGCTGTTCCGCCCCGATTTTTTCCGGGGACGCGCCGAACAGAGTGCGGTACTCCCTCCCGCTGAGCGTCGTGTTCGCAAGCAGGGAGAGCGCCTCTCTCACCTCCCGGTTGAGCGAGGCTGCAGCGAGCGAAAATCCGCCGCGTTCTGCGGGCTCCTCTCCCCCATAGAGCGGCGGCTCCGCCGTGCTCGGCCGCGCGGCGGCCGCTCCAACCGCACAGAGCACAACAAGCCCCAGGAGCACACCGCCGAGCAGCAGCAAGGCACCCGCCGGTCTCTCCCGCCGGCTCATCGCCCCTCCTCCGCGCAGAAGCGGACATAGGTGTTTCCGGCGTTCTCCACCGTGTTAAACCGGCCGGAGACCTGAAAGCCGCCCGCCGTAAGCCGCCCATTCGCTCCGGGCTCTCCCTCCTCCGGGGATAACAGCTCCGCTTCGGCCATCTCGTCACCGCGCCGGATCAGACCCGCGCTCGCCACGGCGGCGAGCAGCAGAACAAAGAGCGCCATCAGCAGAATCGCTCTTGCCAGTCCCCCTCTACTCATCGACGCTCACCTCCAAAAAAGTTCTGTCGTCCGGCGAAGTGTAGCCGGTTAAGCTCCAGAAGAGCGCCGTCTCCGCCGTTCCCTGCCGTGCCTGCGGAGCGGCAGGAATCACTTCAAGGCCGCTGAGCGCGCTTTTCTCCGCTCCCTTCGTCTCCGCCAATCGGACGCCGCCGACAATGCTGCGCCGACTTCTTCCCCCGGTCACCAGGCGCACTGAGCTGCCCTCTTTCCCGCAGAGATAACCGTAAAAGCGCTCCCCCTCCGGCAGCGAGAGTTCGAGTTTCGCCCCCTGCTCCACAATCAGGAAGAGATTCGACGCGGGAGATTGCATCTCATAGCGCACCGAAGAGAGGGTAAGTTCACTCCCTTCGCAGAGATAGAGATAGACATTTCCCGTCCCGCGCACCACGAGCTCCGAGAGCTCATCTCCGCACACCCGATAGTAGCTGTCTCCGTCTTCCGAGCCGACGGTCTCCTGCTCCCGGGTCCCGATCGTCTCACAGACGGAGCTCGGCAGCAGCTCGCTGTCGGGCAGCGCCGGTTCGCGCAAAAGCGGCAGCAGCACCGGCTCGCGCTCGGGCGGTGTGACCGTCACCTCCGGCAGTATAAGGCCCGGCTCCAGTGTAATCGTCCCTTTTACACGGTCGCTCCGGAGCGGCCCATCCCCGGCGAGCTGGTCCTCCGACTCCTGTCTCTCCTCCGGCAAAGCCGGCTCCTTCTCGGCGTTTGTTTCCTCATTCTCCTCGGAGGGCGCTGTCGTCCCCTCGGTTTCTTCGGGTAACTGTTCCCGGCTGAGCCCCTCAAACGGCTGGGCACAGATGAGAGTCCCCTCCACCGTCCCCGTCCAGTCGGGGGCAAAAGAGAAGTTCTCGGTGCGGAGTGTCCCGGTCATACAGGCTGCGTCTCCAAAGGAGCTCTCCTTTGTCTCCACCGTTCCGGTGAGCACGCTCTCGCCCGCACAGGAGAGGCTGTCCGTAAAACAGTTCGCCCCCGCAGCGAGCGTCGCCCGCTCCTTCAGTTCAATCGACTCCGCCCGCAGTGTTCCCGCTGCGCCGGTTGAGAGTGCTCCGTTCCCGTTCAGCGAGAGCCGCGGTACCAGGAGTTCCTCCGATGTCACCGAGCCGTCCTCGCCGACCTCCAAACTCTCAGCTGTAACTCTGCCGGTCACCGAGCCCCCGGAAAGCGAGATGCGCTGCGCGTTCAGCGTCCCTTCCACCCGCAGGGTCCCGTCCCCCTCAAGGACGATCTCCTGCGCGCTGACATTCCCCTTCACGGTGACTCCGCCGCGGATTACAACCTTACCCGAGGTGGTAATTCCCCGCTCGCCGTCTCCAACTGTGAGCGCGCCGGAGAGTTCCACATCCCGCGTCGCGACAATCCCGCCGCGGATTACACTCCCCCGCTCCGCCTGCACCGAGAGCGGCGCGCCGCTGTAGAGCGTCTCCAAAAGGGAGAGCGGCAGACGCTCAGTGCCGATCAGCGACACCGTGCGCTCCCCCGTCCCGATCCGGACATCCGCCTGCGCGGCAAACCCGTCCAGCGGGGAGAGCACCTCGCCGAGCGAGATCTCCGCCACACCGTCAAGCGGACCGCCGCTGAGGTCAAGCAGCTCCACCGAGAGCTCGGCGCGGCAGAGCGCGATTTCGCCGTCTACAGTCGCGGTCGCCTCAATCGCCGCGCCGTCGGTCTCACGCACCAGCCGCAGCGTGCAGTCCCCCATTTCAGGGGTAAGCCCCTCCACTGTACCGAGCTCCAACCGCTCTCCTGCGTCGAGGCCATAGAGCTGCTGCGAGAGCTCTCCCTCAAAATCGCCGAGCTGCGCTGCCGCGGCGTCCGCCACCGAGCGAGCTGTGAGATAGGCCTGCCGTCTGTCCGCCCGCGCCTCTCCCTCTTCAAAATAGGCCGAGGAGACGGCGAGTATTCCACAGGCACAGACCGAGGCCGTAAGCAGCGCAGCCACTGATGTCCGCAGCAGGTATGCTGTTTTCTTTCGCCGATCTCTCACCGTCTCTCTCCTTTTCTAGTCCCTATTCCAGAGCGGCCCGTTCGGGTCGTCCCCCGTCTCAAGAGTATCGCTGTTTGCGCTCGGAAGCCTCCCGTTCCCGGAGCCCGTTCCGCTGTCCCCGCCGTCCGGCTCCTCTGAGTTTTCCGCTCCCGACTGCTGTCCTTGCTGCGCAGTTTCGGAGTTCCCCTCCTCCGGCTGTGAAGGTGACTCCTCCGGCTGCAGCTCTGGCAGCCCGGATGTCTCGGTCTCGAAAGGCCGCTGATAGGTAATCAGTTCAAAGGTAACTGTGTGAACCGTCTCCGTCTCGCTCTGTGCGCCGAAGGGGTCCGCCGCGAGCGCATCTGCGCTCACCGGTTTTGTCACCTCCCGCGAGGAGCACTCCACAATGCGCAGCCCCGGCGTCTCCTCCACCGCAGTGAGCAGATTCCAGAGCGCCTCCATCTGTCCGGACATCGTCGCCGTCATCCGGCAGGAGAGCAGCGAGCGTCCCTGGAACGGCTCCTCTGTGTTCGGGAGTCCGGCCGGCTCAAATGTGCCGAGTTCCAGCGTCCGCGGCGTAAGCCCCTGACCCTTGATCAGTCCGGTCACCAGCTTGTCCGCCTCCTCGGTCTCCATCGGCGCGGCAAAGCCCGCCGCGAGCTTCTCCCCCTCTTTTCTGAGAATCGGGAGATTCGCATCGATCACCTTCGCCCGCTCAATGGCCTCCTCACGAGTCCGCTCGGTCTCACGCGCTGCGGCGACCGCCGCATTCCGCTGCGCAAGCGTGCGTGCCGGCGGCACCAGAAGCGCCGCGCCCCCGCCGAGAATCAACGCGATCAACAGCAGATAGAGCGCGCGTTTCAATCCGCGCGGAGACGGCTTTTTCTCACTCTCCATCGGCTCCAGATTCTGCTCCACCGTCCGCACCCCCTTTCAACGTTCCCGTCACAGTGAACTCATACCGGTTCGCACCGTCCACCTGATACCCCGAGTAATCAAGCTGCTCAAACACGCCGCTCTCCCGCAAGCCCTGGGAGAAGCGCGCAGCGCTCTCCACCGTGCTCGCGGCTCCGAGCAGCGTAAGCGTCCCCTCCGACTCGTCGTAGGAGAGCTCGCGGATCTCGGCGTTCCCGGAGGCCGCTGAGCGGATCTGTTCAACCGCCTCCGGCGTCAGCGCCCGCAGCCCCTCCAGGCCGCTTATAAGCTCAGTCAGTTTCCGCTGCTCCAGCCGCTCCACCTCATCCTGTTCAATCAGCGCGAGCGCCTGATCATAGTACTCCCGCTGCTCCGCATCCTCGAGATAGCCCCGGAGCATCTCCTGCTCCTCTCCACTGCGGGAGATCAGAATTTGCAGCACACCAAAAGTGGTTAAGATTGCGATACAGAGCGCTACCGGCAGCACAACCGTCACAATCCGCCGCAGTTCCGAGCGGCGCAGCTCGGGGCGATGATCCGCCCGGAGAAAGTCAAACCGTTTTCCTTTTTCCCCGTTACCCATCGCGGCGCACCCCCTCTCTTATCAGAGCCGCAATCGCACAGATCAGCGCGGGCGAGCGTCCCTCAGGGTTCTCGCTCTCCACCCGTGCCGGCAGTTCCAGCCGGGAGAGCCGCAGCCCGGCTCCGGCACCCCATTCCATAAGCGCGGCGTCGCAGGCGCGCCCCTCGTCCGCTCCGCAGAGCAGCACCCGGCTCTCCGGCTCCGCGAAGTCGCGCAGCGCCTCGCGCGGCTCCGTGCCGCGATAGAGCTTCGCGCTCGAAAAAACGCCTCCCCTCAGCTGGAGCAGATAGCAAAATTCCTGTTCCAGCACGCCAAGGCAGAGCGTCTCCTCCGGAAAGCACCACTGCGCAAAGCGGGCGAGCGCTCCGGGTGCGCCGTCCGCCCGCCGCAGAGATACTCCCGCAGCGCAGAACGCCTCCCGGTAGCCGTCGAGCAGTTCCGTCTCCACACCGCCGCAGAGGAGCACGTCGCCCCCGCTTCCCCGGGCGAGTACCGCGTAGTCGCAGATATGCTCAGCCCCTCCGAGAAACTCGTTCTTCGCAAGCTGCCGCAGCTTTCTCTCCGCCATTCGAGGGGCGGAGATGCGCCGCGTCTCCACCGCCGCCGGGGAGAGCACAAGTTCCACGCCGCCGCGGGGCAGCAGCCTGCGCTCCCGCAACGAGAGCAGTGTCCCCTTGAACTCCAGCTCATCCAAAATCTTACCGTCCCGGATTATCCCCTCGGGCAGCGCCTCCCGGTGCGCAGCGGAGAGAAACAGCCCATCCCGTCTCGGCGCACCTGAAACGATCTGAAGTTCCCGGTCGGCACAGTATAGTATCGTCGTCATCTGCAGCACCCCTCAACTCACGAAAACAGCCCGAATGCGGGCAGCAAAATAGAAATCATCACAAACAGCATCAGCAGTGCCGACAGCCCGCAGAGCACCGGCTCCGCCGTCCGGCAGAGTTGATCCGCCGCCCGCTCAGCCTCCTCAGTGCAGAGCTTCGCCGCAATCGGAAGCGTCTCCTCTCCGCGGCCCAGCAGCCCGGCGAGCTGCCGGTCAAAAACGCCGACCGCCCGGACGCTCTGTACGAGGTCCGCCTCCTCCGGAACCGCCGCCACCCGGGCCGCGAGCCACCGGTTTCTAACCGAACCGCCGCTCTGATAAAACGCCTCTTTCGGCGCAAGTCCGCTCTCACAGTAGAGCTGCAGTCCCTGCGCAAAGCGGCCGGTCTCCACCGTGCGCAGCCTGTGGCCGACAAACGGCAGATAGAGCAGCAGACGTTGGGTGTGCCGCGCGAGCACCGGCAGGCGAAACAGAAGCACAAACAGCGCGGCAGTGCCCGCGAGTACCAGAATCGCCCAGCCCCAGTCCCTTGCAAGGAAGAGGCTCATTCGCGCAAGCGCCGCCGTCGCACCCGGAAGCTCCTCCCGCTCGAATAGCTCAAAATAGCCGGGGAGCACCACTCCCAAAAGCACCAGAAGCACCAGAAGCGTCACGCCGAGCAGAATCCCCGGCTGCAAAAAGGCCGCGCGCAGTCGAACGCCGAGCTCATGCTGCCCCTCACAGTAGCGCTCCAGCCGCCGCGCCCCCTCGAGCGGTTCCGCTCGGAAAGCCGCCACCGCCGCGCGGGGAAACATTCCGCTCCGGCGCACCGCCTCGGAGAGCGAATACCCCTCCTTCAAGCCGGCCCGCACCCTGTCGCTCGCCTGCCGGACTGCAAAACTTCCACGGCTCTCCGCGATGCTCCTGAGCGCCTCCGCCGCCGGCAGTCCCGCCGCGAGCAGCGTGCCAAAGCTGCGGGCGAACTCTGCCGTCGCCGCAGCGGAGAGCCTCCTTTTCTTCTTCTCTCTGCCCATGCTGTCCCCTTTTCAAGCTCTTCAGAAGTAAAATTCCCTTTTTTCTCTCAGCTATCCGATGGGCCGGAAAAAGCGAAGTCCTCTGACGCCAGCGCCAGAGGACTTTTGACCCACCGTCAGTTTACACCCAGATCTCCGGATGCACTGTTAGAATTATTATACCAGATTCTCCTAAAAAAACAAATGAATTTTCTTTAAACGCTCTGCGGCCCGCAGCGCTTTCTGCCGTCGGTTCAACCGCTGGATGCACCAGCCCGCCGTAAGACCCGCAAGAAGCAATCCGGCCGCTATCTTCCACCATCTCATCCGTTTTCCTCCCCCTTGACATTTTTTACTTTTTTATGTATTCTTTAAGTACACAAAAGAGTGTTTCTGTTCTCAGAATAATACATTTAAAAGTATTTTTCAAACAACATTAATATTTTTTCATGTACTAAAGAGGTTACTATGGGACTCTATGAGCGAATCAAATCGCTGTGTGAGCAGCGCGGGATCACCGTCGGCCGGATGTGCGACTCAATCGGGCTGAGCAAAGGGGCAATGACCGATCTCAAAATGGGACGGAAAAAGACAATTCGCGCGGATACCGCCGCCAAGATCGCCTCGTTTCTTGACGTCTCGGTGGACACACTACTCGGTGCCGGAGAGAGGGATGCGGTCATTCTCGGCTACCACCGGGAGGGGCAGATTCATCTCGGTTCCCAGGATCAGGAGGAGCGCCAGCTGCTCGAGCTCTTTCATCAGCTCTCCGGCGTCCAGCGGCGGCAGCTCATCGAGATGGCCAAAATTCTACTCGGCGACATCCAGTCTTAGATGATGGGTGGAATATCGTATGTTTGAGATGATCGAAGAGACCTACCGCTTCCGCTTGGAAAATAAAATCTATGAGCTGCCTCTCCGCTTTGAGACGCTGCTCGCCTATCTGCGACGGCAGGGCGGCGACCTCGTCCCCTACTCCAAAGCGTCGGCATACTTTGTGCAGTATCCGGAGGTCGAGCCTCTGCTCGCCTCTCTCGAGGCGTTTACCGTGTTCGGCACAGGTGAAGTGCTCGTCTTTCTCTCGGACGAGCTCTCACACGCCCGGCGTCTGTTTGTCTTTGCACACGAGGTCGGACACATCTACCTCAAGCACGCGCGTCACAGGTTACTCGGCTACCGCAGCGCGGCGGAAGGGCAGGAGGCGGACGCCGACCGGTTCGCCCGCTGTCTGATCGCTCCGCCCTGTCTGCTCGAGCGAAAAAAGCTCCGCACGCCGGAGGAGGTTACCGCACTGACTCAGCTGCTCCAGGAAGAGGCCGAACTCCTGCTCGCTGAACTTCCGGCTGAGTTGCCGGAGAGTCCGCTCAGCCGGAAGCTCTATCGCCGGCTGAGCTCCCGCCGGACCGCAGTTCGCCGCGTCCTGCTCGCAGCGCTCCCGCTGTCTCTGGCCGCTCTCTGCCTGCAGTATCTCCTCTTTCCCTCAGGTGCGCTGCTCACCCCGCTTATCCGCTCGCTGCAGCGCTCCGCCTGCGAAACGGTATATGTCACCGTCTCAGGAGAGCACTATCACCGCGCGGACTGCTACTATGCAAAAAACGCTTTCCCACTTCCGCTCGATGAAACCACAAGAGAGCTCTATGAGCCGTGCGCGTTCTGTTTTCCCGCCGACTCACCCGAATAAAAAGGCTCACCCAGAGGGACGCCCCCATCGGGAGGGATATGGAGCCCCTCTGTGTAAAACAGAACGAAAACTCCCCGGGACGGTTGTCCCGGGGAGTTTTTTCTTGAGGGGAAGAGCGGGCAGGACATGACACAGCGGCACCGCCGATACCCTCTCGGACATCAACCCGGAGCCGCACCGCAGGTCTGCTCTCTCCCCCGCATCCGCTCCTTCTCTGACAAAACCGGCTCTCTCTTTAACAGCCCCGCCGCCCCCGGATATGCGCCGATCGCAGAGTGGTTCCGGCAGGTGGAAAAGCCGACGATCGATAACACGAGCTCCGCAATTTCTCCCCTCCGCTTCTTACACTATCATCCGGGTTCCTACAACCGGTACGGGACGATCGAAGAGCGGCGGCAGCCAGGTAATCCGGCTGACATTTCCCAGCGCCAGCGACGCAGCCGCCCTTCTCTTCCGTTTTGCC
>CAJFTX010000024.1 GCA_904420075.1 uncultured Clostridia bacterium | reverse complement strand
CTCGGACGGGTCGCCTCGGAAGTGTGCGAACTACCTCTTTCTGGTCAATACGACCGAGGCGACAGGGGTCGCAGAGCAGCTCTTCCTCTATCCCTATGACTACATCACCCTGCCGGGAGGGAGCGTGAGTTTCACTCCGCGGGCGACCGACGGGAACTACCATATGACCGAGGTGCCCGAAGAGCTTGTCTACTCGATGGAGGATGGGACGTTGGGCTCGGTGAGCGCGGACGGAACCTTCACAGCCACAGGACTTGGCAGCGGACGGGTGAATGTGACTGCGCCGTCCGGCGCGAGCGGATATGCCACTGTGCATGTGGTGAGCCCAAATGAGATGTATGTGAAGAACGAGGCGACCGGGCGGGATGTTGCGAGCCTCAGCCTCGCCCCGGGGGAGACGGTCGATCTGACGGTGGATGCCTACTATAATACCTATCTGATGGATGTGCCGGACAGCGTGTTCCAGTGGTCGGTGACCGGCGAGATCGGCACCATCACAGCGGACGGCGTGTTCACCGCGTCGAACGCACGGGGAGCCACGGGCAGCATTTGGATTACCTCCGGGGAGAAGACGGCTGAAATTCCAGTGGAGCTGGCGGGCGCGCCGCAGATGCTCGAGACCTTTGAGGGGAGCAACTACGCGGCGACGGCTCAGACAGAGCACATCACAGTCAGCGAGGAGAAGAGCACCGACTTTGTCCGATACGGACGACAGGCGCTGAAGGCCTACTATCAGCTTCCGGCGGCGTCCGAGGGAAGCGGAAGCTTCCTGCTCGGGCTTCCGGTGGAACGCTCGCCGAAATACCTCAGCTTCTATCTCTACGGAAACAGCTCGCAGACGGAGCTCTCGGTCATTACGAAACAGGGGGAACAGACAACCGAGGTTCCGGCGGGCGAAATCGGTTTCTGGGGCTATGAACGGGTGCAGGTGGAGCTCCCGGCAGGGACGACGGAGATCAGCGGATTCCGCCTGACCAACGCGGGTGAGTCGGTGGCCTACGGTACGGTGTATTTTGACCAGATTCAGACTCTCTTTACAGACGCGGCGGATGGGACTCCGCCGGAGGTGCGAATCGACCCGCTCTCTCCGATTATCGGAGCGGAGACGTTGACGGTGACCGGTGCGGTAACCGATGCGTTTGAGACGCTCGAGAAGGAAATGATCACCCTCACACTGGATGGGGTCTCCTATGACTTTGACTACGACCCGGAGAGCGGTCTTCTGACCGCGGCGGTTCCTGCGCCGCAGGATCTCAAGATGCACCGGGTTTCCGTGGAGGCGAAGGACTCCTCCGGCAATATCGGAAGGGCCTCCCAGTCCTATCACGAGGACGAGAGCGGGATGACCTCCTTTGTTGATACCGGAAACCACTGGGCGGGGAGCTATGCGGAATATCTCTATAATCAGGGCGTGCTCGGCGGAGAGCTGGTGGGGAACATCCGCTATTTCTATCCGGAGAGAAATCTCTCCCGGGCGGAGTTTGCCAAGATGATCTCAAACTACCTAGGACTGGAGCTCTCACAGTATAGCGGCGTGGAGCTGCCCTATGTGGACGTTGAACAGATTCCGGACTGGGCGATGCCCTATGTCAAGGCGGTCTACGCCCGGGGGATTATCCTCGGTAAGGACACAGGGAGCGGTATTTCATTTGATCCGCTCGGGAATGTGACCCGTGCCGAGATGATGACCATTCTGGGGCGTACACAGGAGCGCGGCTATGCGGAGGCGGAGCTTCGCTTCCCGGATACAGATGAGATTCCGGACTACGCGTACTCCTATGTGGGGTCGCTCGTCTCAAGAGGCATCATCAGCGGCTATGACGACGGGACGCTACAGCCGATGCGGCCGGTGCGCCGCGGAGAGATGGCGAAGATGCTGACGATGTTATATTAAATAGAAGCGCATATGGCCCGGGTTCGATCGAACCCGGGCCATATTTTTTGAGGAGTCAGGCAAAACGGTACAATTTTACACGGATTTTACAGAGGATACGCGCGGATTTTAAAATGGGTGATTATTATGAAGTTGTAATTGAACAGATAAAGGAGAAAAGAATATGAAAAAGGTACTTGCAGTCGCGCTCTCGGCGCTGATGATCTGTGGAGTGGCCACCGGCTGTGCGCCGGCCAGCGAGAATGGCGGGACCGACGCATCCGGCGGGGACAAGATCACCGTCATCTCCCGTGAGGAGGGGTCGGGCACCAGAGGCGCTTTTGTGGAGCTCTTTGGAATTGAAGAGGACGGCGCGGACAAGACGACCGAGGAGGCAATTATTGCCACTAAGACGGACGTAGTGCTCACTCAGGTGATGGGCGACAAGAATGCGATCGGCTATCTCTCGCTCGGGTCGCTCTCGGAGAAGGTCAAGGCGCTGAAACTGGACGGCGTCGAGGCGACCGCTGAGAATGTGAAGAGCGGTGAGTACAAGGCGGCCCGTCCGTTTAACATCGTCACAAACGGCGAGCCGGACGGACTTGCAAAGGATTTCATCGACTTTATCATGAGCAGCGAGGGTCAGAAGGTGATCGAGGACAACGGCTATATCTCGGTAAACGACAGCGCGGCCCCCTACGCCGGGACCAAGCCGGAGGGCAAGATCACCGTTGCAGGTTCCTCTTCGGTCAACCCGGTGATGGAGAAGCTGGCTGAGGCGTACAAAACTGTAAACCCCGCGGCGGTGATCGAAGTGCAGCAGACCGACTCCTCCGCCGGAATTCAGGCGACGAGAGAGGGCACAGCACAGATCGGTATGGCGTCCCGCGAGCTCAAGGACAGCGAGAAGGATTTAAATGCGACTGTCATTGCACAGGACGGTATTGCCATCGTGGTGAACAACGAGAACAGCCTTTCGGACATCTCCTCTGAGGATGTGGCCGCAATTTTCAAGGGAGAGACGACCACCTGGGACAAGGTCGGCGCGTAATTTCCTTGGGCGGGTTTGTGCTGACGCCCCGTCCAATTTCCTACCCTAATAAAAAGAGAGCGCCAAAAGGCGCAGGAGCGGGCCCATACCGATATTGCGCTACGCTTCCTGAAAAACTACCGGGCCGCGGAGAGAACTGCTACTACCTCCGCGGCCCGATTTTGGAGAGATGAGATGAAAAGAAAGGTTCTGGAAAAGGGGATGAAGGTCCTTTTCCTGCTGATGGCGACGGTTTCGATCCTGTCGGTGCTGCTGATCTGCATCTTTATGCTGATCAGCGGCGTTCCGGCGATCCGCGAAATCGGACTTTTTGACTTCCTGCTCGGAAGCAAATGGTCGCCGAGCGGAAATGCCTACGGGATCTTCCCGATGATTGTGGGAAGCGTCTATGTCACCGGGGGCGCAATCCTGGTGGGTGTGCCGGTGGGGCTTTTGACGGCGATTTTTCTTGCGCGGTTCTGTCCGCGGAAGATCTATCGGCCGGTCAAAACCTTCGTGGATATTCTGGCGGGAATTCCCTCGATCGTATACGGCTTTTTTGGCATGACGCTGCTGGTGCCGCTGGTACGGACCTACTTCGGCGGGAATGGAAACAGTATCCTGACGGCCTCGCTGCTGCTGGGGCTTATGATTCTGCCGACCATTATCTCGATCACAGAGAGCTCGCTGCGCGCTGTGCCGGAGAGCTATTATGAGGGCGCGCTCGCGCTCGGGGCGACCAGGGAGCGTGCGGTGATGACCACCGTGTTTCCGGCGGCGAAGAGCGGTATCATGGCGGGCATTGTGCTCGGAATCGGACGCGCCATCGGAGAGACAATGGCCGTTATCATGGTGGTCGGTAATCAGGCGCGCCTCCCCTCGAGTATTCTCGACGGTGTGCGGACGCTGACGACCAACATTGTGCTCGAGATGGGCTATGCGGAGGGATTGCACCGGGAGGCGCTCATCGCGACCGGACTTGTGCTCTTTGTCTTTATCCTGCTGATCAACCTCTGCTTCTCACTGCTCAACAGGAGGAAAGAACATGAATGAACTGAAAGCCTATCTAAAACGACCGCTCTCGCTGCTGCTGAGAGTGGCGGTGACCGCGGCGGCGATTCTGACGGTGGTCGTGCTGATCTTTTTGATTCTCTATATCCTCATAAACGGTATCCCCTATATGAAGCCGTCGCTTTTTGCACTCGAGTATAATTCGGAGAATGTCTCGGTGGTGCCGTCGATCATTTCGACGCTCTATCTTGTGGGCCTGTCGCTGCTGCTTGCGGTGCCGTTTGGAATCGGGTGCGCGATCTATCTGACCGAGTATGCAAAACCTACGAGCCGCTTTGTGCGGGTAATTCGGGTTACAACTGAGACGCTCTCGGGCATTCCCTCGATTATCTACGGGCTGTTCGGCATGATCTTTTTTGTCACGGCGCTCCACTTCGGATACTCGATTTTGGCGGGGGCGCTGACCGCGGCGATTATGATTCTGCCGCTTATCATCCGCACGACCGAGGAGGCGATCAAGTCGGTGCCGGATCTCTACCGCGAGGCGAGCTACGGGCTCGGCGCGGGCAAGCTGCGCACCATCTTCCGGGTAGTGCTCCCGTCGGCGATGCCGGGAATTCTGTCCGGAATCATTCTTGCGATCGGACGTGTGATCGGCGAGACGGCGGCACTGCTCTACACAGCGGGAACAGTTGCCAAAATACCGGACGGACTGTTCTCCGGTGGACGGACGCTCGCGCTGCACATGTATGTGCTCTCGGGCGAGGGACTGCACATGGGCGAGGCGTTCGCCACGGGAATTATCCTCCTGGCGCTGGTCGTGCTTGTGAACTTTGCGACCGGACGGATTGTAAAACGCTTTACGGCAAAGGGGTTACAGTAGATGGAAAAATTTGAAATTCGAAATCTGAATCTGCACTACGGCGCGTTTCATGCGCTCAAAGATGTCAATATGAAGATCAAAGAGCGGACAATCACCGCATTTATCGGACCATCCGGCTGCGGAAAGTCCACCTTTTTAAAGACGCTCAACCGGATGAACGATCTCATCCCTGAGTGTAAGATTGAAGGGGATATTCTGCTCGATGGACAGGACATCTATCGGAATTTCGACGTCAACGATCTGCGGCGGGATGTGGGAATGGTATTTCAGAAGCCGAATCCCTTTCCGATGAGTATCTATGACAACATCGCTTACGGTCCGCGGACCCATGGGATCAAGAACCGGTCGAAACTCGACGAGATCGTAGAGCAGAGCCTGCGGGAAGCGGCAATTTGGGACGAGGTCAAAGACCGGCTCAAGAAGAGTGCTCTCGCGCTCTCAGGCGGACAGCAACAGCGCATCTGTATCGCGCGGGCGCTGGCGGTGAAGCCCTCGGTGCTGCTGATGGATGAGCCCACAAGCGCGCTCGATCCGATCTCCACCACCAAGGTGGAGGATCTCGTCGCGCGGCTGAAGGAGCATTACACCATCGTAATCGTCACACACAACATGCAGCAGGCGGCGCGCGTCTCGGATAAGACGGCGTTCTTTCTGCTGGGCGAGGTGGTCGAATACGGCTCGACCGAGGAGATCTTCTCAATGCCGAAGGATAAGCGCACTGAGGACTATATCACCGGACGGTTTGGATAAGAGAGGGGACGAAGATGAGAGAATCGTTTGACAAACAGCTGAGCGCGCTCTCGAGCGAGCTCATTGAGATGGGCGGCCGGGTGGAGGCTGCAATTGTAAACGCGGTAAAATCGCTCGAAATGCGGGATAAGGACTGTATTCTCCGCGCGCGCGAATATGACCGGGAGATCGACGAGATGGAGCGCTCCATCGAGCGGCGCTGTCTGAAACTGCTGCTGCGGCAGCAGCCGGTGGCGTCCGATCTGCGGCTGATCTCGACGGCGCTTAAAATTATCACCGATATGGAGCGAATCGGCGACCAGGCGGAGGATATCTCGGAGCTCACCAAGCGGATTGCGGAGTACGGTTCGGAGGTACAACTTTTCAATATTCCCAAGATGGCAGAATGTGTCATCAAAATGGTAGGAGACGCGATTGACTCCTTTGTGCGGAGAGATCTGGAGCTCGCCCAGCAGGTGATCGCCTACGACGATGTGATTGACAAACTCTTCAACGAGACTAAGGAGGAGCTCATCGGCCTGATCGCGAAGAACAGCAGCTATGGCGAGCAGTTCATCGATCTGCTCCTCATCGCAAAATATTTTGAACGAATTGGGGACCATGCGGAGAATATCGGCGAGTGGGTGATCTTCTCGATCACCGGAGAGCACAAAAACGATAGAATTCTCTAAGGGAAGTTGCTATAATAATAATCAGAAAGAAAGAGACGATATATTTGACGCGAGGAGGCGGGAGTATTGGCGCTGATCTATTGTGTGGAGGATGACGCCTCGATTCGGGAGCTGATCTCCTACGCGACCCAGTCGGCCGGGTATGAGACGCGCGGTTTTGAGTCGGGGGAGGAGTTCTGGCGGGCGGTTGAGGAGCGGACGCCGGAGCTTGTTCTGCTCGACATCATGCTGCCGGGGGAGGATGGGCTCTCTATTCTGGGGCGCCTTCGCCGGAGTGGAGCGACCGCGCGGGTCCCCGTCATTATGCTCACCGCGAAGACGAGCGAAGTGGACAAGGTGAAGGGACTGGATGCCGGGGCGGACGACTACATGGCAAAACCCTTCGGGGTGATGGAACTGCTCTCGCGGATCCGGGCGGTGCTCCGCCGCAGCGCTCCGGACGAGCGGCTGACGGCGGGGGAGCTCACTCTGGACCTCGACCGCCGGGAGGCCAGCGTCGCCGGACGGGCGGTAAAACTCACCTTCAAGGAGTTTGAGCTGCTGCGCTATCTGGTACAGAATAGAGGACGGGTGCTCTCGCGCGAGCGCATTCTGGAGAAAGTCTGGGGCTATGACTACGAGGGCGAGACCCGGACGGTGGACGTCCATATCAAGACGTTGCGGCAGAAGCTCGGAAGAGACGACCTGATCGTGACGGTTCGCAGCGTCGGCTATATGATAAACTGAGGGGATGCCTTTTGAAACGGAGAATCTTTGCACTTTTGCTCTGCTGTACTTTTGTGGTGGCGACGGCGGCCTTTTTGGTCACCGCCGCAATCTTTTATGAGCGGCTCCGGGAGGAGCTGTGCGGAGATCTGAGGAGCGAGGCCGCTGTGATGAGACTCGCGGCGGAGCGGGGGGCTCCGGCGGCGGAGCTCGCGCGCGCGGCGTCCCCTGGAACACGGCTCAGTCTGATCGGAGCGGATGGATCTGTGCTGTTTGACACGGCGGAGAGCGAGGCCTCACATGCGGATCGGCCGGAGGTTCAGGAGGCCTTAAAAACGGGCAGCGGAGAGGCCTCCCGCAAATCTGAGACACTTCTGAGGGAGAGTTACTACTATGCGCTGCGGCTGGACGACGGAGTGGTGCTGCGCCTCTCAAGGGATTCGGGAGCGCTTGCTGTGCTGCTCGAGGGGGGCGCGAGCGCGTTGCTTCCGGTATTTTTCCTTGTAATGGCGCTGCTGTGCGTCGCGCTTTCGGCTCTCTTTGCACGCGCGATGACAAAGCCGTTTTCCGAGTCGGTACGGGAGCTCAACCTCACGGTGGAGGATGCGGACGGCGGACGCGCGATGCGCTACCCCGAATTTGAGCCGTTTCGCAGGAGTATTCTCTATCAGAGGCGGCAGACACGGCAGTTTATTGCCGAACTGCACGGGGAGAAGCGGCGCATTACCGATATTATTGAGAGTATGCGGGAAGGGCTGATCCTGCTGGACGGAGAGCGGCAGATTGTTCTCATTAACGACAGTGCACGCCGGATTCTGCACGCTCAGGAGGAGCATTCGGACGGCCGCAATGTAGTGGAGGTGCTGCGGGCTCCCGAGCTGCTGGATGCGATCCGGAAAAGTGCCGACGGCGGCGGCGCGAAGAGCTGCGACAGGGAGATCGGCGGAAGAAGCTATCGTTTCTTTGTGAGTCCCTCGGCGGAAGGCGGGGCGATTCTCTTTATTGTGGATGTCACTGAGCTGAAAAAAGCGGAGGAGATCCGGCGCGATTTTGCCGCCAATGTTTCCCATGAGCTCAAGACTCCGCTGACCTCCATCAGCGGATTTTCAGAGATGATCTCCTCGGGGATGGTGGCAAAACCGGAGGAAGTCCGGCGAATGGCGGGGATTATCCACACTGAGGCGAGCCGACTGATCGGTCTGGTGTGCGACATCATCCGGCTCTCGGAGATTGAAAATCTAAAGGGGGCGGGTCACGACCCCGTGGAGCTCTCTTCGGTGGCGGAGGATGCTGTGCGCGCGGTGAGAGGGGCGGCGGAAAAACGGGAGGTGAATCTCTCCTGTGAGCTGGAGCCGGTCACAACCGAGGGAGACCGTACAATGCTCTTCGAGATTTTTTACAATCTGCTCGATAACGCGGTAAAATATAACCGGCCGGGCGGAACGGTGAGACTGGAATTAAAAAAAGATTGCGGACAGGCGCTCATTCGGGTGAGCGATACCGGGATTGGAATCGACTCCGAGCATCTGGACCGGATTTTCGAGCGCTTTTACCGGGTGGACAAGAGCCGCTCGAAGGAGACGGGGGGGACTGGCCTTGGTCTCTCCATCGTAAAGCATGCGGCTGAGTTTCACGGGGGCCGGGTTGCGATTCAGAGCGAGCCCGGCAGCGGGACGACGATCACCGTTCGATTACCCTGTGAGGGGAGATAGCGCGACAGAACGCTTTCCAAATATTTGCTCTGGACGTAATTCACAAGAAAAATTAAGAAAAAATGAAGCAGCGGACCAAAAAAGGTTTGCTGCTTTTGTATGTATCTGCTATAATAAGCGTGCACGTTATTTTAGGCTAGGTACTTTTGACCAGAAGAATGGGGCTGCAACTGTGCAACCTTGCTAAAATGGGAAAGAAATGGGACAAAAAAGCGGTTTGTGTCCGTTTTATTAAAAAAGTATGGCGGTTTATTAATTTCTGAGCGTTTACTTTAGGAGTTTTACCTAATAGAATAGAAGCGTAATCAGTAGGTTATTGCCTCTAAGATAACGACGATTGAAGTAAGGAAAGAAAAGGAGTGGAGAGTGTGGCTTTTGCTACGACCGCGCAGCTGCCCAAAAACAGTTTGCGCAGAAAAAGTAATCTCGGCAAGAGAATCATGCGCAACTGGCAGTTGTACTTGTTTATCTTACCGGCGCTAGTGTATTTCATTGTATTCCATTATGTTCCGATGTATGGCGTCCAGATTGCCTTTAAGGACTTCGTCGCCAAGAAGGGCATCATGGGCAGCCCGTGGGTGGGGTTTGAGCATTTTGCGACCTTCTTCCATATGGAGGATGTCAACAGCTGGGCCACCTTTGTGGAGGCGCTCAAGGAGTTCTTCCTGAGCACGTCGTGGACTGTTATTTTAAATACGCTGCTCCTCGCAGGGTACACACTGCTCGCAGGCTTCCCGATTCCGGTTATCCTGGCGCTGCTCCTCAACGAGGTGAAGAGTGTTCCTTATAAAAAGCTCGTACAGAATGTTACATACGCGCCGAACTTCATCTCGATGGTTGTTATGGTCGGTATGATCAACCTGTTCTTCGCCAACACGGGTATTGTAAACTCAATCCTGGGGCTGATCGGTGTACCGCCGACCAACTTCCTGATGAATGCGGGCGCGTTCCGGCACCTCTACGTGTGGACGGGCGTCTGGCAGAGTACCGGTTGGAGCTCCATCATCTATTTTGCGGCGCTGTCCAGTGTTGATCCGCAGCTGCACGAGGCGGCTACGATCGACGGTGCGAGCCGGCTGCAGCGCCTGATTCACATCAATATTCCGACCATCCTTCCGACAATGGCCATCATGCTGATCATGCAGGTCGGTACGATCATGAACGTCGGCTTTGAGAAGATCTACCTCATGCAGAATGCGTCCAACATCGGCGTGTCTGAGGTCATCGCAACCTACGTCTACAAGCTCGGTATTCAGCAGGCGCAGGTCAGCTTCTCGGCGGCGATCGGACTGTTCAACAACGTGGTCAACCTGATCCTGTTGCTCATCGTGAACAAGGTTTCGAAAAAGGTCAGCGATACCGGCCTCTGGTAATAGAGTCGGAAAGGAGGAAATGAAATTGGGAAAAAAGGATAATACGAATCCTGCCCTTGCGGAGCAGATGGAAGCGGAAAAGCTCGCCCGCAAGCAGGATAGAGAGAGAAGAAAAAGAGTCCGCAAGGAGGAAAAGCTTGCGGAGAAACGTCAGCGTAAGTTTGACGAGAGGGTGGGCGCGAGTGCGATCCGCATCAAGGAGACCGGCGGTGACAAGGTGTTCAACATCGTCAACCTGGTTTTGCTCACCATTATCTTGATTGTGACGCTGTATCCGCTGATCTTTGTCATCAGCGCATCGATCAGTAATCCGGAGATCGTATCGGCCGGAAAGATGTACGGCTGGCCGGTGGATATCTCCTGGGACGGATATCAGAAGGTATTCTCCAACGAGCGCATCTGGAGAAGTTATGCCAATACCATTTTCTACACGGTGGTCGGCACCGCGCTGAACCTGGTGGTTACCATGCCGGCGGCCTATGCGCTGTCGAGAAAGGATTTCGTAGGGCGGCATCTATTCACTACGATCTTCTTAATCACGATGTTCTTCAGCGGCGGTCTGATCCCGACCTACCTCTTGATGACCCAGACGCTGCATATTAATGAGACCATCTGGGTTATGATTCTCCCCGGTGCGACGACAATGAACAATATCGTCATTGCCCGAACCTTCTTCCAGACAACCATACCGGACAGTTTGAAGGAGGCTGCGGAGATCGACGGCTGCTCCAACTTCCGGCTGTTTGTCTCCATTATTCTGCCGCTCTCGGGCGCGATTATCGCTGTTATCGGTCTGTTCTTCGGTGTTACCCACTGGAACTCCTACTTCAATGCGATGATCTATCTCAATGAGAACGGCCCGCTGGTTCCGCTGCAGATCGTTCTGCGTCAGATCCTCGTCAAGAGTGAATTTGATGCGTCCCTTGTCATTACAGGTATTACAGGAAATGTCGCGGGAGGAATGTTCCAGGCGGAGCAGGTCAAATATGCGCTCATCATCGTGGCGAGCGTCCCGGTTATGCTGGTCTATCCGTTCATCCAGAAGTATTTTGTCCAGGGTGTTATGGTCGGATCGGTCAAGGGTTAATTCGATATTAGCCCCATCCCGGGGTTAATAATAAAAGCAAAAATTTTATTAGGAGGAAACTTTAGGCATGAACAAGAAGAGAGTAGTAGCACTTCTTCTCGCTCTCGGCATGGCGGGTTCTCTGCTGGCGGGTTGCTCTAACGACACCCAGAATCAGGGCAATGACGGCGGCAGCGACGTTATCAAAAATGATGTCGTGAACAAGGAAGGCCTGCCGATTGCGAACGAGAAGATCACGATCACTGCGATGGGCTGTAAGGATCCTGGCGCTGCGGAGTGGAATGATCTGTCCCTGTTCCAGAAGGCGGAGGAGAAGACCAACATCCACTTTGAGTTTGAGCTGGCCGAGACCAACTCCTACTCTGAGAAGAAGAACCTGAAGCTTGCGTCGAACCAGTATCCCGATATGTTCCTCAGAAGCCAGTCTTTCATGACCCAGACCGATGAGGAGACCTACGGTTCTCAGGGCACTTTCATTGACCTGACTCCGTATATCGAGGCGTACGCTCCGAACGTCCAGAAGAGATTCGAGGAGCACCCGGAGCTGAAGGCTGCCAGCACCTCGCTGGACGGCAAGATCTACGGCCTTGCGAGCTACATGGAGACATCGATGCTCAACCCGCACCTCGCGTTTGTCGACCAGGCATGGCTTGACAAGTGCGGCATCACCGAGCTGCCGAGCACCGTTGACGAGTTCTACGATATGCTCGTGAAGTTCAAGAACACCGACTGCGACGGCGACGGCGATGCGACCAACCAGGTCCCGCTGACCGCGATGGCCACCAAGAATGGCTGGGATCACCTCGAGTGGTTCCTGATGCCGGCATTCACCGGCACCTGCACCGGCCTCAGCGTTGACGTGAAGGACGGCGAGGTTGTCTACGCTCCTGCTCTGCCGGAGTTCAAGGAGTACCTTGCGTTCCTCAACAAGCTGTGGAACGAGAACCTGCTCGACCACGACTTTGCGACCCAGACCCAGCAGCAGTTCCTTGCGAAGGGCAAGAGCGGCAAGGTCGGTGTGGCCAACATGTCCCCGACTGCGCTGGACGAGGGCCCCAAGTATGTTTCGCTGAAGCCGCTGACCTCCGAGTGGAACAGCACTCCGGTTGTCAGAACGGTTAACCCGATCACCACCGGCTCCGCGGTCATCACCGATAACTGCAAGTATCCGGATGCGGCGATGAGATGGCTCGATCTCTGGTATGCGACGGATGACGAGGCGGTTGAGGGCTTCTCGGGCAACGCGATTTTCGCGGGCATCGAGGGCGAGACTTGGAAGTACACCGACGACTCCAAGGAGTACTACGAGTTCATTGATCCGATCAAGAGCTTTGACGACATCAACACCTCGGTTTCTGTTAACATGTATATGCCGGCATTTACCCAGTTTATGGCTGGCCCGACCGCTGAGAGCAATCCGAGAATGGATATGAAGGTTACCGGCGTACGTGAGAACCAGAACCCGTACAGAAAAGAAGTCTATCCGCAGGCCCGGATGACCAACGAGGAGGCCACCAAGGCTGGCCGTCTTGAGACTGACCTTCTGAACTATGTGCTCGAGATGAGCGCGAAGTTCGTGAGCGGCGAGGAGTCGCTGGACAACTTCGACGCATACCTCGAGAGACTCAACGCGATTGGCCTTGAGGATTACCTCAAGATCAAGACCGATGCTTACGACAGATGGGCGAAGGCTGCTAAGTAAGTCTTAGAGAAAGACAACTGAATCATAGGATTTCAGCTGCCGGGAGGGTGGGGAGACCCGCCCTCCCGGCAGAATTTGTATTTTTCTGTTGTCGTAAGCCGGTGGAACCAGTGTGCCTTTGAGGGCCGGTTTACAAGAACAGAAACACTTGCTGATGAGGAAGGGACTATGGGAGATTGTATTAGTGTAAAATCTGTGGCGGAGCTGCTCGCCCTGCCGACAGAGGGGCTGGAGAGCGGAACGGCGGCGGTGGTCGCGGGCTACTATGAGCCGCTGGACGGCGGGCAGAAGACGCTCTATTATCAGGCGGACTGTATGCTGCCGGAGAACGGAGGCACCGTCCATATGCCGGAGAGCGGAGTGGGGCGCTGGCTCTACCGGGACAGCGTCGGGCACTACGGACTATTCGGGGTTCTGGGGACGGAGCAGAACGCGGATGAGGCGCTCGAAGCGATGTGCGCGGACCCGCAGATCAAGCGGATTGAGGCGCGCAGCGACCTCAACTTTGTCAAGCGGCATAAGCTGTACCGCAGCAACATTACGCTCGATTTTCAGGGGCACAGCGTCTCTACAAAGGGCTGTGAGCTCTCCCAGACGGAGAGCCCGTATGATCCGTTTTCCGCGATTTTTTACTTCTCGGGGAAAAAGGTGGGGGAGCCGTTTGAGCTCACGCTCACCGAGCGCTGGAAAGAGCTCAATGATATCTATTTTGTCGGAGACTCCAGCCGCTTTGCGGTGGGCGAGTGGTACGTGATCCACTGCGACAAACGAAAGGGCGGCGCAGAGATGGAACTGGACAAGCTGCTCGAAGTGACCGAGATTATTGATGAGACCCATATCCGGCTCAACTATAAGAATGGCTGGGAGCTGAAAGAGGGCCGGGTGATCACTTTCTGGAAATGCGAGCCTGTCCAGAATGTAAAAGTACAGAATATGCGTTTTTATGCCACCGTGGGAGGGCTGCGCGAGGGCACTGCGCCGCTCGCCTTTGAGTTTGCGGTACGCTGCGATATTGACCATATCTACTCGCAGGACAATTTTTGGCCGCTCTGCATTCGCCGCCACAATACCCACTTTTTGGTGGAGGCGTGTGAGCTGATCAATCCCTGCGAGGTAGTGATCGGCGGGACGGGATATCTTGCGCAGAATCTCAACAGTCTCTACGGCTGTGTGCGCGACTGTCATGTGAGCAATGCGCGGCACCTGAATGACTTTACGGCCTCCGCCTACTGTATGGTGGAGAACTGCCATGGGGACGGCGACTGGTGTGGTACCTATGTCACACACGGGCAGTATGAACACGACCTCACCTACGTTGGATGTTCGGGTCTGCTCTCCTTTGCAAACTCCGGCCCGACCTGGGGAGAGAGTGCCAAGAGGATTACTGTGATGCGCCATTCGGCGAGCCGAGTGATTGCGATGACCCATGTCTCGGATCTGACTCTGATCGACGTACAGGCGTATAAGCGCGAGGAGGCGAAGGACTACCGAAACGAGGCGTACGAATTTGATACGGGGACCTTTTTTGTCAACTGCGATGGTCTGCAGATGCGCGGCTGTACGGCGGAGGGCGGCATCAAGTTTACCAACCGTTCCTCCCGGAGCAGACGGCGCAATCTGCTCGACGGATGTGCGTTCCATCAGCCGGCGGGCTACGGGACAAAGGTCTATGAGGATACGCCCGAGGTGGAGCGGGTGGACTTTATTAACTGTGATTTCTATGGCTGTGGAGCGGAAGAGATCGAAGGGATAAAATCCCCAAAGTATATTAACACGGAATTTTACAAAGAGGAGGATTAAGAGAGATGAAATTTTTAGTGACATTACCTGAGGGCGAGATCCGGGATACCTTTTTTACAAAGAAGCAGATCGCGGAGCTTGAGGCGCTGGGTGAAATTGTCTGGAATCCGAAGAGCGTGCATATGGAGGACGATGAGCTGAAGGCGGCGCTGAAAGATGTGGATGTCGTTTTCACCGGCTGGGGAACTCATAAGCTGACAGGAGAGATCATTGAAGGGGCGGACAAGCTCAAGCTGGTAGCGCATGTCGGCGGCACGGTAAAACCCTATGTCTCTGAGGAAGTTTATCAGAGAGGGATCAAGGTTGCGAGTGGAAATGAGATCTATGCGGACTCGGTTGCGGAGGGATGTATCGCCTACCTGCTCTGTGTTCTGAGAAAATTGCCCTATTACTCGGGCCAGCTGGCCGAGGGAATCTGGGCGGGAGATGAGGAGCGGAAAAACCGCGGACTGATCGGACGTACTGTGGGTCTGGTCGGATTTGGTGCGATCTCCAAGAAGCTCATTCCGCTGCTCAAGATGTTCAACACCAAGGTCTATGTTTACAGCCGGTATATTTCGGATGAAATGCTCAAAAAGTATGATGTGGAGTACCGGAGTGTGGAGGAGATCTTTAAGACCTGCGATATCGTCTCGCTGCACAGCTCCTATACGCCGTCCACCCACCATATGATCCGCGGTTCGCATATCGAGTCGATGGTGGAGGGAGGCATTCTGCTGAACACCTCCAGAGGTCCGATTATCGACGAACAGGAGATGGTTGCGGCGCTCAAAAAGCGTCCCGACCTGATTGCGGCGCTGGACGTCTATGAAAACGAGCCGATCGGTCCGGGCGAGCCGATCCTGGAATGCAAAAATACCTTCCTGATGCCCCACATGGGCGGACCGACGATCGACATGCGCTCAGTTGTCACGAGCGCTCTGATCCGCGATGCGGTTGCCGTAGTGGAGCGGGGAGAGGCTCCTTTCTATGAAATTGACTGGGAGACCTGCAAGAAACAGACAGCCTAATTGTGCGCTATAAAAAGAGCTCCGAACGTTTCGTTCGGGGCTCTTTTCTTTATGCCGATTCAATTCTGAGTCTCCGACGTTGCAAACGCCTTGCGCGACCAAGGAGGGGGAAAGCGGCATGGGGATACAGAAGGAGTTTGAACGTTATTCGACAGGAGAGATTGCCGGTAGCGCCGCCGGGTTTGAAAAGCTTGGGCTATGTTCGGAAAAAATAATCTCCTTTGGCAGTTCGATGGCGGCTGATCGCTGTCCAAGGGGGAGGCAGACCCAGATAAAATCCGGTGTTGCGAGGCGGAAGTGTAAAATTTTATGTCCAAAAATAAGAGACAGATGCGACACGGAATTTGAAACGGAATATGAGCCGGAGCTGCGAAAACGGAATGGGTACAGAGGTGTGCAGACGACGGGAAGTGAAACGTGTAAGGCCATATCCATATGTGGATAAACAGTTTTACCCGAGTATGGCGCCGAGAGAAAGCATGGGCCGCTTTAAAGAGAAGGGCGGTAGAGTGAGAGAAAAAGACGATGCGACTAGAAAGGATAGATTCGGGGAGCGCCATTTTTATGCAGCGGATGTTGTGCGAGCTGAGGGAATGGGTGGCAGTCGAACGGTACAGCAAAAATCAGCTGGAGAGGATGATGTGAAAGAACAGATGGGGAGCTGTTTTTAGACAAGCCGATCGGAGGGAAGGCAATAGAAGCCCCCTTCGCCTAGAGAATTCTGTGCAGCTGTAAGTTCCGGTTGGGTTGTGGAGTCCGCGTAGACCACCGGTATGGACGGAATGCGTGCAGAGCTCATAGAGGCGCTCCGGTGGGGAGAACGGATGGACGGAGAGCCGGAGCGGCCGGCAGAGGAGGGGCGGACGAGATCACAGCGAGCTGGGGGAGGGACCCGGAGAGAAGTTTGAGCGGAACTGCGGAGATGGGGAAAACGCCAGACAGAATTTCAGAAAATCCGCCGTCTTTTGAATCCGCCGCTTATCTGAGCTGAGAGCGCGGGAAGCTCCCCGTAACGTAGGGACCTGATCTGCCGGTTGGCGATGATCCTCCAAGGCGCCTTCGCAGGGATGGGGCGGGACAGGCAGGGCGCTGATCGAACGATGGGCGGAGGGGGCTGCGGAACAGAGCGGTGTGTTTCGAAGAGATCGTACGGCGGAAAGAAGGGAGAGACTCGCGAGAGGAGCGCTGCTTCAAATCTGCTGTTGCACTATAATTTAATTAATTTATAAAATTATAGTGTAGTGAATTGGAGGGTACAATTGGATAGAATAAATTATGGTGATAGAATTGGATAGTAACTTTCGTATAGGAAATCGGGTGCGGGAGCTGCGGCTGGCCTGCGGGCTTTCTCAAGAGCAGCTGGCGCTGGAAGCAAATATTACCCCTGCCTATCTCTGCCAAGTGGAGCGGGGGAACAGAAATCCCACCGTGGCGTTGATGGGACGGCTCTGCACTGTTCTGGGAGTTACGCTTGCCGAGTTTTTTTCTGAGCAGGAGGAGAAGCGGGAGGAGACGCGCGATCTCTGGATGGAGCGGATTGCGGCGCAGCTCTGTGGGAAGTCGGAGCAGGAGAAGGAGCAGATCTTACAGATTATTAAGTGCGTTTTTAAAATACAGAATTTGGGATGAACGGGTTGGAAACGAAAAAGGCGCCGCCTCTTCAGGTCTACCTTAGGAAAAAATTGGACCTTTCCCATGAAAATGATACGCTAAGGGTGGAGCGAAAAGCGCTGCAGCGTAGCCGCGCTTTGACACTCGGGAGGGAGGCCGGCGGTATTTCCGCACCCCGTTTTGCACCCACCTTTTTGTATGAGAAAATATATGCCGTAGAAGGAAGGAACCAGGTCATCCGACCCGGTTCCTTCCTTTTAAACAGTCCGATTGAAATGAAAAAGAGCCGTCCCGAGTGCTTACGCAGAAAAGGCTTCACCGGGTGACATCGGGCGTATGACCTGGGGCGATGTATAACGGCGACAACGGGAAGCGCCTGGGGCTTTAAAAAGGCTGTGCCTGTGTGTGGAAGAGATCGACTTCAAAGACGAACGGGAGCGGGGGCGCCGCGATCCTATCTCTAAAATATCGAAAAAGGATTACCGGTGTTCGAAAAGAAGAGACGGACAGCCTGACATATATCCGCTTGAACGCGGGCATCGCACGGCTTTGCCGATCGTAATTGAAATAACGTAGACCCATGGAACTGTCAGAGAGCGAGTTTTTTTTGAGTCTCCCTGCGGGGATTTAGGTCGCGATGACATTTGTGTCGAAATACAGATGGCGGGCCGTCTACGGACGAATGGCAGTGGACAGAGAAATGATCCGGAAACTGTGGAAGTAGAAAGGGACGGAAAAAATCGAAGCAGGTCCGATCCATATCCTCATAAGTATTCCGCTAAAGTGTAGTGTGGTCCCAGTCCACAGGGGCGTTCAGGAGAAAAACTCTTTGCTGATATTTGACAGGTACGCAAATCGAAGATACAGATAGGACAGCAGACGGTTTGAGAGTAAAAGATATTGTGGATATCGTGGAGAGACAAGAAAACGGCCACAAAGTGGTCCTAAAATCAGCTACAAAAGGGGATAAGCTGGCGGATGACGCGATAGAGAAAGACTGTGGCCCGTTTGCGGACGAGCCGACTTATTAGGCGGATAAAAGACAGCCGCACCCGGCGGGGCTGTCAGTGGCCGTGATGCGGCTGTCAGAGCGTTTCGGCAGGCCGGGCGCTGAGAACGCGGAGCGCCTGTTTTGCGGGTGTTCCTGCCTGCCCTGTGCCGCCGCATAGTTCGATGGGACGTCTCTCCTGCGGCGGCGCCCCTTTTTAAAATGGGAAAATTGAGGGTTACCGGTAACAGAAGCCGGAGAGCTGTAAAGGCGGCGCTAGAGAACGGGGAGGAGCAGAGTTACTGTGGTACCGGCGCTATTGGAGGATTCGATGGTGAGCCCATATTGTTCTCCGAAGGTCAGTCTGATTCTCCGGTTGATATTACAGAGCCCAATATGCTGCTGACTGTCCCCGTTTTCGAGTGCGGCTCGGACTTCATACAGCCGTTCGCTGGAGAGACCGGCTCCGCTGTCGTGGACTGTGACGATCAGAGTTTCCGATTGGACATAGGCGCGCACATGGATTTCGCCGCGGCCGGTCTGCTTTAAACCGTGGCTGTACGCGTTTTCAACGAGAGGTTGCAGAATAAATTTCAGCGTGCGAAGGGAGCGCACGGACTCATCCGCCTCGCAGGAGTAAACAATTTCGCTGCCGAAGCGCATGTTCATGATGTCGGCATAGAGCGTACAGTAGGAGAGCTCCTCGTCCAGTGAGATCAGAAGATCATCTGTTTTGACCGCATATCGGAACATCCGGGAGAGAAGCGTGACCATCCGGGTGGCTTTCGCTTTTTCCCCCAGCCGGATCATAAAATTGATACTCTCGAACGTGTTATATAAAAAATGGGGGTTGATCTGAGATTGCAGTAGCAGAAGCTCGCTCTTCTGATTTAAGATCTCAAGCTCGTGCTGCCTGCGCTCCTTTCCGGTGATGTCTTCGACGAGCTGATTGATTTTTTGGAGCAGGAGATGGAAGGAACGCTCAAGACCGGCAACCTCCGCAATACAGCTGGGCTCCTGCCATTGGGAGAAGGCTTGTATCGCTTCCGGGGAGAGAGAAGAGAAGCAGCGATTGATATGCTTTGCGATGTAATAGGAGAGAAACGAAGCGACGAAAAAGGCGACAAAGATGATAATCAACATAGCGCAGAGCGTGATAATAAAGAGCGTCTGCTGATGAGCGGTGATCTGCGAGCTGTTGTAGAGGGCGACAAGAGTAAACCCCGTCTCGCCGAGCTTTCTCTGAAACCGCAGTGCACCTTCGGCCGGAGCGGCGCGCGAGCCGATCAGCGCCTTATTCGGATGGGATACGATAATTCCACTCTCGGTGCAGATATAGCTCTCTAGGCTGTTTGAGAGAGGCGGGGCGTAGCAACTTTCGAGAAAGCTTTCGTCTGTGCGGCATTTGAAAAATCCGAGCCGGAGGCCGCTCTTCGGATCGTTGATTCCCAGACCAAAGGTGACATACCGTCCCTGTTTGCTACGGACGCTGAAATCCCACAGAATATTTCCGGCCCCGCGGGTGACGGAAGGAGGTGTCGTGCGGAAGATCGCGTCGCTGCTTGCGACGAGCGGACGCGCATACCGGGAGTAGAACGCGAGCTCTACGTCATAGGAGAACAGGCGCATCTGGTAGGGCAGCGCGGAACCGATGTCCGATGGGAGAGGGGCGGCGGTACGCAGGCAGGAGAGAACGGTGTCGTCATAGGCGAGCGAGACCGCGGAGTTTTTGAGGTTTTGGAAGAATTCCTCGGAGCGTTTTGCCGCAATGTCGAGAGAGCTCTGAAAGAGCTCCTGCTCGATCTGGCGTTCGAGATAGGAATACCAGGAGACGGAACAGAAGCTGAAGATCAGACAGGGGCAGATGATGACGCTGAGGAAATAGAGAAAAAGAGACTGCCGTGTGGAACTGCGAGGGCGCCGCCGCGGCTTTCGGGCGGCGGATAAGTCTCCGCCCGGAGAGGATATTTTGCCGCGCCTGAGATGGGACTGGAGCAACTGAGCGTACTCCAGACTGCCGACACGTCTGCTCAGAAGAGTGATCGGCCGGGTAATATATCTTGCGGCGAAGTAGGAGGAAATAAGAGCGAATAAAATCGTGACTGACATGAAGAGTATACTCATCCGGACGATGGCGGTGTGTTTTTCTGAGAACCGGTCGGTCTGCTGCTGATAGTAAACGGTCAGATGGTCAAAGGTCTGATTTTCCTCTTGCAGAAACCGCTTCGAGTCGGAGGAGTGGAGCTGTGATTGGAGCTCATAGTCCGGGAGAACGGTCAGATTGCACAGCGGGTTTCCGTCGCTGTCGGTGACCACCGTGCCGGGAAGATCATTCAGACAGCGGGTCAGAAAGTCGCTGCGCAGAACAAGACAGACGATGCCAGAGCGCTGGCCGGAGGAGCCGACGGAAAGCGAGAAAAAGAACCGGTCCGGGAGTCCGCCCGCCGAGAGAAGCGGAACGTTTTCCGCCCGGGAGGACACGCTTGCGGCGAACAGACCGGACATCTCGCCGGAGGTGGTGGAGGGCAGGTAAAAACTGATACCGTTACGGGACTGACCGCGGGACGAGAAGAGCCGTTCAAAATCCGACATGGTACTCTCCCCGGCGACCAGATCGCCGAAGACAAGGGCGTTTTCCTCGGTAAACAGAACGAGCGAACCGATTTGATCGTTGATTTCTATCAGTTGGTAAAACAGGCTGCGCAGTTCGGTGCGAATCTCGGTCTGCTCCTTTGGGGAGGCGCTGTCGTACCGGTAGGCAGACGCGGAGAGGGATTCGTCGACCAGCAGGATAGAGGCGGCTTCGCTGACCGTTAAGAGATGCTGGTCGATGCGGGAGGAGGCCTCGGAGAGCGTGCGGCGCTCAAGCTCTTCGTAGCTCGAGCGCAGATAGGGGTATACCGACGAATAGAGGAAAAAACTTACAGCGGAGATAAAAGAGAATAGAAGCGTCGCGGCAGTGACGCTGAGAACAAAACGGTAGGGAATTTGCCGCTTTGCCATACTACCCCTCCCTCTTGACGGAGTGAATACGGAACTGGGCAGGGCTCTGCCCGGTGTCCTCTTTGAATACGGCACAAAAGTGACGGTAATTCTGATAACCTACGGCCTTTGAGATCGCTTCAATGCTCAGACGAAGGTTGCGCTGTGTGAGCAGCGCTTTGGCCTGTTCGAGACGGACCTGGCGGATGAAGCAGGACAGTGTCTCTCCCGTCTCCTCTTTAAACAGGGCGGAGAGATAGGAGGGATTGAGATAGAATTCGCCGGAGAGCTGGTCGAGAGAGAGCTTTTCCGCATAGTGGGAGACGATAAACTGGCGAATGCTGTCGATCAGAGCCGAGCGGTTATTCGAAAAGGACTTGACGGCGTCTATCAGCTCCGAGATCAGAGCACAGAAGGCGGACTCAAATAGACGGAGCGAACGCTGTTCCGAGAGGCGCTGGTAGACCTCTTCCGAACTTCTGAATGTGAGGCGGGAATAGCGGTTGGAGAGCAGAGAGGCGGTTTTATTGTAGATTTCGCAGCACTTTACGGTCACAATTCCGCGGGAGGGATGGAGCTTACGCAGGGTATGAAAGAGCCGATGGCAGAGGATACCGGCCTCGCTCTCTTTTTTTGCCCGGATGAGCAGGAAAAGCCGCTCTCCCGCCTCGTCCAGTTCCCCGGCGGATTCCGGATCACAGGGGGAGACGGGGGATTGCTCCGCGTAGACGCCGCCAAAATCGTAATAGAAATCTCCGGCTCTGCGCGCCAGAAAAGAGGGATAGCGCGCGCGCAGAGCGGGGAGATCTGCTGCGTATTCAGAAACCACACAGCGGAATTCACCGCTCAAGCTGGAGAGAAGCTGTTGCAGAAAGGCGGGGGCGTCCGGCTGAGGCCGGGCGAGGAAAAGCAACGTTTGCTCCCCTTCGGAGAGAACGGTGACCCCGGCGGCGGAGAGGGTGCCTGCGAGCGATTGGCAGGGGAGCAGGCTCTCGAGAGAGGCGAGACAGAGATAGGGGGACAGTTTGCCTGTAATGAGCTCCAGCTCGGCGAGGGGAGGATTCCCCGTGCTGAAGTAGAGCTGGAGCGCACGCGCCTCCGGACGGTCGCCGACGGCGCCGGCGATCAGGCGGGCCCGCTGCAGCTCGGAAGCCTGCCGCTGCTCGGAGAGAATCGTCTCCCGGAGGTTTGAAAAGAGGGTGTACAGCTCCGACTCATCGATCGGTTTGAGCAGATAGTCTTTCGCCCCGCAGCGCAGCGCCTCTTTGGCGTATTCAAATCTGTCGTATCCGGAGAGAACGACGGTTTTTCCGGAGAAGCGCTGCTTTTTCAGCGCGGAGAGAAGTGCGGTACCGCTCATGTCGGGCATTTCGATATCGGTTAAAATGACATCCGGGTGCAGCTGCTCGGCAAGCCGCAGCGCCTCAATCCCATTGGAAGCGGTACCGCAGACCGTATACCCCCACGCGGACCAGTTGAAGCTTTTGCACAGCCCTTCGCGGATGACGGATTCGTCATCGACAATCAAAAGCGTTAGCATTTTGATCCCCCCTTATCTATATTATAGAGAAGTGCACATAAATAGCAAATATTTTATCCTATTTTATAGGTTATTTGCACAAGAGCAAAAGAAATCTGACATATCTAAAATTCCCCTCCTGTTTTGTGTTTCAATGTCGGAATATGCTAAAGAAAAAAGGAGGGAGTCACTTATGTTACAGGCTGTTATGTCCGCACCGCGTAAATTTACACTGCGAGAGGTTCCTGAGCCCAGAATCACCGGTGAAGAGGAGTGCCTTCTGGAGGTTAGGGCCTGTGGAATTTGCGGCTCCGATATGCATCCCTATCTCGGAGAGGGATTCGTCTCCACCTATGACCGCGTACCCGGACACGAGTTCTGCGGGACGGTGCTCGAAATCAGAAGTGCCAGAGGGGATATACGGCGGGGGGATAAGGTGGTGATCAACCCCGCGGTGCCCTGTTTTGACTGTGAACTCTGCAGACGGGGGCTCGGCTATGTCTGCGAACAGTGCGAGGTGATTGGCGGGGAGCGACCCGGCGCCTTCTGTGAGCGGATTGTCGTACCGGCGTCCACGCTTTATAAACTTCCGGATGACATCGATTTCACAGAGGCGGCGCTGGTGGAACCGGTGGCTTTTGCGGAACACTGCACAAGCGGACTGGACGGGGCGAACGTTGTCGTCATTGGACAGGGAGCGATTGGGCTCTCCTGTTCGATGGTATTGCGCTACAAAGGAGCTTCGATCACCGCACTTGACATCTCCGACGCACAGCTTGAGATGGCAAAGAAACTTTGCGGCGCGGCGACGGTCAACTCCGGACAGTGTGAGCCGGTAAAGAAGGTAAAAGAGCTCATGGGAGGACGGCCGGTCGACTATGTGATTGACACGGTGTTTAACCAGTGGTCGGTGAACTTTGCGTTGGATGTTCTGCGAAAAGGAGGAACGGCCGTTACGGTGGGCGTGCCGATCAAAAATTTTGAGATCGATGCGTTTCGAATGCTCTGTAGAGAGGTATCTCTCAGAACACGATATCTCTATACGGATGAGGACTTTGCAACGGCGGTCTCCTATATCGCAGAGCGCAAAATCGACTTTAGACCCTTGATCTCCAAGTGCTTTCCACTCGACCGAATCGGCGAGGCATTCGCCTACAAGGCGAGTACCCCATCTCTCAAGGTGGTGGTGACGAATGACTAGAAGGAAAAGCCTTCTCTATAAGGCGTATACACCCTACCTGCTCTCGGGGCCGGCCCTTCTGATCATGATTCTGTTTTTAATTCTTCCGATGTTTTTTGCCATTGCGCTTTCCTTTACAGACGCCTCGCTGCTCTCCTATGCGGCGGGGAAATACACGACAGTCGGCGTGAAGAACTACATCACCTTTCTCACCAGTCCCAGCTTTCCAAAGGTGCTCTCTTCGACGTTTGTGTATGTAGTGCTCGGTGTGACGCTTACGTTCCTGGTGGGACTTGGAACTGCGCTGCTTTTAAACATGAAGTTGCGCGCGTCTTTTTTCTTTCGCGGCGCGCTGATCCTTCCGTGGATTATTCCACAGGTGGTCCTGGTATTGATCTGGAAGTGGATGCTCAACCCGCGGTATGGCGTGGTCAACCAGCTGCTCTCGTCGCTCGGGGTGATTGATGCAAACTTCTCCTGGTTTACAGCGCCCGGAATTGCAATTTTTGTGTTGATGCTGGTCACCGTCTGGAAACAGTATCCGCTGGCCTGTCTGATCCTGCTTGCCGGGTTGAAGGGCATTCCGGAGGATACGTACGAGGCGGCGCGAATTGACGGCGCGAATGTCTTCCAGCGCTTTTGGTATATCACGCTGCCGGGGCTGCGCTATGTCTCCAAAGTGCTGATTATGCTGCTGACCATCTGGTCCTTTACGAATTTTACAATCATCTGGGTGCTGACCAAGGGCGGACCGGCGGACAGCACGGCGACAATCTCCATATTTACCTACTTAAACGCCTTCCAGTTTAATAAATTGGGATATGGGGCGGCGGTCGGCGTGGTCGGACTGCTCATCACCCTAGCGTTCTCAGTGGTGTACTATCTGATTGCGATGCGGAAAAGCGAGGTGGAGTAGAGATGCGCGTGAAGAAGCTGCACGCCGGAAGACCGGGGGCGGGGATCTACATCCTACTGGTGCTCGTCTGCTTTGTCGCCCTCTTTCCCTTTTACTGGCTGATCAACACCTCGCTGCAGAGTCCGGAGGAACTTTTTAAGCTGCCGATTCACTACTTCCCGACCAATCATCTCTTCGAGGCTTATGGGGAGTATATCAGAGATTCCTCGATTCTGGTGTGGCTGAAAAATACGCTGATTGTCAGCGGAACAACCTGTGTGATCGCCACGGCGGTGGGAACTCCCGCCGCATATGCGCTCTCCAGATTTCGATTTCGGCTGAAGACGGCCTATACCTTTCTGATTTTGTTCACACAGATGATGTCGGCGGCTTTCCTCTGTATTCCCATCTATATGGTTTTTTCGACCTTAAAACTCACAAATAACCTGCTGGGGCTCATCATTATTTATGCCTGTACGATGCTTCCGATCAGCATTTGGTTTGCAAAGGGCTTTTTTGACGCGCTGCCGGTGGAGCTCGAAGAGGCGGCGAGGGTGGATGGAGCCTCTACGCTGAATATCTTCTTTCGGATTTTACTGCCTCTGCTGCGGCCGGGGATCATTGCGACGGGCGCCTGGATTTTTATTGCGGCTTGGGATGAGTATCTCTATGCCTACACGATGATCTCGGACCAGACGCTCTGGACCAATTCAGTCGGCCTCGCCTCCTATATCGGCCAGTACTCCACGCCCTGGGATCAGATCATGACCGGAGCAGTACTTGTCACACTGCCGGTGGTATTTCTCTTTATGTACTTCCAGCGGCATATTGTGAGTGGGCTGACGGCCGGTTCGGTCAAGGGATAACGTTTCTTCAAAATAAAAACTATAAGTAATATTGAGCTGTTATATACGAATCTGTCCTGTCTAAACTAAGAAATAAAAAGGGAGGTTACACGATGAAACGGAATCTGGCGATTTTACTCGCAGCTGTCCTGCTTGTGTCTCCGATGCTCTTTGGATGTACGCAACAGGAAGCCGTTTCGCCTGAGGGGGACGGCGGAGAGGAACAGATCACCATCACCTTTCCACACTGGTACTGGAGCCACGGAGGATCGTTTGATCAGTGGATTGAGGGAGCGGTGAAAGATTTTACCGATGAACACCCGAATGTCAAAGTAGAGCCGGTGACGATTGCCTACGAGGAGTACTGGAATCGGCTGGACATTGCGATTGCGGCGGGGACGCCCTATGACATCATGGCGTTCGGCGATAACGTCGGAAACTACATTGAGAACGGACATCTGCTGGCGCTGGACGACTATATCGACATGGATGAGCTCAAGAAAAATTTCAACGACATTCAAAATGTCTATATCCCGGAGCTCGCGCCTGACGGCAAGACTTACATGATTGCGAACGTCAATGCGTTCTATATGCCGATCTATCGTCCCAGCGTTTTAAAGAAGGCGGGGTGGGATTCTTTCCCGCAGACCTTTGACGAATTCAAACGGATGTGCGGCGACCTGCAGGCGGTGGGCGTTATGCCTTACGGCATGATGACCAATCCGGGCAATTTCACAGAGCAGTGGATTGACCTGTCCGTCTGGGTAATTGCACAGGGCGGCTCCTGGATGAAGAATGGGGCTCCCAATTTTACAAGTGATGAAGTGAAAAATGCCTACAGCTGCATTAAAGAGCTCTATGATGCGGGTTATATTGTAAAGGACACGGATAAGGGAACTTACCGCCAGATGTTTGGAACCGGGGAAATCGGAGTGCTGATTGACGGCTCATGGGTTTACAGCACTGCGGTGCTCGCCGACCCGTCGGTTGAGGGGGACTTTGCCGTGGCGGATACCTCGCTGTTCCCGGCGAACAAGTTTGCGACCGCGTGGGAAGGTTTTGCCGCTTCGGCGGATACCAAATATCCGGAGGAGTGCGGAGCACTTCTGATGGCGCTGACATCGGCGCCGCAGATGCGTAAATTCCTCGATACGGCCAGTATTTTGGCGCCGCGTACGGATATTTTTGACGACACGGAGTATGAGAAACAGACTTTTGAGACATTCCCGTGGCTTGAGACCTTTGTGGAAAATGCGGATAATGTACAGGGGTCTTATCCGACGGGCGTACCGGCTGCAAAGTATACCGAATTCACCAAAATTGCCGGTACGGCGCTGGAGAGCGTGCTTTACGACAATGTTCCGGTGGACACCGCGATGCAGACTGCACAGGAGTCCGCAGAGGCGCTGTTGAAGTCCTGACGGCGCCCGGGAGAGAGCCCTTTTTCTCTCCGGCATAGAGAAAGGCCGGGGCAAACGGAATTCCGTTTGCCCCGGGGATCTGTAAGGCGGAAGGATGATGCGTCTCAGTTCTCTGCCAAGACTGTACGCGTCTTTTTAGGAGGCCTTTCGGGACCTCAGTGTGATCGGTTCTTCCAAAGAATACGGGGCGGGAGTCCACCGAGCGAGGCGCGGCGGGCTCCTGTCCGCTTATGCTTGAGAGCGATGTGCGTCTAAGGCGCAGAAGGCTGCGCGGGATTGGCGGCGACGGGAGTACGGAAAAATAAAGTGCTCTGCGGCAGCCCTTTGGGAGAGGAGAATTCGGGTAAATGACCGGATACAGGGGGAGACGCGGACTGCGGGGATATAAAATTCTGAAGAAAGGGCAAAAGGGAAGATATGACCCTTGCGGTCATGTCTTCCCTTTTGGCAGAGGACGGTTAAAGTCGATATTTGAAATGCGGGTTATGAAGCGGACACGCGAGTGGAAACCACTCAACCGGCCTTCTGGCCGGCGGTGCCAATGCGTCGTACGAGGTTTACTTCCGCCGAGCATTGAAATACCGAAGAGTGGAGCCGCCCACCGGGCGGCGGAACCCAAAACGAAAGGACATCCTTACGGATGTCCTTTCGTTTTGGCACCCCCGGCGAGAATCGAACTCACAACTAACCCTTAGGAGGGGCTTGTTATATCCATTTAACTACGGAGGCGTATTCCCCTCAGAAATCCATTTTACTAAGATTTCGGCGGGAAGTCAAGGCAAAGAGGAGCTCCTCTGTATTTTATCAGATATCTTGGAATTTGGGAGCAGGACGGAACAGGCGCACTATGGGGAGGGACAGAACGGCTGATTTGCCGGACAGAGTTCTGTGAACAGAGGCGGATAAAAAGAGGTCCCCGGAATTCGGGGACCTCCTGCGGGGCGTTAAGCACTGACGTCAACTTTGTAGAGTCCGTGCAGATCGCAGTACGCATAGACGGCGACCGGCTTGTCGTTGAGCACCGAGAAGATCGCCTCCGGCGCCTCGCCCGGCTGGAGCGAAATACGCTGCCCGCCGCGGGTCGTCTCGACATAGATCCACTTGATCGAGTGAGCCTCCTCCATCGGATGCGGAACGGAGCCGACCTTCACTCTTACGATACAGCCCTCGACGCTGACGACCGGAAGGTGCTTTTCGCTTGCGCCGTCCGAGCTGTTCGGGACAAGCTCGGTCATCGGCTCGCCGCAGCAGACCATCGGGACGCCCGCGTTGTCGATCAGGCCGACGAGATTGTGACAGTGTCTGCAGATGAAGAACTTTTGAGTACGTTTCATAGATTCCACTCCTTTTTATGATTCGGGTATTGCTTCGTCCGAGGAGGGGAGAGCTTCCGGTTCGCGGAACATCTCCTCAAACTGCTCCCCGTCCATCTTCTCGTTTACATAGAGATAGCCGGCAACCTTGTGTAACTTTTCCATATGCTCTTTGAGAATCTCCCGCGCGCGGGTGTAGCCGAGCTCGATGAAATTGCGCACCTCCGCGTCGATATCCGCTGAGACTTTCTCCGAGTAGTTCTTAGTCGAACCGAAGTCACGGCCGAGGAAGACCTCCTCGTTGCTGGTACCGTAGACGATCGGGCCGAGTTTCTCACTCATGCCATAGCGGGTGACCATCTTGCGGGCGATCGAGCTCGCGCGCTCAATGTCGTTCGAGGCGCCGGTGGAGACATCTTTCAGCACCAGTTCCTCGGCGACTCTGCCGCCGAGGAGGATGGAGATATCCTCGAGCATCTCGTCCTTGGAGCTATAATATTTGTCCTCGGTCGGCAGACTCATGGTGTAGCCGCCTGCGCGTCCGCGGGGAATGATGGAGATCTCGTGAACCGGAGCCTGGAGGTCCATGAATTTGGTGACGATGGCGTGCCCCGCCTCGTGGTAGGCGGTGAGCTTTTTCTCTTTCTCAGAGATGACGCGGGACTTCTTCTCCGGCCCCATCATCACCTTGCGGGTGGCCTCCTCGATATGGCGGTTGTTGATCTGGTGCACATTTTCACGCGCTGCGAGCAGCGCCGCCTCGTTTAAGAGATTCTCGAGATCCGCGCCGGTAAAACCGGCGGTGGACTTTGCGATGTTGGTGAGATTGACGTCCCCGGCGAGCGGCTTTCCTCTCGAGTGAACGCGGAGAATCTCCTCGCGTCCCTTGATGTCCGGCGTGCCGACGACAATCTGCCGGTCAAACCGGCCGGGCCGCAGCAGCGCGGGGTCGAGAATATCGGGCCGGTTGGTGGCGGCAATAATGATGACGCCCTCGTTGTTGCCGAAGCCGTCCATCTCGACGAGCAGCTGGTTGAGCGTCTGCTCACGCTCGTCATGGCCACCGCCGAGACCTGCGCCGCGCTGGCGGCCGACTGCGTCGATCTCATCGATGAAGAGGATGGAGGGCAGATTTTTCTTCGCCTGCTCGAACATGTCGCGCACACGCGAGGCGCCTACACCCACAAACATCTCCACAAAATCGGAACCCGAGATGGAGAAGAAGGGGACACCGGCCTCGCCGGCGACCGCCTTGGCGAGCAGCGTCTTACCGGTTCCGGGAGGGCCAACGAGCAGCAGGCCCTTCGGGATGCGCGCGCCGATCTCCACATATTTTTTCGGGTTTTTGAGGAAGTCCACGACCTCGCGCAGCTCCTCTTTCTCCTCGTCGGCTCCTGCGACATCGGCAAAGGTCTTTTTGTTCTTTTCGTCGACCATCTTCTTGGTGCGGGCCTTGCCGAACTGGTTCATCCGGCCGGCGCCGCCATCGGTGCGGCGCATCATGATGACCCAGAAGACGATCAGACCTCCGGTCAGCAGCAGAAATGGCAGGAAGGAGACCAGCCAGGAGATCTCGGTGGTCTGGAAGTCGTAGCTCTTCAGCGTTCCGGCCTTCGCCTGCTCCCGGATGAGCTCGCCCACGTCATTATAGAACAGATCGACGTAGGGCAGCCGATAGCTCATCTGCGACTGGCTGTCCCGCAGAGTCATAGTGAGATCATTGTCCTTGAGGACGAACGACTCGACGTTGCCGGACTCAAACTCGGCGATGATGTCGGAATAGGTTACCTTTTTCGGCTGGTTCAGTCCGAGAAACCAGACTGCGCAGACGGCGAGTAACACGACCAGTGCGATATAGAAACCGATGCCTTTAATCTTTTTTTGATTCAAACGTTTTGTCACTCCCTTGTGTTTTAATAGCGCCTTTGATCCGATTTTGTATTGGGCTGTTTCAGCGGCGCTGTGCGAATCTATTTACGAGCGCCCCGAGAGGACGCGGCGTAGCGCTGTGAGATGATACGGGAGCGCAAGGCCTATGTTGAGCTTTTGCGCATCCCTTCCTTTTTATTCATAGACCTCCCGTTTCAGAACGCCGAGATAGGGGAGATTGCGGTAGTGCTCCGCATAGTCCAGTCCATAGCCGACGACGAACTCGTCCGGCAGTTCAAAGCCGAGATAGTCGATGGGAAGCTCGACATTATGCCGCTCGGGCTTTGAGAAAAGGGTGCAGAGCTTGAGCGAGCGGGGCCCGCGCACCCGCAGCAATTCGGTGAGCTTTGCGAGGGTGCGGCCGCTGTCAAAGATGTCCTCCACGATCAACAGATCGTACTCAGGCAGGTTGACCGACAGATCGAGCAGCACCCGCACGTCCCCCGAGCTCTCAGTTCCGTGGCCGTAGCTCGAGACCTTCATAAAATCGATAGTGAGCGGCAGATCGATCTGCCGCATCAGATCGGACATAAATACAAGCGAACCTTTGAGAATGCAACAGAGTAGGAGATTTTTCCCCTCGTAGTCGCGGGTGATCTGGCGGCCGAGCTCGGCCACTTTTGCCTTGATTTGCTCCTCGGTATAGAGAATTCTTTCAATATCTTTCATACTTTCCCCTCAAATTCCAGCGCGAATGTATGCAGCGCGCCTTGTTTTGCGCGACACCGGGACGAGGCGCCAGTGAGCGGCGTCCAGATCGGACCGGCGTCGTCGCAGACCACCGGGATGAGACGACGCCGGTCGCGGTCGATCTTCCGGTCGATCAGCAATTTTTTCAACAGCCGGGAGCGGCCGTTTGGAAGCTCCACCCGGTCGCCGGGGAGCCGCTCCCGCACAACTAAATTTCCTATTATTGTAGCACAGTCGAGAAGGTCAGGGTTGAATAAACTGTTAAGTTTTTCGCCCGCCTCGCGGAGCGTGAGCGTACCGCCCGGAAGGATGTGTGCGCCGGGAGTGAGAAGCTGCGAAAAAAAGGGCTCTGCGGCGCCGGTGCGCTCAAAGAGGAGCGCGTGATGGGTGAGCAGTGCGACGCCGCCGGGCAGCTGGAGCCGGTCCCCCGTCTTTCCCTCCCGCAGCAGTGAGAGGAGAGCCTCAGTGTGCCGGGAAGAGAGAGAGACGCCGAGCGAATCCTCTGCGAGCGTACGCAGCGCACGGGAGAGCACTGCGTCGGGAGCAGCCGTAAGCGCCGCGCGTCGGGCGCGTCCGTCGGGCGCCGCGGCTTGGAGCAGCTGCTGTGAGAGCTGCTGGAGACAGGCGGCGTCCCGCCGGAGCAATTCGCAGGCACGAGCTGCCGTCTCCTCCGCATGGGGAAGTTCCTCACGCAGAGGAGCGATGACATTTTGACGGAGCCGGTTGCGGGTGTAAAGCGGGAGAGCGTTTGTGCTGTCCTCCACAAAGGGGAGACTGTGCGCTCTGAGATAAGCGCGCAGACTCTCGCCGGTGTGGGCGATGAGAGGACGGATCAGCGGGCCGCGCACCGGGGGAATTCCGCAGAGACCGTCGAGTCCTGAGCCGCGTGCGAGGTGGAAGAGTACCGTCTCCAGATTGTCGCTCGCGGTGTGGGCGGTGGCGATCTGCGAGAGAGCCTGTTCCGCCGCACAGGAGTGGAGCAGGCGATAGCGCTCCTCGCGGGCCGCCAGTTCGATGGAGATTCCACGCTCTTTTGCGAGCGCCGCGATCTCCGCCCGACGGACTACGAGCGGCACGGAGAGACGCTCGCAGAGCGCGCGCACAAACTGCTCGTCCCGCTCTGATTCCGCCCCGCGCAGCAGGTGGTTGAGATGGAATGCCACAACGGGCAGCCCGCGCTCTCGACAGATCGGGAGCAGCAGATGGAGCAGCGCCACCGAGTCGCCCCCGCCCGAAAGGGCGACGAGCACACCGGTGGAATGGTCGAGCATCCGGTGGCGTTCGAGTGTCCGACGCAGCAGTGCCTCCGGAGATACGGCCGTCATCGGTTCTGCTCCAGATTCATAAATTTGGTGTATTCGCCCATCCAGAGCACCTCGATGCTGCCGGTCGGACCGTGCCGGTTCTTTGCGATGATGACCTCGCTCTGGTTGCCCTCCTCGGCGGCCTCGTCATAGTATCCGGGGCGATAGAGGAAGAGGACAATATCCGCGTCCTGCTCGATCGAGCCGGATTCACGCAGGTCCGCAAGCATCGGCCGGTGATCAGTGCGCTGCTCGGGGCCGCGGGAGAGCTGCGAGAGACAGATGACCGGGATGTCGAGTTCGCGGGCCATGATTTTGAGGCCGCGGGTGATCTGAGAGACCTCGTTGACACGGCTGTCAAACCGGCCGCCCGACTCCATCAGCTGGAGATAGTCGATGATGACGAGATCGACGTCGCGCTCCCGGCGAAGCTTGGCCTTCATGTCGGAAATTTTTACGCCGGAGGTGTCGTCGATCTTAATAGGACAACCGGAGATCACCCCGGCGGCCTCCGCGATGCGGGGCCACTCGGAATCCTGAACCTCACCCGCGAGAAGCCGCCGGCTGTCCACCCGGGACTGGCTGGAGAGAATACGCATGACCAGCTGCTCCTTGCTCATCTCGAGCGAGAAGATTGCGACCTTCTTTCGCTCCAGGATGGCGACGTTCTCCGCGATGTTGAGCGCGAACGCCGTCTTACCCATACCGGGGCGGGCGGCGATGAGGATGAGATCGCTCTTTGAGAGACCGCCGAGCCGCCGGTCCAGATCGACGAAATGGGTCGGAATGCCGGCGTATTTCTCCTTGTCGCCCGAGGCCATGGCGGAGAGACGGTCATAGGCGTTGGTGACCGCCTCGATCACGGGGGTAAATCCCTGGCGGCTGCGGCCGTGCGCGATGTCGTACACCTTCTGCTCGGCCATATCGAGAATGTCCGAGGCCGCGCCCGCCTCCTCAAAGCAGGCGTCGGAGATCTCGCGGGAGACATTGATCATACTGCGCAGCAGAGATTTCTCCTTGACGATGTCGGCATATTTTTTGACGTTTGCGGTGGTGGGAACGAACTCCGCCATCTCCACGATATAACTTTTAGTCTGAGCTTCGTCAAACTCGCCCTCGGCCTTCATCCGGTCGAGCAGCGTCACCACGTCGATACTCTCACCGCTGCTGAACATCGAGAGCATTGTGCTGTAGATCGCGACGTTCTGCGAGACGTAGAAGTCGGCCGGCTCGAGCAGAATTGCAACTTCATTTAAGCACTCGGGATCGATCAGAATCGAGCCGAGCACCGATTGCTCCGCCTCCAGACTGTATGGCATTTTAGAAAGATCAAACTCGGCCAACGCCCTCACCTCTCATCTGTCAATTACTGCTCCGAAACCTGGACGCGGAATTTGGCCGAGACCTCAGGATAGATTTTTGCCTCGGCCTCATAGGTGCCGAACTGCTTGATGTCGGCGCAGGAGACCTTCTTTTTGTCCACCTTGAGGCCGAACTGCCGCTCGAGTTCCGCGCAGATGTCCTTGGTTGTGATCGAGCCGAAGAGTTTGCCGTTCTCACCGCCTTTGGCGGAGAGCTTCACCGTCTTATCCTGGAGAGAGGCGGCGAGCGCTTTCGCCTCCGCCAGCTCCACTTCGAGCTGATGTCGGCGCGCGTCGTCTTTCCCCTTGAGATCGTTTAGATTTGCATTGGTCGCCTCGATGGCGAGCCCGCGGGGGAGAAGGTAGTTCCGACCGTAGCCGTCGGACACCTCCACGAGGGTTCCCTTCTTGCCGTGACCTTTGACATCTGATGTTAAAATAACTTTCATAATAGATACTTCCTTTCTGCTCAGGATTTTGTCTCGCTATCATAGTATTCATCGATCGCGTGGCGGAGACGCGCTTTGACCTCGTCCGCAGTTCCCTTGACCTGGGCGCCCGCAGTGGTCATATGACCGCCGCCGCCCAGTTTCTCGAGAATGAGCTGGACGTTGACTGTACCGAGGCTGCGCCCGGAGATGTGCACCGAGTCGGCCGCACAGTAGAGCACGAAAGAGGCGTCTACCTCCTCGATATTCAGCAGCTCGTCGGCGGCCTGACTCATGACCACTTTGGCGTTCTCAAGGCGCGGGCCGTCCCACATGGAGATCGCGATATTGTCCCGGTAGAACTGGGCGGCGGTGATGAGCTCAGTCCGGCGCACATAGCTCAGGTAGTCGCTCTTGAAGAGCCGCTTTAATGTGATAAGATCGGCGCCTGCTTTCCGGAGATAAGCCGCTGCCTCGAAGGTGCGGAAACCGGTTTTGAAATAGAAGTTTTTGGTGTCGAGCACGATGCCGGCGAGGATGGCCTCGGCCTCCTCCTTGAGAATGGTGGCATTGCCGTCGATGTATTCGATCAGCTCGGTGACGATCTCGCAGGCCGAGGAGGCGAACGGCTCGTGATAGAACTGGACCGCACCGGTGATCGATTCGGCCATCTTGCGGTGATGGTCGATGACGACGACAGTGCCGCAGTTTTCGAGCAGCTCGTGTGACTCGACATAGACCGGGCTATGGGTGTCGCAGACGACGAGCAGCGTCCGGCTCTCGATCAGATCGAGAGCCTCCGCAGGATCGACAAATACCCCTTCGTAGAGCGGCAGCGTTTCGAGACTGTCGATAATCGGAGCGGCGAGCATCGTGGAGCGATTGACCACGATATTGACCGGCTTGTCCTTGACAAAGGCGGCGCGGGCGATCCCCACGCAGGCGCCGATGCTGTCGTAATCCGAGAATTTGTGTCCCATGACGAGCACGTTACTGCAGCGCTCCAGAAGCTCTGAGAGCGCGCCCGCCATAACGCGGGCTTTGACCTTGGTACGTTTCTCTACCGTTTTGCTCTTGCCGCCGTAAAACTCAAAATTGTTCTTGTTTTTAATAACCGCCTGGTCGCCGCCTCGGCCGAATGCCATGTCGAGCGCCCGCTTGGCAAACTCATGGTTGGCGGCGAGCGTCTCGCCCTCGACGCCGACACCGATCGAAATTGAGATCGGCGCGCGCTCAGAGAGAGTGGTCTGACGCATTTTGTCCAGAATATCAAATTTGGTGGCGACCAGCCGCTCGAGATACCAGAACTCACAGAAGAAAATATACCGGCCGCGGTCGGTCGAGCGGAAGACGCCGCCCGATTCCTCCGCCCATTCGGAGAGATAGCTCTCAAGCCGGGAGATGACGGTCGCCTTGTCGCTCTCCGAAAGGGAGGAGAGATCCTCAAAGCTGTCGAGATGGATGAGCGCGACGATCGGACGGGTACGTTCGTACTGCTCACGGAGCGAGACTTCGTCGGTGACATCGGTCCAGTAGAGCACCAGCATCTGCTCGGCGCTGCGGTTGGAGTCGCTCTTGGAAAAGGTGCCGTACACCCGGAAAGAGCGGTCGCCAATCCGGGCGGGAAAGCCGAGATAGAGATGTTCGTTGTCAAGCGCGCGGGGATTGAACCCCGGGG
>CAJFTX010000023.1 GCA_904420075.1 uncultured Clostridia bacterium | reverse complement strand
TACTGACACGCCGCAGATAGATAGCGGAGGTGATCGACGCCAACAGAAAAATGCCCAGGACAAGGCAGACGGTGAGAATGAGACCCTGTACCGAGTAGGACGCAATGGAAAATTCCATCTCCAACAGACGCATCATCACTGCGGTGAGCCCCTGGTAGAAAAAGAGCCCCAATACAAGGCCGATCCCAAGCGCGCCGACACAGATGATCGTTGTCTCAGCGATGAAGATGACAAGGATATTTTTGCGCGTCATGCCGAGCGTCAGATAGGTGCCGAATTCCCGTTTTCTGAGCTTGAGCATGAACGAGGTGGCGTAACTTAAAACGAATGCGACGATGGTGCAGATGAAGACGACGACACAGATCAGAGCGCCCCGTATCTCCTTGCTCGTGGCGAATTTCATCAGATTCTCACTGAAAATGATATTGCTCACAGAGAACAGCATGGCCACGGTGAAAACCACAGTCATAAAGTAGATCAGGTAGTTGCCAACCTGACGCTTGACGTTGCGCAAGGCCAGTTTAGATAACATCGGTGTCACCCCCCAGCGCCGCTGTAACGGACAGGATGTCGCGGTGCATCTCCTGCCTACTGCGACCCCCTTTGAGAAGCTCGCTCCAGATTTTCCCGTCTTTCAAAAAGAGGATGCGGTCTGCGTAGGAGCCCACCACAGGATCGTGGGTCACCATGAGAATGGTGGAACCGAGCGATTTGTTCATCATCTCAAAAGTCTGCATGAGCGTTTTGGAATTCCTGGAGTCCAGCGCCCCTGTGGGTTCATCAGCGAGAACCAGTGCGGGGTTGGTGATCAGCGCGCGGGCGCAGGCGGCTCTTTGCCGCTGGCCGCCGGAGAGCTCATAGGGGAACTTTTTGAGCTGATCGGCCACTCCGAGAGCATCTGCCACGCGCTTGAGCTCCCTCTCCGTTTTTGCTACGCTCTCCTTTTTCAGATTGAGCGGTAGGACGATATTCTCCGCGATCGTCAACGTGTCGAGCAGATTGTACTCCTGGAAGATAAAACCCAGCTGATCCCGTCGGAAGGCGGAGAGCGAGTCCTCTCTCATCTCCGACAGATGGTGCCCCCCGACGTAAATATCACCGGAACTCACCCGGTCGATCGTGGCGATCACGTTTAGAAGTGTGCTTTTCCCCGAGCCGGACGCGCCCATAATCGCGGTGAATTCCCCCTTCTCTACTGTGAAGGAGATTCCGTCCAGAGCCTTGGTAACGACGCTCCCGCTGCCGTAATATTTTGTGACATGGTCGATTTTAAGAATTTCATTCATAACTGTCCCTCCGTTTTGACATGATTTTACCACGGGCTACTCCGACCTGTTCTAACGGAGGGCGGTACTTTTTCTTACAAATCTGTTAGAGTTCTGAAAGAGAGTGCGATTTTTGTAAAACTGCCCTGCGCGGATTCGATTTGCAGATCGATATCGAGCTTTTCACAGAGCTGCCGCGCGATGTAGAGCCCCATGCCGGTACTCCCGCCGAGTTTTCTGCCGTTGGTCCCGGTGAATCCGCGCTCGGTGACCCGGCGTATCTCATGGGGAGGGATGCCGATCCCGTTGTCTTCTACGGAGATAGTTCCGCCGGCGGCGGTGATCGTAACGAGACAGCCGGGACAGTATTTGGCGGCGTTGATGAGCAGTTGCTTTAAGACAAAGCAGAGAATTTTGCTGTCTGAATACACCTCAAAATCCCCCTGTGTTTCCACGCGGATTTTCGAGGCGATCATCAGTTCCATCTGACTTTTGACCGCCTCTTCAATCGCCGCAGCGACGTGAAATTTTTTGATCTGAGTGTCCTTTTCCACGGTACGCATGCGAGCGTAATAGAGGATGCTCTCAGTCAGGTTGTCCGCCCGTTTGAGTTCCGGTTTCAATTTGCAGGGATCGCCGCCGTTTGCCAGGATGAGGGAGCAGGCGGTCAGCGGCGTTTTGATCTCGTGAATCCACTGCTCCACATAGTTCTGATAAGCCTCTCTGTCACGCATCGCCTGTTCGACGGCGCTGATGGCGGAGCGCGATATCGCCTGGATGACTTGGCAGTACCGCTGCTCGACAGAGTTTGTTGGAGGAGGCAGCACCTCGCCCAGCAGGTATTTTTCGGGCAGCTCCTGGATCAGTTTCTCCCATTTTTCTATCTTTCTGCGCTCGAGAAAATAGGAGACGCCGAGCCAGCCGAGCAGAATCAAGAGATAGAGCGCGAGAAAGAGAAGAATGAGTTGCCCGCTGATTCCGGCCAGAGCGGAAAATGCACCGAATGAGACTCCGCCTATTCCGAGAAAGCACAGGGCAATCATTTTTGAGGACAGGTATGCTCCAAACGTCATAGGCGGTACCCCACGCCGCGGACTGTGCGGATAAAATCGGTGGCGCCCAGCTGCCGGAGCTTCTCGCGCAGACGATTGATATTGACGTACAGCGTATTTTCGTCGATATACATGCTGTTCTGCCAGAGATCCTCGATGAGCTCGTCGCGGGTGCACAGCTCCTTACGCATCAGACAGTAGAGAATCCGCGTCTCATTTTTGGTGAGTTCCTGCCTGCCGCCCCGATAGCTTACCGTCATATCAGAGAGGTTGAGCGTGAGACCCCGGACACTGAAAACAGTGCCGCTCTTCCGCTTGAGAAGCCGCTCGATTCTGGCGAGCAGAACAGTGGAGTGGTACGGCTTGCGGATATAGTCGTCCGCTCCCATCCCAAAGCCCAGAATTTCATCTTCCGGAGCCTCACGGGCGGTCAGAAAGATAATCGGCAGATCGGAGGTCTGACGCAATCTGCGGCAGATCTCAAAGCCGCTCTCATTTGGGAGATTGATGTCCAGCAGCGCGAGATCGCACGGCGGACTGCAGACCGCCTGATAGCCGTTTGTCTGCAAGAGTGTGATGAGTTCTTCTCTGATACTCTGGTCATCTTCGACCACTAAGATTTTGGCCAAGTGTCCCCCTCCTGTTATCGTTTTTGCACTTATTGGTAGTATGCGCTCAATCCGGCGGAAGATCAAGTGCCGGATTGGATTACGATATAAAAGGGGAGGAAGATTGTGGGCCAACAGCTCTCTTTCACAGGGGGAGACGGCGCGGCATAGCATGGTAGTGGATTTTGATTATCAGAGGGGTTTTGCTATGAAGAAAAAGAAGATAGCGGTTATCGGCGGCGACCGAAGGCAGGTTGTGCTTGCGCAATATCTGCAAAAGAACGGCGCCGATGTCTACACATATGGTCTGCTTGTGAAGCCGGACAGTGCGATTACCGTCTGCGACGACCTGCGGTGCGCGCTGCGGGAGGCGGCGGCGGTCGTACTCCCGCTGCCGGCATTCACGCCGGAGCTCACTTTAAAGACCGATGGAGAGCGGAAAATCACGCTTACAGAAATCTGCGATACGCTGGATGAGGGGACCGTTCTGCTCGGAGGAATGCTCCGCGAGACGGTGCGGGAGGAGCTCTCAAAGCGGGAGATTTCCTTTTTGGACTACTATGAGGGGGAGGATTTGCAGAGACTTAACGCCATCACCACGGCGGAAGGCGCACTGGAGGTTGCGATTTCCCATTCAGAGCGCACCATCGCGGGAAGCCGCGCGCTCGTCATCGGCTACGGTCGGATCGGGAAGGTGCTCGCGCGCTATCTCGCGGCGCTCGGCGCGCGGGTCACTGTGGCAGCTCGGAGGGAGACGCACTTTGAGATGATCCGCATGAGCGGATTTACCCCTGTTGCGACCGGCGCATTACTGGGAAGCGCGGCGGAGGCAGACCTGATTTTTAACACCGTTCCCGCGCCGGTACTCGGCGAAGAGGAGCTTCGGCGTATCCGCAAAAACACGCTGATCGTGGAGCTCGCAAGCGCGCCCTACGGGGTGGACTTGAAAGCGGCCGAGGAGCTCGGAAAACGGGCGCTGCTCGCCGCATCTCTGCCGGGAAAATTGTTCCCGTGCACAGCGGGTGAGACGATTGGAATCATCATATTAGAGCTATTGAGAAAAAGAGGAGTGCTGTAAATGGACAAATATAAAATTGGGTTTGCCCTTTGCGGTTCTTACTGCACCTATCGAAAGGTGCTGCCGGTTGTGCGGCGGCTGGCAGAGGAGCATGAGATTTTGCCCATCATGAGTGAGAATGCCTATTCAACCGACACACGGTTCGGCACGGCACAGGGATTTATCGATGAGCTGAGAGAGATCACCGGACGCGCGCCGCTCCATACCATTAAGGAGGTGGAGCCGATCGGACCCAAGGGGCTTATAGATCTGCTGGTTATCGCCCCCTGTACGGGAAACACGATGGCCAAGATCGCGAGCGGTATCAGCGACACCAGCGTCACGCAGGCGGCGAAATCGCATCTCAGAAACGGGCGGCCGGTGGTAATCGCGGTTTCCAGCAACGATGCGCTGGGAATCAATGCGAAGAACCTGGGGGCGCTACTCGGAATGCGCAATCTCTATTTCGTGCCGCTGCGGCAGGACGACCCGCAGAACAAACCGCGCTCAATCGTCGCGGATATGGAGCTCATTCCCGAGACTGTCCGGGAAGCGCTCAAAGAGCGGCAAATTCAGCCTCTGCTTAAGGGCTAAGAGGCGAAACAGCTTTTTGGAGGGACGAAGAATGTCTTATATGCGATCCAATCAGACGACCTATTTCGGCCCGGGCACACGGGAATATGTAACTGCGGGTTCAGTGCGAAAAGGGGAGACCGTGACGCTTATCTTTCTCGATGGGGACTGGTCGTTCATTGAATATGATGTGAGCGGCAGCTCGGAGAAAAAGCGCGCCTATGTGCGCAACGCCTCGGTCTATATGACCGAGGACGTACCGATTATCACACCCGGGTGCTCCACCCGCTATGTCAACACCACCGGAGACACCTACACCGGTCCCGCGAGCAGAGGATTTGCTGTAGCGGGCAGCCTCTCGCGGGGGGATCAGGTGACCTATCTCGGAATCAAGACGGATAATTACGCCTATGTGGAATATGTGGTGCAGAACAGTGAGAAGAAGAAACGTGCCTATGTGCTTGCGGATCACCTCTCCTATGATATCCCGGTCGACGAGTCGCTCGGCCTTGTCGTGGGGGAGCGCCCGCCGGGGATGGAGATCGACGGACCTGCCTACCGCTCCGCTATCAATATGTACTATCCGCAGTTCGTGGGGGAGTGCACCTGGTACTGCTGGGGGAGAACCTATGAGAAAATGGGCAAAAAGCTCTCCTTCCGCGGCCCGAACAACGGCGGCCAGTGGTACGACAATGTGAACACCGCCAACGTGACCAGACGCCCGGCTTCGGCGGGACCGGTGACCAATTCACTCTGCTCCTGCTCGGGGAACACGCGGGCGGGCCATGTGATCTTTGTGGAACTGGTGCAGGACGGCTACGTCTACTATACCGAGGCCAACACCGGGACACCCGCAGGAATCGTCAAGCGGGCTCGGATCAGTGAATTCCCAGTCAACCGCAGAGCATATGGCTATATTGTACTCTAAAAAAAGCGGATCTCTCAGGAGATCCGCTTTTACTGACTCAGTTCCTCCTCCAGTTTGAGAATGACCGTACTCATTTTGAGATCAAGGGCGCTGCAAATCCGGTAGAACGTCTCCAGTGTGGGTTTCCGCGCCCCGCACTCGATCGCACTGAGATGACTTCTGCCGATGTCGGCAAGTCCGCTCAGAACCTCCTGGGAGATCCCCTTCTGTTTCCGAAAGGAGGAGATGACCTTTCCGACTGTGACGGCGTCCAGCATAGGATGATACATAGCAGCACCTCTCCTATGTATTCTAAAAAGAATTGACGAGATGATTGAGCACATATGTAGTCACTGCGGTGCTGCCGGTGAATTAAAATAAAATAAAAAAGGGGGATTTTTTTATGGAAACAGGATCAGCAAATCAGAAAACAGAAAAATTCTGCAGACATTGCGGGGAAAAGATTGCGATTGATGCAGTTATCTGTACCGCTTGTGGCAGGCAGGTGGAGGAGTTGAAGGGTGAGGCGGACAAGCCTAATATTGTGATCAACAACAGTAATAACAATCAGAATATAGCTGGTGTCGGACCTATGGCAAGACCGAGAAACAAGTGGGTGGCTTTTGCTCTCTGTCTTTTTCTCGGCGTAGTCGGCGGACACAAATTCTATGAAGGCAAGGCCGGTATGGGAATTCTCTATATTTTTACTCTCGGCCTGTTTGGAATTGGAGTTCTCGTCGATTTGATCACAATTTTGACAAAACCCAATCCGTACTATGTCTTTTGAGGAAGCGGAATAGAGCGGGTAAATACGGGAGGTGGAACTTGTCCTAGGGGGATTCACCAGCTGCATCTTATTACAGGATTTATCTTGCTTGAGATTGAAAATTTATATGTTCCGATGAGGAATAGGATAAGGAGAGTAAACAATGAAAAGAGCTTTAGTGGTAATATTCACACTGACAATGGTGCTGTCATTGGCAGCGTGCGACAAGAAAACGGAGACGGCGTCGGCTGAAAACAGCGGAACGGGTGCGGTTGAGACTGTGCAGCCCGATCAGGAGACCGCTGTCCCGGAGGAGAAACCGGAGCAGAAGGAGCCCGGGCCTGCGGCCGATGAGGGATGGAAAGCATTCTTAAAGGATTATGAGGCTTGGGTTGACAGTTATGTGGAAGCGACAAAAAAATATCAGGAGAATCCGAGCGATATAACACTTTTGAGCGAGTATACAAAGCTGCTGGGACAGGTTGCAGAATGGGCGGAGAAAGCAGATACCTATAAAGAAGAACTGGAGGCTTCCCCAGAGATGCTTGCGGAATACTTGAAGACAATGGAGCGGATTTTGGAAAAGCTGTCATCGGTTGCCTAGTCATCAGGATGGGCGAGATGCTCGGCGTAAAGATCTGAATTTGGACGTTGAACAATACAGCCAATGATGTTCACAGATCAGAGCGCGGCAGATGTGCACCGGAGCGATCGGTGAGAGTAGAAGAGTACATAAAAATTTGGCTGAAGTGTTAAGGAGGGAGATATGTTGAATGAGAAAAGCGTCACGACCAGGAAACGATTCGTCCCATTGATCATAGCGTTGATTGGTACAATTATGATGGTAGCGGCTATATTTTTGCCGTATGCGACGGCTACAGAGACTCATGCCGAAGCGCTTAAAAAATACCAGGATGAAGTTATTTATAAAGACTTCGATATGTCTGCCAAAGATATCATGAATATTTCAATGGTGGAGTATGCGGTTGTTTATAGCAATCTCAGCGAACAGTTTTGGGGAGATTCTGCGCCCGGAATGATCTATGTGGCGTTTGTTGTACTGATTGGAGGGGGTTCTCTATTCGCTGTGCTGTTTACCGTTCTGAAAAAGCCAATTGCAGCTCTGATTTTTGATGTTTTGGCTTTTGGTGTTTTCGCCCTTCAAAATTGGGACTATGCCGAGCGTGGGGTTATTCCAAGCAGCTCGTACGATTGGGGAGCGGCATATTACATTTTCTATATAGCGGCGGGGATGGCCTTTGCTGGTTCTGTATGGATGCTGGCCACTAAGATTCAAGCCAATAGGAAAAGTAAAGCGGCAGAGAGAATTTTATAAATGATTGATATGAAGAAAAGCGCTGGCATGAGAGGAATGTCAGCGCTTTTCTGTATTTCAAGAAGAATGGATATGGCCTTCCGCTTTATTCCAAAAGAATACAGCGGAAGAAAGTGTTTGTGAGACAGGGACAAACAATCACTGTTGATGCAGGAATTTGCGCCGCCTGTAATAGAGGGACAGAGAGGTTGAGGGGGCGGAGCGACAGTGCCAATAACAATGATAGTACAAATATTAAGCAATATGATGGAAACCGGTTGGGTGATGAGGCTCAACGGAAAAGGGAGCCTTTCTGGCTTTGCCCTTTTTTCGGATGGTCTGGGACAGATAAGTTCCGTGGGAGTAAAACCGGTACGGGGAGGTTAGCTCTGCGCCGGAACTGGAAAGATTGCGGCTTTGCCAAAGTCAAATCTCTCTCTTTCGGGGGAGCAGCAGGAGGAAAAAAACAGAGCCTTTTTGAAAGAGGACGCCTTTCTGTAAAGTTGACTCCTGTCATATTTGTATTATATAATATAATACAAATATGACATAGGAGGGGAAGCTGTGATTATAACGCTTGATGCGGCGAGCGATGCGCCGCTCTATGTGCAATTATGCAATCAGATTATATTGGGAATCGGCAGCGGAGCGCTCGCATGCGGGGAACGGCTGCCCACTGTCCGTCAACTCGCGCAGGACGCATGCGTCAATGTAATGACCGTTTCGAAGGCATATCAAATTTTAAAACGGGAGGGGTATATTGAGGTTGACCGGAGACACGGCGCGCGGGTCAGCTTGACGGCGGCGCACAGCGGGGAATTTCGGGAACGGACTGAACGGCAGCTCGCGCTTTTGGCGACGGAGTCGGCGTTGCACGGTCTGCCGAAGGAGGAGTTTTTATCGCTCTGTGAGCGGGTCTGTGGAGAAATTCGGATTCGCAGAGAGGAGGCGGTGGTGTGACGGCGCTGATTTTCATGTTCTGCTGTCTGATCGTTTTGATTACGATGTTTGCGACGCTGCGTTCAGCGGAGAAGCCGCAGGGGAATTTGCTGCTCGGGGTGACGTTGCCTGCCGGCTGCATGGGGGAGGGCGGGGTGCGGGAGATTCTACAGCGGTACCACAGAGCATATCTGCTATTGCTCGGAGTGGGAGTGCTACTGGCGCCGCCGCTTTTGCTGCTCGGGCGATATGTCTCCTTTCAGCTACTCTATCTCGCCGGGTGGACAGCCTATGTAATCGGGGGTGGGATGCATCTTCTAACCCGCTATTTTAAAAAGCTCTATGCGTTGAAGCGGGCGCGCGGCTGGCTGGTGGGGGAGAAACATGTGGTACGGGTGGATACCGCAGTGACGGCCGAAAACAGGAGACCGCTCTCTGTGTTCTGGCTGCTTCCGGGTCTGCTGTTTGCCATAGGGACGGCGGCGCTTGCTCTTCTGTTGAAACGTCCGGCGGCGCTTGGCGCGGCGCTGCCGCCGCTGATCTGTGCGGCGCTCTTCTTTCGGAAGGAGAGAAACGAAGTATTTAGCGGGGAGAGCGAGGAAAATGCGCGCCGCAACGCCGGCGTGAAACGGGCGCACGCCCGCTGTTGGGCACAGCTGGCCGCCCTCTCCGGCCTGACCGGATTTGGCGCGCTGCTTTTGCCGAGGCTCGGACTGACGCAAGGGCTGCTCGTACTCTGTGCGGCGGACTGTGCACTTGCACTCTGGACGCTTGTTGCAGCGCATAGCGCTGCGCAGCGGGCCCGTGCGGGAAGAGCGGAGGAGCTGCTGGTGGACGACGACCAGTATTGGGAGCGCGGCTATTACTACAACCCTGATGATCCGCACCTTTTTGTGGAGAAGCGGGTAGGCTATGGGTGGACGGTCAATGTGGCGCGTCCGTTCGGCCGGGTATTAAACGGCCTGATAGTCGCTGTGCTGATTGCGGTGGCGGCGCTCGCGGTAGGACTGATGCGGTTTGACTTTGGGGAGATCACACTGCATACAGAGGGTAATACGTTTGTCATCGAGGCTCCGGTATACAGCCTCGAGTTCACAAAGGAAGAGATCCGTTCAGTGGAGATGCTCTCTGAAATGCCGCGTGCGACCAAGCGCAGAGGATTTAATGGGGATTTTCTCTGGCTCGGAGAGTTTCGCGTGGAGGGGTATGGCTGGTGCAGAGTTTTTGTCTACCCGAAAAGCGGGCAGGTACTTGCGATCAAACTGGAAGACAGTACAGTGTTTTTAAATGGAGAGACAGCGGAACAGACGGCGGAGTTTGCAGAGCTGCTGTCCGGCTAAATGGAGATGAGAAAAGCCCCCGGCATAGCCGGGGGCTTTTTACCCATGAGGGGAGAACTCAGACGGCGCGAACGCGCAACACGCCCTCGATTGCACTGATTTTAGTCAGGCAGTCGCTCGGCACATCGCCGTCGATTTCCACGATGGTATAGGCGTTGTCCTTTTTGCTCTTGTTATAGAGATTTTCGATGTTGATTCCGCTGCCGGAGACGACGGAAGTCAGATTGTTGAGTACATTTGGAATATTTTTGTGCAGCACGCAGATCCGCTTATGCTCGCTCTTCGGCAATACGAGCTCCGGCATATTGACTGAGTTTTTGATATTGCCGTTCTCGAGATAGTCGATCAGCTCGCGGCAGGCGAGCACCGCGCAGTTGTTCTCGCTTTCGGGAGTAGAGGCGCCGATGTGCGGCAGCGCAATCGTGTTCGGCAGCTCAAGTACCTCCTCGCTCGGGAAGTCGGTGACGTAAGCTGCGACTTTGCCCGACTCGAGCGCGGCCTTCATATCCGCGGTATCCACAAGCTCTCCGCGAGAGAAATTGATGATGCGCACGCCCTGCTTCATGGTCGCAAAGGCGTCGGCCGAGAACATGCCGCGGGTCTCGTTGTTGAGCGGGACGTGGACGGTGATGTAGTCGCACTTTTCAAAAATTTCAGCGATATCAGTCGCGCGATGGACGAAGCGGGAGAGATTCCAGGCGGCGTCGACCGAGATGTAGGGATCGTATCCGAGCACATCCATTCCGAGGTGATGGGCGGTGTTTGCGACCATGACGCCGATTGCACCAAGGCCGATGATACCGAGCGTTTTGCCCTGGATCTCAGGGCCTGCAAACTGGCTTTTGCCCTTCTCCACAAGCTTCGGCAGCGCCTCGCCCTCGCCCTTTAAGGTTTTGACCCACTCGATACCCTGCACCACTTTGCGGGAGGCGAGAAGCAGCGCGGTGATCACAAGCTCCTTGACGGCGTTCGCGTTTGCACCCGGGGTGTTAAAAACGACGATTCCCGCCTCGCTGCAACGGTCGAGCGGAATATTGTTGACGCCGGCACCCGCTCTCGCGATCGCCTTCAGATGGGAGGAGAATTCCATCTCGTGAAGCGAGGCGGAGCGGACGAGCAGCGCGTCGGGCGAGGAGACCTCATCCGAGCAGGTGTACCGCTCCTGGTCGAAGAGTTTGGTGCCGCACGGAGCGATTTTATTCATCAGTTTGATATTGTACATGGAAAGCACGCCTCCTATTTATTTTCAGCCTCGAACTTTTTCATAAATTCGACGAGCGCCTGCACGCCCTCGAGCGGCATCGCATTGTAGATCGACGCTCTCATGCCGCCGACCGAGCGGTGGCCCTTGAGATTGACAAATCCGGCCTTTGTCGCCTCGGAGATAAACTTCTTGTCAAGCTCCTCATCGCCGGTGACAAACGGGATGTTCATCAGCGAGCGGTCCT
>CAJFTX010000022.1 GCA_904420075.1 uncultured Clostridia bacterium | reverse complement strand
CGTGAACCCCATGTTCATTCTCCGGGCCTTCCAGCGCGGCGCGGACGGCGTGATCCTCTGCGGCTGTCACCCCGGCGACTGCCACTACACCACCGGCAACTACTATGCGAGACGGCGGATGACCCTCCTCTTCTCGATGCTCGACTATCTCGGCATTGAGAAGGAGCGCACCAGAGTCGAGTGGGTCTCGGCGGCAGAGGGTGCGAAGTTCGCAGCGACTATGAACGAGTTTGTCGAGGCCGTGACCAAGCTCGGCGAGAACAAGAGATTGGAGGATCTGAGATGCAAGAACTGATGATCGCAAAGGCGAAGGAGCTGCTCGGAAACTCCACTGTAAACCGGGTGCTCGGCTGGGAGACGGGCGAGTTTGTCTACGACATCACCCCCGCCGTCTTCGAGAGCGCGGAGGAGCTCGACGCACGCTTTGTCTACAACGCCTTCTGTGGCAATAACCTCTCGAAATATCTGATTAAGGAGTCGCGCAAGGAGGGCAAAATCCTCGTCTTCTTAAAGCCGTGCGACACCTACAGTTTCAACCAGCTCATCAAGGAGCACCGCATCCTGCGCGAGAACGTCTACGTGGTCGGTATTCCCTGCGACGGCAAGACCGACGGCGAGGCACTCAAGGCGAAGGGCGTGCGCGGTATCACCGGTATCCGCGAGGAGGGGGACGACTTTGTGATCGAGACCCTCTACGGTGAGGAGCGTCTCGCGCGGGCTGACGCCCTGCTCGAGCGCTGCACAAACTGCAAGAGTAAAAAACACGTCGTCTACGACGAGCTGATCGGCGAGGACGGCGAGGTACTGGCCAGCCACCGCTTTGACATGGTGGAAAAGCTCGAGGCGATGACGCCGGACGAGCGCTTCGCCTTCTGGAGAAACGAGCTCTCCCGCTGCATCCGCTGCAACGCCTGCCGCAACGTCTGCCCCGCCTGCTCCTGTGAGAAGTGCGTGTTTGACAACGACGCCTCCGGCATCGCGCAGAAGGCGGCGGCCGACAGCTTTGAGGAGAACATGTTCCACATCATCCGCGCCTTCCACGTCGCGGGCCGCTGCACCGACTGCGGCGAGTGCTCCAGAGTCTGTCCGCAGAACATCCCGCTCCACCTTTTAAACCGGAAGTTTATCAAGGATATCGACAGCTTCTACGGCGAGTATCAGGCGGGCGAGGACACCGAGAGCCGCGCGCCGCTCACCAACTATACGGAGGGCGATGTGGAGCCCAGCGTCGTCTATGAGAGGGGGAACAACTGATGAAAGCACTTTCCCTTGCAAAGCTTCCCGAGCTCTTCTCGCTCGTCGCGTCGAAGGAGGCGCTCTACATCCCGGCCGACGACGGCGCGGGGAGCGCCCGCTTCACCCGCTACACCGAGGGGCTCGAGATGACCGATAAACTGAACACCGTGCGCAGCGCGAAGGACTTCTTCTTCCCCCAGACCGAGAACCTTGTGGACTTCAAGTTAAAGGGCAAGGAGATCGAGATCTCCGACCCGCGCACCGAGCACGAGGACTTTGTGCTCTTCGGCGTGCGCGCCTGCGACGCGCGGAGTTTCCAGATCCTCGACAAGGTGTTCCTTGTCGACCCGGTGGACACCTACTACCAGTCGAGACGTGAGCACGGTACCGTCGTGACCCTCGCCTGCACAAAGCCTGAGGAGACCTGTTTCTGCTCCGTCTTTGGAATTGATGCCGCGGCCCCCGAGGGGGACGCCCGCTGCTTTATCGAGGGGGAGACGGTCTATTTTGAGGCGCTGACCGGGAAGGGCGAGGCCTTCCTCGAGACAGTCTCCCCCCTTCTCACCGATTCGGACGACAGCGCGGTGAAAGCCCAGCAGGAAAAGACCCGTGAGATCCTTCAAAAGCTGCCGCTGAAAAACCTCTCGCTCGAGGGCTTCGGCGCGGAGAATCTCCTCAAGCTCTTCGACTCGGAGAAGTGGGCGGAGCTCTCGGAGAGCTGCCTCGGCTGCGGCACCTGCACCTTTGTCTGCCCCACCTGCCAGTGCTACGATATCCGCGACTTCGACACCGGAAACGGCGTCAAGCGATTCCGCTGCTGGGACTCCTGCATGTACTCTGATTTTACCAAGATGGCGCACGGCAACCCGCGCGTCTCGCAGCTCGAGCGGTTCCGTCAGCGGTTCATGCACAAGCTCGTCTATTTCCCGGCCAATAATGACGGGGAGTACGGCTGTGTCGGCTGCGGGCGCTGCCTTGCGAAGTGCCCCATCTCGATGAACATCGTCAAAGTCGCAAAAGCGCTGGAAGGAGAGGTCAGATGAACGCAGAGACGTTAATTCCGAAGCTGGGCGTCGTCACCGACATCCGGATCGACACCCCTGACGTCAAGACCTTCCGTGTGGTCGGCCTTGACGGCAAAAAAGTATTTGAACACATGCCCGGCCAGTGCGCCATGCTCTCGATCCCGGGCGTCGGGGAGGCGATGTTCTCCATCACCTCCTCCCCCACCAACACCGAGTTTATGGAGTTCAGCATCAAGAAGTGCGGGTGCCTCACAAGCTGGCTGCACGCGATGGACGTCGGGCAGCAGATCACCATCCGCGGCCCGTACGGCAACCACTTCCCGGTGGAGGACGCTCTGAAGGGCAAAGACCTGCTCTTCATCGCGGGTGGTATCGGCCTCGCGCCGCTGCGCTCGGTCATCAACTACGTCCGTGACAACCGCCAGAACTACGGCAAGATCGAGATCGTCTACGGCTCCCGCTCAAAGGATGATCTCGTCGACTACAAGGAGATTTTGGACGAGTGGATGCAGGATGACGGCATCACCGTCCACCTCACCATCGACCAGCCGCAGGAGGGCTGGGACGGACATGTCGGCTTCGTGCCGAACTATGTCAAGGAGCTGCAGCCGGACCTTTCCTACACGGTGCTGATGTGCGGCCCCCCGATCATGATCAAATTCACCCTTGCGGGGCTCAAGGAGCTCGGCTTCCAGGAGACGCAGGTCTACACCACGATGGAGTTGCGCATGAAGTGCGGCGTCGGCAAATGCGGCCGCTGCAACATCGGCAGCAAATATGTCTGCAAGGACGGCCCGGTGTTCCGCTTTGACCAGCTCGACGAGCTGCCGAGCGAGTATTAAGGAGGAGAGAAGACACAAATGGAGAATATGGTTCATGTGTTCCTGTTTGGAAAACAGTATGAAGTCCCCGCGAGCCTTACCATCATGGGCGCGATGGAGTACGCGGGCTACCAGCTGGTGCGCGGCTGCGGCTGCCGCAACGGCTTCTGCGGCGCCTGCGCGACCATCTACCGGATCAAGGGCGACCGCGATCTGAAGGTCTGTCTCGCCTGTCAGACACAGGTGGAGGAGAATATGTATATCGCGACCCTCCCCTTCTTCCCGCTTGTCAAGCAGGTCTATGACATCGAGAAGGTCACCCCCACCCAGCAGATCATGATGCAGCTCTATCCGGAGATTTACGCCTGCATCGGCTGCAACGCCTGCACCAAGAGCTGTACCCAGGAGCTCAATGTCATGCAGTATATCGCCTACGCCCAGCGCGGCGACTTTGAGAAGTGCGCCGAGGAGTCGTTTGACTGCGTGATGTGCGGCGTCTGCTCCTCCCGGTGCCCGGCCGGCATCTCCCACCCGCAGGTGGCGATGCTCGCCCGCCGCTTAAACGGCAAATACCTGGCGCCGAAATCGGAGCACCTTGAAAACCGGGTGCGCGAGATCCAGAACGGCGACTTCAAGGAGCTTTTAGAGGGCCTGATGCAGAAGCCCATCGAAGAGATGAAAGAGCTCTACAACAACCGTGAGATCGAGCAGTAAGGGAGGGAGAAAGAATGTATACAAAAGAACTGTTGGAGTCGATCAAAAAGGTGGAGGCCGCGCGCGAGAAGAACGTCGCGCTTGAGCCCCGCCGGATGACCGCTGAGGAGAAGGAGACGCTCCTTCGCACCTACCATCCCGACTACAAGGAGGGCGAGTTTGCCGTCCTCTCCATCGGTCCGAACAAGGGCGAGAAGGTCCCGACCGAGCTCGCGGCCCTGCTCCAGGGCAACAGCCGGGTGGACCCCGCTGAGATCGATCTTGAGAATCCCGACTATGACGTCGACGTGCTGATTATCGGCGGCGGCGGCGCGGGCACCTCCGCCGCGATCGAGGCGGATAACGCCGGTGCGAAGGTGATGATCGTCACAAAGCTCCGCATGGGCGACGCGAACACCATGATGGCCGAGGGCGGTATCCAGGCGGCCGACAAGGAGAACGACTCCCCCGCCATCCACTATCTCGACGCGTTCGGCGGCGGCCACTTCGCCGCGAAGCCGGAGCTCCTGTACCGCCTTGTGACCGAGGCGCCGGAGGCGATCCAGTGGCTCAACAACCTCGGCGTCGAGTTTGACAAGGCGCCGGACGGCACGATGATCACCACCCACGGCGGCGGCACCTCCCGCAAGCGGATGCACGCCGCGAAGGACTACTCGGGCGCGGAGATCATGCGCACCCTGCGCGACGAGGTGTTAAACCGCGAGATCCCGGTTGTCGACTTCACCGCTGCGATCGAGCTCATCCTCGATGAGAAGGGGCAGGCCGCGGGTGCGGTGCTCCTCAACATGGAGACCAAGGAGATTTTAGTCGCCCGGGCGAAAACGGTCATCATCGCCACCGGCGGCGCGGGCCGGCTGCACTACCAGGGCTTCCCCACCTCCAACCACTACGGCGCGACGGCGGACGGTCTCGTACTCGCCTACCGCGCCGGGGCAAAGCTGCTCTACGCTGACACCCTGCAGTACCACCCGACCGGCGCCGCATATCCGGAGCAGATTTTCGGCGCGCTTGTGACCGAGAAGGTGCGCTCGCTCGGCGCGAAGCTCATCAACGTGGATGGCGAGGCGTTCATGCACCCGCTTGAGACCCGCGACGTGTCGGCGGCTTCGATCATCCGCGAGTGCTCCGACCGCGGCAAGGGCGTCAAAACTCCGCAGGGCTACGCCGTCTGGCTCGACACCCCGATGATCGAGATTAAGGGCGGCCCCGGCACCATTGAGAAGCGAATCCCGGCGATGATGCGGATGTTCGGCAAATACGACATCGACATCCGCAAGCAGCCGATCCTTGTCTACCCGACCCTGCACTACCAGAACGGCGGCATCGACATCAACCGCGAGTGTGAGAGCGGAGTTCCGAATCTGTTCGTCGCGGGCGAGGCCGTCGGCGGCATCCACGGCAGAAACCGTCTGATGGGCAACTCGCTGCTCGACATCATCGTCTTCGGCCGCAACGCCGGAAAGAGCGCTGCAGCCCGCGCACAGGATACGACAACTGGCGCGCTCTCGCTCGAGCATGTAAGCGCCTTCCAGGCGGAGCGCAGCGCGGCTGGACTCTCGGACGAAACCGTCTCGCCGAAGCTGCTGCCCGACTACAGAAGGAAAAAATAAGGAGAAGTAAAACCTATGTTTGCAATTAGCGTTACCGACCTGCTCGAGATGCTCATGATCGTCTGCTTCGGCCTCTCCTGGCCGATCTCCATCCGCAAGTCCTGGATATCCAGAACGGCCAAAGGCAAGAGCCTCTTCTTCGAGATCTTCCTGCTGATCGGCTACATCTGCGGTATCACCCGGAAGATCATCCAGTTCACCGGCGGAGAGGGCACAAACTTCCTCTTCTACCTCGCCTGGTTCTTCTATGTGCTGAACTTCGTCGAGATCTCGATCGATGTGCTGCTCTACTTCCGCAATAAGAAGCTTGACGCACTAGCCGAGCAAAACGCTGCACCGTCCGAAAAAAAATAGGGAGGGACATCCTTATGACCATCACGATCTGCATGGGAAGCGCCTGTCATGTGAAGGGTTCCCGCTATGTACTTGATTCGTTGAAGCGCCTCATTGAAACGCACAATGTGGGCGACAAGGTCACCCTCGCCGGTGCGTTCTGCACCGACAACTGTCAGCAAGGCGTCTGTGTCAAGGTGGACGGCAAACTGTTCTCTGTCTCCCCTGAGACCACAGAGGAATTCTTCAAGCGTGAAGTCCTTGCAAAGCTATAACAGCTTTTGAAAGTCCGTTTCTCCGGGCACAAAAAAAGCAGGAGGTCTGAAACAAAGTTTCAGACCTCCTGCTTTTTGTCTTATCAGAGGAAGAGCTTGATTATCTCCTTTGCCCAGCTGAAATAGACCGGAACCGTCTCATCGAGCAGTCGCTTGACAGCAGCCGTCTCTCCCGCAGTCAGCTCGCCGAGTTTTTGATAGAGTTCCCCTGTTGCCTTCGTATCCCCTAGGGCGATCAGAGCCTCCGCGTGATCACCCAACGCAAAATAGTGTCCGACCGACATCGCTCCAACCGAGAACTCCCCGATAGAGAGCGCCCCAACCGATACGAATCCAACACTGATCGCCCCAAAGGCGAGAACACCGCATGCGATCGTCCCGACCGGCAGGAGTCCCAGCGCCAGAATTCCCAGTGCAAACACTCCCAGCGCGAGCAGACCGAAAGAAAAAACACCGATTGAGAAAAGCCCCACCGATAGAAGTCCTCTTGCTGACAGACCGACGGCGATGATTCCTTTCGCGGTGCGCCCATAGCCGATATTGATATGCCAGAGCGGTAGGCCGAAAATCTTTCTGCTGCTCTTTCGTTCAAAAACCGGTAGATGAATCTGATACCTCACTATGCTCTGATGCGGTATTTTCCTCTCCCCGCTGTCCTTTAACAGATAGTCCATCGAGCAGTTGTAGAGTGTACCGAGTCTCAGCAGTTTCTCCGTCTCGGGATAGGCGGAATTCGACTCCCATCTGCTGACCGCCTGCCTGGATACGCCGAGAAGTGCCGCGAGCTGCTCCTGCGTGTAGCCGCTCTCCTTTCGCAATTTTGCCAGCTTATCCCCCAGTGTCATATGTTGTCCTCCCATTTTGTTTTCTCCCTTTATCATACCTTCTCCCCCCAGAAAAAGCCATCATTTTGCAGTTTCCAAATGGAACCTGCAGGTTGCGCCGCCCGTTCATTTCGTTTTCCTCCCCGCATAGGATAAAAGCGAGGTGATCTTTGTGAAAAAGAATGAGGCACGCCGTATTACGGTCTACTTTGAAACAGACCGGACCGCTCCCACCCTCTCCGGACTCGTCACTGAGCTCTGCCTGGCGCACCTCCGCGAGGCACTTGAGGACTACTCCCCCTCCGAGCGGCGGGAGCTTCTCGTCCAGCTGCGTGAGTTACTCCAATAAATCCATTCTCTTCAAAGTTGCCATTTGTGCGGGCGAGGGAAACGTCCGTTACAGGGCACAAAGCTGTTGGTGATCATTGCGATCAACCGTTCGCGCGGCGAGTCAATAATACGACACCCCACAATTCCCGCCGCATTGCAGCCGAATCCCATACAGGTGGTGAGTGCCTGTTTGCCGCAGGCGTTACATTTTTTAAAATAGCGGTCGAGATTGAAGGCCACCCGCGGCAGATAGCCCACATCTTCAAGCAGCGTAAAAAGCGGAAAAAAGATCGCCATCGGTGGCAGCATCACCGCGACAACTGAGGTCAGTACCCGATAGATGCCGAGCACCAGCAGTTCGGTCAGAAATTGCGGCATGCGCATCCACTCGCAGAGGGATAAAAGCGGTTCCTCCAGAGCGCCAAAAAGCTCCGAGAGCAACGCGGACGGGGCGTTTGCGCCCCAGATCGTAAGATAGAATACGAGCGCGAGCAGAAGCAGCATCAGCGGAATCCCCGTGATGCGGCTGGTCAAAATCCGGTCGATCTGCCGGTCGCGCCTGCAGTAATTCTCCCGGTCGAACTGTACCGTCCGTGCTCCAATCCGCTCCGCTTCCCGCACGATGCCGCGCACGATCTCATCGTGTGTCGCCTCCTCCGAGAGTCCTTCCTCCCGGAGCGTCTCCCGCGCCGTCTGAACGGCTCTCCCTACGGCGCTGCCGTTTTCCTGGCCCGGAAGCTCGGAGAGCTCCCCTTCGAGCAGCTTCAGCGCAAAGAAACGGCTCGAGGGCGCGCCCCCCTCCCGCTCAGGGAGAACCTGTTCGATCTCTGAGAGGGCCCGCTCGATCCTCGGGTCGTACTGCACTCGCAGCGGCGGTTTTCTCACCCTGCTCTCGCAGATCTCCCGCACGCTCCGCTGTACCCGTTCGATCCCCTTGCGGCTGCGGGCGCTGCACCCGATCACCGGGACAGAGAGCTCCGCTGCGAGCGCCGCCTGGTCAATCTGAATCTTTTTCTTTTCCGCCTCATCCATCAGGTTGAGACAGACGACCACCCGGTCGGTGATTTCCAACGTCTGAAGCACCAGGTTCAAATTCCGTTCAAGGCAGGTCGCGTCACACACGACCACCGCTACGTCCGCCCCGCCAAATGAGAGGAAATCCCGCGCCACCTCCTCCTCAGCCGAATGCGCAAAAAGCGAGTATGTACCCGGCAGATCTATCACCCGATACCTCTCTCCCCGATACTCATAAGTTCCCTGTGCGCTCGAGACGGTTTTCCCCGGCCAGTTTCCCGTGTGCTGGTTCATCCCGGTCAGCTCATTAAACAGGGTGCTTTTCCCCACATTCGGATTCCCTGCGAGCGCGACGACTCGCTCTCCCGTCTCCCGTTTTAGTACGCCGTCGCCGTCCATCGCCCGGCGTCCGGTCGATCCGCTTGTCAGCCCCATCTCAAACCTCCCTCATCTCCGAAAGAGAGCGGAGGAAGTCTCCGCTCTCTTTTGATCGCGATGTCATGTGTTAATCTCTATTTTACAAGAACCTTCGCAGAGTCCTCGCTGCGCAGAGCGATCACTGCGCCGCGGATCAGATAGGCCACAGGGTCCCCCGCCGGACTCTTTAGGAGACACTCCACATCCGTCCCCGGCACAAGGCCGATATCCTGGAGTCTCCGCCGCATGGAGTCCCGCAGAAGAAGGTCGCAGACCTCACCCCGCTCCCCCTGTTTCAGGTCGTTTAGCGTACAAATTCGATTCATAAGCAGCTACCCTCGATGTATGGATTTTGTGCACCTACTACAGTCTATGCACACCTTCCCGTTCTGCCACAGGGGCTTGTGTGCCGCCCGGAAATATCGTATGCTATCTCATATACTAATTTAGGAGGAAGCGAAGATGTCTATTCACAGAGCGGCGCGCGCCGCACTCAAGGCGCTCTCCTATCCCGATCTCGACATTCAAAAAAATTATCAGCTGCAACGCCAGTTTGTGCGGCTGACCTCCAGGCGCCCGAGACGGACGCGAGGCTGCCGGATCTCCGACTACGCCGTTCCCCGTCCCGGCGGCGAGGTGCCGGTGCGAATTTTTGCTCCGTCGGACGGAGCGCGGCGGCCGTTGCTCCTCTTCCTGCACGGGGGCGGCTTTGTCACCGGGAGCGTTGACACCTACCACGCCGTCTGCGCCGATCTCTTCCTTCGGACGGGACACACAGTCGTCTCAGTCGATTACCGTCTCGCCCCGGAACACCCCTTCCCCGCCGCCCTGGAGGACTGTTACGCGGTCGCGCATGCGCTCTTTCTGGGGAAGGTTCCGCTCGAAGTCTCTCCCGAGGAGATCACCGTCATGGGGGACAGTGCCGGCGGAAATCTTGCCGCCGTCCTATCACTGATGGCGCGGGACCGGGGGGAATTTCTCCCCGCCCGGCAGATTTTGCTCTATCCGATGACCGCCTCCGACCACAGCGACAGCGCTCCCTTTCCCTCGCTGCGTGAAAATGGAGAGGGGTACCTGTTGACCCTCAAGCAGGTGCGCGACTATATCTCACTCTATCTCGGACCGGACACCCCCGAAAACAATCCCTACTTCGCGCCGCTCGTATCGCAGACGTTCGTCCACCAGCCACGCACACTCATCATCACAGCGGAATTTTGCCCGCTGCGCGACGAGGGAGAGGCCTATGCCCACGCGCTTCAGAGCGCGGGAAACGAGGTTCAGCTCCACCGGATGCCCGACGCGCTGCACGGCTATTTCTCCCTGTCGCCCCGTTTCTCGGTAGTCAAAAAAACTTATTCGATCATTCAACAATTCTTGCAGAGGTGAATTCATCGTGAGACAGAAACAGCCCCCGGCTTGGCGCAGACTTGACAACGCGGCCAAAATTTTTCCCCCTACCAGCAGCAGACGTGATCCCAAGGTGTTCCGCTTCGGCTGCGAACTTTTTGAGCCGGTGCGCCCCGCGCTTCTTCAGACGGCACTTGACCGGACGCTCGACCAGTTTCCCTTCTACCGCTCGGTGCTCAAAAAGGGGCTCTTCTGGTACTATCTGGAGGACAGCGACCGGACGCTCTCAGTTCACAAGGAGAACCGTCCCCCCTGTTCCGCTCTCTATCTGGCGGACAAAAAGTCGCTGCTCCTCGATCTCTCCTATTTCGGCCGTCGGATCAATCTCGAGCTCTACCATGCGCTGGCCGACGGGGCGGGCGCGCTGCGCTTTTTCCGCACCCTCATCTCCCGCTATCTGCTGCTCGCGCACGAGGAGGAGCTCCGCGGAATCGATCTCAATCTGGATACGGGCAGTCCTGAGGAGGAGCTCTCGGCCGACAGTTTTTCCCGCTACTTTGAGCGGGAGAAAAAGCAGCTCTTCTCCCATGAGCCCCACGCCTATCGCATCCGCGGTGAGCAGATGCCGCTCGGTTCTCTCGGTATAATTGAGGCGCGCATCCCGGTGGGACTTCTGCTGGACGCCGCCCACCGCTACGGGGCCACGCTGACCGAATTTCTAACCGCTGTGCTGCTCTGTGCCATCCACGGCGGGATGTCCGCACGGGAACGGCGGCGGCCGGTAGTGATCGCAATTCCGGTCAATCTGCGCGCTTACTTTCCCTCGGAGAGCGCCCGCAACTTCTTCGAGATTGTCAATATCGGCCACCGCTTCCCTGTAGATGGAGAGACGCTCGAAGCGGTAGTCGCCCATGTGAAAGCGGCATTCTCCGAAAAACTCACCCCGGAGCGGCTGCGCCGCAGGATGAATCAGCTCTCCGCGCTGGAGCACACTCTGCTCATGCGTCTGGTTCCGCTCGCCTATAAAGACCCGGTGCTGCGGCTTTTCAACTGGCTTGGGGAGCGTGAAATTACCGCCGCGTTTTCCAACATCGGTAAAATTCAGATGCCTCCTGAGCTCACGTCCTATATCCGCCTGTTCGACGCATTCGTGAGCACTCCGCGCATCCAGATCTGCTCCTGTTCTTTTGGAGATGAGTTTGTTCTCACCTTCACCTCCGCCTTTCTCACGACCGATATCCAGCGGAGATTTTTTCGCACCCTCTCCTCTCTCGGCCTGCCGGTCGAGCTCTCAACCAATCTCTACTCCGACGAGAAGGAGGTGAACGCCGATGCTCCGCTGTGACAAATGCAAAGTTGACCTCACCGGTCCTCTCCGCCGCTGTCCGCTCTGCGGGAGCGAGCTGCGCGGAGCGCCGGATGGAGAGCACCCCGTTTTTCCACCGCTCCGTCTCACCCCTCCGCGCAGCCGGCTGCCCGTGCGTCTGGCTCTCTTTCTCAGCGTTGTCGCCGCTGTTGTCTGCTCGGGCGTCAACCTCTGTCTCCCCCAGAGCGGTATCTGGTCGCTCTTCGTGACCGCCGGGCTTATGAGTTTCTGGCTCGCTTTCGGCGTCGCGGTGCGGAAGCGCCGCAGCATTCTTAAAAGTCTTCTGTGGCTCGCGGTGCTTATCTCCGTCCTCGCGGTGCTCTGGGATGTACAGACCGGTTTTTCCCGCTGGTCACTCAACTTTGTGCTGCCGCTGCTGCTTATCTCGCTCCAGCTGCTCACCCTGCTCTTCAGCTGGTTCTTCCATCTGCCATTACAGGATTATCTGATCTATCTCACGCTGGGCGGGCTCTTCGGCTTTGTGCCGCTTATACTGTTTCTTTTCGGGCAGCTCCGAGTGCCGTACCCCTCTGTGATCTGTGCGGCGGTGAGTCTCATCTCTCTCTCTGCGCTTTGGCTCTTTCAGGGGCGGGCTCTGCGCGCCGAGATCCGCCGGCGGCTGCACCTCTGACAAAAAAGAGAGGGCATGGCCCAAAAGGCCATGCCCTCTCTTCCATCTTCTATCATTAGCAGCAGCAGTGCTCATCGCCGCAGTCGCAATCTCCGCCCGTGTAGAGGCATCCGAGCGCATCCGCCGCCATAATCGCGGCGTACACCTTCTCCGGCGTGACCTCGAACGGCATGTTGAAGATCGACTCGCCCAGGGCGCAGGTCTTCTCCGCGACCACCCGAATCTTCTCCTCAACATTCTCAGTGATACCCATCTCCGCAAGCGTCACCGGCAGACCGACCGACATGCAGAAGTCATAGACCTCACCCATCTCCTCGACCGGCACATTCTCAAGCATCAGCTGCGCGAGGGTGCCGAACGCAACCTTCTCGCCGTGGTAGAGCTCGTGACAGTCCTCGATTGCGGTGAACCCGTTGTGGATCGCATGCGCGCCCGCGAGACCGCCGCTCTCAAAGCCGATCCCCGACAGGAAGGTGTTCGCCTCGATTACCTTCTCCACTGCGCCGGTGCAGACCTTGCGCTCAAGCGCGAGCTTCGCCTTGACACCCTCGGCAATCAGCGTATCGTAGCAGAGTTTCGCAAGCGCCATCGCCGCCGCAGTCACCTGCCCGCCCGCACAGGTAGCCGAATTGGAGGCTTTGGTCGCCCGCGCCTCAAAGTAGGTCGCGAGCGCGTCACCCATGCCCGAGATGAGTAGTCTCGCCGGGGCATTTGCGACCACCTCTGTATCCAGAAGCACCACATTGGGGTTCGCCGGCAGGAAAAGGTACTCCTCAAACTCGCCCTCGTCAGTATAGATCACCGAGAGCGCGCTGCACGGCGCGTCGGTCGAGGCGATCGTCGGCACAATCGCGACCGGCGTCTTCTTATAGTAAGCGACCGCCTTCGCCGTGTCCAAAATTTTTCCGCCGCCGACACCGATCACCGCGTCGCAGCCGTTCTGCTCCATCAGTTTCAGCAGACGGTCTATCTCCTTCTTGGAGCACTCGCCGTTGAACGTTTCAAAGTGCAGCTCGTCCGCGCCGAAGCTGCTCTTGATCTTGTCGCCGACCCGCTTAAGGCCCGAGCCGCTGATAATCACAAAAAACTTTGTCCCGAGACTTTTTACATGGGTTTTGAGGTTGGCAAGCTCCCCTTTTCCCTGGATATATTTGTTCGGGCTGATAATAATATTCGCCATAGTAAATTCTCCCTTCTCTCTTTGTGAATAGTTTAACACAGATTCCCCCGCAAAGTCCTCATTTTTCGTAATAAATTTTGTAAATTTTCTGTGAGATTTTTGTCTATTCTAGGGAGGGCCAGCGCGTGTATCCCTATTTTTGATCTCCTCCGGCATACAAATTCCGGCCGCGCAAAGCGTCGATAAGATGCGGAATCAAATTGGGGACTAGTTTAAAGAGAGGGATCGCAGTCAAAAGACTGTGATCCCTCTTTCTTTTATTTTCCAAAGGAAAAGCGCTTCTTCTTTTCATAGGGCTCGCTCGAGGAGGAGAGCAGCTTATAGCCGATCGCCGCAATCTCCCGTTCCGCCCTGTCGAGATCCAGCGCCTCCTCGCTGAGGATCACAGTTTCTCCGTCCTTTGCGGAGGAGGTGACCTTTTTCACCGCAAAGTTTCCGCGAATCAGATCATTCATATGCGCCTCACACATGCTGCACATCATACCGTCAATCTTTAGCACCGTCTTTATCATCGTTCTTTCTTCCTTTCTCTATTGAATGGAGAGCACCTTATAGTTCTGGGCCTCCACCGCATTTTTGAGCGTCGCGTTTTCAATTCCCCGATTCAACGTGACCACCGCAGTTCCAGCTTCATGGCTGACCTCAGCGCTCTGCACCTCCGGCAGCGCCTCCAGCGCCTCTCGGACCCGCTTCTCACAGTGGGCGCACATCATCCCTTTGATCTTCAGCGTGCGTACAAGTTCCTCCCCCGGCGCCGCAGACCTCCTTGCTCCGCTCCGCTTCTTGTCTCTGCTCGCGTCGTGCAGCTTGCAGAGATTCAGCCGGAGCGCATTCGAGACCACACAGACGCTCGAGAGGCTCATCGCCGCCGCGCCGAACATCGGGTTCAGCGTCAGTCCAAAGGCGACAAAGCAGCCCGCCGCCAGCGGAATTCCGATCACGTTGTAGAAAAAGGCCCAGAAGAGATTCTCGTGGATATTCCGCAGGGTCGCCCGGCTCAATCGGATTGCCGCAGGGACATCGCTGAGGCGGTTCTTCATCAGCACCACATCCGCCGCGTCGACAGCTACGTCCGCGCCCGCGCCGATGGCAATTCCCATGTCCGCTCTGGTGAGCGCCGGGGCGTCGTTGATGCCGTCGCCGACCATCGCCACCTTGCCCTGCCGCTTCAATTTGCGGATAACGCTCTCCTTCCCGTCGGGGAGCACGCCCGCGATCACCTCGTCCACGCCCGCCTGTCTCCCAATGGCCCGCGCGGTCCGTTCGTTGTCCCCGGTGAGCATCACCACCCGGATTCCCATCCCCTGCAGTTCGCGCACCGCGCTGGGGCTGTCCTCCTTGATGGTGTCCGCCACCGCGATCATCCCGCCGAGCTTCTCCCCTCTCAGGAAGAGCAGCGGTGTCTT
>CAJFTX010000021.1 GCA_904420075.1 uncultured Clostridia bacterium | reverse complement strand
GTTCAGGTACGCGTCATGGAGCAGAAAAAGCCTCCGATCCGCATCATCGCTCCCGGAAAAGTTTACCGTTCTGATGCGGTAGATGCGACCCACTCCCCCGTCTTCCATCAGATCGAAGGCCTGGTGGTTGATAAGGGCATCCGGATGTCCGATCTCAAGGGGACGCTGGAGGTAGTAGCCAAGCGGCTCTACGGCGAGGATTCGGTCGTACGCTTCCGGCCGCACCACTTTCCCTTCACCGAACCGTCGGCTGAAATGGACATCATGTGCTTCAACTGCCACGGAGAGGGCTGCCGGCTCTGCAAGGGCGAGGGCTGGATCGAGATTCTCGGCTCCGGCATGGTGCACCCCAAGGTACTTGAGAACTGCGGAATCGATCCGAACGTTTACAGCGGCTTCGCTTTTGGGATCGGGCTCGAGCGTATTGTCATGCGCCGCTATAACATCGACGACCTGCGCCTGTTCTTCGAAAACGACGTGCGGTTCTTAAACCAGTTCTAATAGGAGGAAAAAAAGATGAATCTATCGCTGAAATGGCTGAAAGAATTTGTAGATATTGATGTGACGCCGCGCGAGTACGCCGCCGATCTTACCATGTCCGGCTCCAAAGTCGAGACCTACTTCGGCACCGGAGACGGTATTGAAAAGGTGGTCACCGGCAAGGTGCTCTCCATTGAAAAACATCCCGACGCCGACAAGCTAGTCGTCACCCAGATCGACGTCGCGGGTGAGCGTCCGCTCCAGATCGTGACGGGCGCCTCAAATCTCAAAGTGGGCGACGTTGTCCCGGTCTGCCTAGACGGCTCCACCCTCCCCGGCGGAAAAAAGATCAAATCCGGCAAGTTGCGCGGTGTCGAGAGCGAAGGGATGCTCTGCTCGCTCGGTGAGCTCGGGCTCTCTGTCCACGACTTCCCCGACGCGATTGAGGACGGTATCTTTGTGATCACCGAACCCTGCGCGCTCGGCGAAGATATCAAAACTGCGATTGGACTCGACGACACGGTGGTTGAGTTTGAGATCACCTCCAATCGGGCTGACTGCTTTTCTATGCTGGGGCTCGCCCGCGAGAGCGCCGCGACCTATGGACTCCCGCTCAAGGAGCACACCCCCGCCGTCAAGGGAGGCGCAGGCAACGCGGCCGATCTCATCTCGGTACGGATTGACGCGCCCGATCTCTGCAAGCGCTACTGCGCCAGAGTGGTAAAAAATATCAAAATTGCCCCCTCGCCCCGCTTTATCCGTGAGCGGCTCCGCGCCTGCGGCGTGCGTCCGATCAACAACATTGTCGATATTACAAACTATGTGATGCTCGAGTACGGCCAGCCGATGCACGCTTTTGACCGCTCCTTCCTCCAGGGCGGCGAGATTATTGTCCGCCGGGCGGCGGACGGCGAGCAGATCGTCACCCTCGACGGGGGTGAGCACACCCTTACTTCGAACAACCTCGTCATCTGTGACGCGCAGCGGCCGGTCGCGGTCGCCGGTGTCATGGGCGGCGAAAACAGTGAAATCCGCCCGGAGACGGTGGACGTCGTCTTTGAGTCGGCAAATTTTGACGGCGCAAGCGTCCGCCGCACGGCGAAGCATTTAGGGCTGCGCACCGAGTCCTCCTCCCGTTTTGAAAAGGGGCTTGATCCGAACCTTGCAAAGGCCGCTGTCGACCGGGCGTGTGAGCTCTGTGAACTGCTCGGCTGCGGCGAGGTCTGCGATGGCACGATCGACATCTACCCCTCCGAGCTCAAGCCCTGGAGTGTTCCATTTGATCCCGACTGGATTAACCGTTTCCTCGGCACTGAGATTCCGCGCGACGAGATGGAGCGCTATCTCACCTCGCTCTCCTTCGGGATCGACGGGGATGCGGTGCTCGTTCCGACTTTCCGCGGAGACGTGGAGCGGCCCGCCGACGTCGCGGAGGAGGTCGCAAGACTGTACGGCTACAATAAGATTCCCTCCACGCTCTTTGCCGGGGGTGCGACTCAGGGGATGCTCTCTCCGAAGCAGAAATTTGAGCGCACCGTCTCCAATACGCTGCTCTCCCAGGGCTACAGCGAGATCTATACCTACACTTTCATCAGCCCGAAATTCTACGACGCCGTGCTGATGCCGCAGGACAGCGCGGAGCGCAATTCGATCAAAATCCAGAATCCGCTGGGCGAAGATACAAGTATCATGCGCACCACTCCGCTGCCCTCACTGCTCGACATTCTCTCCCGCAACTACGCCCAGCGCAACGCGGAGGTGGCGCTCTTCGAGCTCGCCAAAATCTTTCTCCCCGTACCGGGCGAAGAGTTGCCCTGCGAGAAAAAGATCATCACATTCGGCAGCTATGGCTGTGGGGATTTCTTTGCCGCAAAGGGCGCGCTCGAGGCGGTGCTGCACGCATGCGGCGTGCGGGAGTACGATTTCTCCCCGAAATCTGATCACTACGCGTTCCACCCGGGCAAAACCGCCGCTGTCAGCGTGGACGGCTGCGAGATCGGACTAATCGGCGCCATCCACCCTTCCGTGCTCGCAAACTACGGAATCAAAGGGGAGTGTTTTGCCGCGATGATTGACGCCGAGATGCTCTTCGCGCACAGCCACTCGGAGAAATCCTACAAGCCCCTGCCGAAATTTCCGGCCGTCACTCGCGACTTCAGTATGCTCTGCGACGACGCAGTTATGGTCCGTGAAATTGAAGCGGTCTTCAGAAAACACGGCAAAAAACTTTTGGAGTCAGTCAAACTGTTTGACGTCTACAAAGGCGCTCAGATCCCCGACGGTAAGAAGAGCGTTGCCTACTCGATCACGCTACGTGCTGACGACCGTACACTGACCGACGAGGAGATCTCTAAAATCACCGATAAAATCATTGCTGAGCTCTCTGAACACGACGGTATCACCGTACGAAAAGGCTAGAGAGTCAGAGATATCCTCTTGTAATTACAAAAGTTTTCGATTAAAATAAAAGAATCAGAAGACTTTCGAGCTGCCGGCGGATCTCTCTGCCGGAGAAAAGAGGTGTACTATGGCTGACAACAACACCATCACATTTTCGATTCAGCACGATCCGGAAAATGAGATGAAGCGAATTCTCACGCAGGTATATAACTCCCTGCGCGAGAAGGGGTACAATCCGATCAACCAGATTGTGGGCTATATCCTCTCCGAGGACCCCACCTATATCACCAATTACAATAACGCCCGCAGCCTGATCCGTAAGATTGACCGGGATGAGCTGTTACAGGCGCTTGTACGCGATTACCTCAAGTGAGAAACATTCGGAGGCCTTAAGTCATTCGCTTAAGGCCTCCGATGAGTGTGTGTTACAATTTTATTTCATCCGCGCAGGACAGATGAAACAGCCGTGCGCGGCGGCGGAATGGAGAACAACATGGCGGCAAAAAAAGAGAAGTATTTAACCTATAAAGGCAAACCCCTTGTCAGGAGTGGCAACACAATTTTTTACGGCGATCTAAAGGAAAAATATGTAATTTTCATGCAGATTTTGGACACGAAAAAGGTCGGAGATATGGAGATCGGAAATAAAATTTTAATCCAACTTCAGTACACCGATCCGGAGATTAAAACAAAGGACAAAGTGGTCAAAAAGTCTGAGAAAACAGGGCTTTACAACGCTTTGGACATCGCCTCTATCTGGCTCGACCGGGCACTCTCCAAATAAAAAGTGTCAATAAATTGACGGCTGAAGTTTGACAAAAATCGTGTTAAGGTGTATACTGTCCGATGTAGTTTTAAGCGCGTGAAATCAAAGGAGGAATTCAATGAGTAGAGTAAAGAAACTGATTGTCTCGATCTGTGTCTTTACTGCGCTGACAGCGCTTTCATTTACATCTGCTTCTGCGGCGTGGATCGGTACCGTTACCGCAAGCAACTTGAACATTCGCAGTAAGCCGTCTACCAGCTCATCCGTCATTGACACTGTTCCCTACGGTACCATTTTCGACGTGAAGAGCTACGACAATAGTTGGGTTACGATTTATTATGGCGATCAGATCGGCTATGTCTCGGCTGATTACTGCGCTGTCTCTGAATTCGTCCCCGGTACCCCTATCGTTCAGCCCTGGGAAAAGGAGGATGCTACTTCCACCTCTAAGACCGCGGGTGAGATCACAGGCAGCGTAGTCAACTTTCGCGAGGGACCTTCGACCTCCCACGCAGTCATCGGTAAACTCTATGCCGGTACAATTGTGAATATTCTTGAGCCGGGCGACAGCTGGTACAAGGTTGAGCACGGCGGTCTCGTCGGGTATGTCTCTGCGGACTACATAAGACTGTATGACGGCACTTCAAGAGATGACGTGGCCTCTTCTACAGGTGCACAGGTGATCGCCTACGCCGAGCGTTTCCTCGGTACTCCGTATGTGTACGGCGGCAGCTCCCCTTCCGGCTTTGACTGCTCCGGTTTTGTGCAGTATGTGGCCAAGCACTTCGGTTATAACTTGGAGCGGACTGCTACCGCTCAGTACAATCAGCTGACCAAAGTTTCCAAGTCCAATCTTCAGGTTGGCGACCTGGTATTCTTCTCGGGCAGCGGGACAAGCCGTATTACCCATGTCGGTATCTACGCGGGCGGTAATCGGTTCATTCATTCTCCGTCCCCCGGTAAATCTGTCTGCTACGACAGGATGGACAGTAGTTACTATACCCGCTACTACTATGGGGCGGCCAGATTTCTTTAAAAAGAGTTCTCAGGAGAGGCACACCGGTACTGTGCCTCTCTTTTCTTTTATCTATTAGACGATACGTCTTCTCCCTTTTCTCCGTCCCAATTTAAAATATTTTATGAACAAAGAGCCTACGCTGTGCGCCGAGTCCATCCGCGGAGGATGCGGAAGCGGCGGAGAGCCGGCCTGCCATGTTGACTCCAGCTACCGGGACTCCGAGGAAAACTCCCGGGCGCCAGTGCAGAAGGCAAGATTGTGCGCCGGCTCAAGACGGTAGTCGAGATGTGGTGAAATGACGCGGACCGACACCAATAACACCAATAACATCTATTTGTGCCCGGAGCAGCAACTTGTTTTTCTCCGCTTTCTCTTCTGTCGCGTATTCCTGCCCTGTGCCTTATACCGGTTCCC
>CAJFTX010000020.1 GCA_904420075.1 uncultured Clostridia bacterium | reverse complement strand
TCATCGTCGGCCCGAGCGGCGCGGGGAAAACCACCATTTTAAATCTGCTCGGCGGGATGGACAGCGTCACCGAGGGACAAATTGAGATGGACGGAAAGCTCATCTCGGCCTACAGTGAAAAGGAGCTCACACTCTATAGACGGTACGAGACAGGGTTTGTCTTCCAATTCTATAATTTGGTACAGAATCTCACCGCCAAGGAGAATGTCGAGCTCGCCAGTCAGATCTGCAAGGAGCCGCGCGACCCCGCCGAGGTGCTGCGGGAGGTGGGGCTTGCCGACCGGATGGACAACTTTCCCTCGCAGCTCTCGGGCGGGGAGCAGCAGCGGGTCGCAATCGCCCGTGCGCTCGCGAAAAATCCGAAGCTGCTGCTCTGCGACGAGCCGACCGGCGCGCTCGACTATGTGACCGGCAAGGAGATTCTGGCGCTGCTTCAGAACACCTGCCGCCAGACCGGCACCACCGTCGCCCTCATCACCCACAACTCGGCTATCACCGCGATGGGCGACCGGGTCATCACCATCAGAAACGGAAAGGTGGCAAAGATGGTCACAAACGACCATCCCACCCCGGTAGAGGAGATTGAGTGGTAGCATGAAAGCGCTGAACAAGGATATCTTCCGCGAATTTCGCAAGACGGGAGCCCGGTTCTTTGCGATCTTCGCCATCGTGGCGCTGGGCGCGGGCTTTTTTGCGGGCCTCTCCGCGACCAGTCCCGATATGCGTCTGACCTGCGACCACTATTTTGACGAGCACGGGATGCACGACGTGCGGCTCATCTCCACCGCCGGTTTTACCGATGCGGACCTCGACGCGCTGCGCGCCCTGCCGGAGGTATCCTCGGTCGCCCCCGCCTATTTTGCCGATCTCATCGTGCAGCACGGCGAGGTCGAAAAGGCGGCCCACCTGCTCTCGCTGACCGACGGGGTGAACACCCCGCAGCTCGAGGAGGGCCGGATGCCCGCAGCTCCGGACGAGTGCCTGCTCGACAGCGCCGCCGTGGAAAAGCTCGGCTTTTCGCTCGGCGACACAATTACAATCCCCGCGGACAACAAGGAGAGCTCGCTCGAGCTCGTCTCCCCGCGCGAGCTGAAGGTGGTCGGCGTCGTTTCAAGCCCGCTCTATGTCACCTTTGACCGCGGCACGAGCACCATCGGCAGCGGTTCGGTCGACTTCTTCCTCCTGCTTCCGCCCGAGGCGTTCGTCAGCGACTACTACCTCGAGGTCTACCTCACGCTAAACGGCGCGGCGGCGGAGAACGCCTTTGAGGAGAACTACCGCGCGCTCGCAGACAATGCCGTCTCCCGGCTTGAGACGCTCGGAAAAGAGCGCAGCGAAATTCGCTACCAGGAGATCCGCAATGAGGCGGACGCCGCGATCAACGACGCCCGCGCCGAACTCGCAAAGCAGCGCAGCGAGGGCGAACAGCAGCTCGCGGAGGCGGAGGCGCAGCTCGCCGACGTTGAGGCGCAGCTCCGCGCCGGCCGGAGCGAACTCCGGGAGGCGGAGAACGTTCTCGCCTCAAAGGAGCGTGAGCTCGAGGAGGGCCGCAGTTCCTTCGAGGCGACGAAGGCCGAAACCGAGCCGCAGCTCGACGCCGCCGAGGCGGAACTCGACCGGCAGCAGCAGGCGCTCGACGCCGCAGGCGAACAGATCGCACAGCTGGAGGCGCAGCTTGAGGCGCTCACCGCCGCCTACGAGGCGGCCCTCGAGGCCGGGGATGAGGCCACCGCCGCGGCCACCGCGGCGCTCATCGCGGAACTCACCCCCGCTCTCGACCAGGCGCGCAGCGCCTACGAGAGCGGCGCGGCGCAGCTCGCCGCGGGCCGGGCCGAGGTCAGTGAGGGCCGGGCTCAGCTGGACGCCGCTGAGGCGGCTCTCTCCGACGGGGCGCGTCAGCTCGAAGAGGGCCGGCGCGCACTCGAGACCTCGCGCCGGCAGATCTCAGAGGGCGAGCGCGAACTTGAAACAGGACGCGCGGAGCTCGAGGAGAGCCGCCGTACTTTTGACGAGGAGATCGCAAAGGCCGAGGCCGAGATCAGCGACGCAGAGGCCGAAATCGGTGCGCTCGAACAGCCGAGCTGGATGGTGCTCGACCGGGAGAAAAACGCGGGCTTTGTCAGCCTCTCGCAGGACATCGACCGGGTGGCCGCAATCAGCGGCGTCTTCCCCGTCTTCTTTTTCCTTGTCGCCGCACTCGTCTGCCTGACCACTATGACCCGCATGGTCGAGGAGCACCGGACCGAGATCGGTACTTTCGGCGCGCTCGGCTACGGGAAGCTCAAAATCGCCAGAAAATACCTTCTGTACGCCCTCTTTGCCGCGGTACTCGGGAGTATTCTGGGGCTCTTTGCCGGCTTTTGGCTGTTCCCCGTCGTCATCTGGAACGCCTACGGAATGCTCTACGCCCATCTCCCGCCGATTGAGACGCCGTTCAACTTCTTCTATGCGGCGCTCGCGACGGGCGGCGCCATCCTCTGCACCGTGGGCACCGCGTTTCTCTCCTGCGTCGGTGAGCTGCGCGAGACGCCCGCTCAGCTGATGCGTCCCCGCCCGCCGAAAAACGGCAAGCGCATTCTGCTCGAGCGGTTCACTCCGCTGTGGAACCGGATGAGTTTCTCCTACAAGGTCTCGGCCCGCAATCTCTTCCGCTATAAAAAGCGGTTTTTGATGACTGTCATCGGCATCTCCGGCTGCACCGCGCTGATGCTCACCGGTTTTGGCCTAAAGGACTCGATCTCGGTCATCGTCGACAATCAGTTCGGCGAGATCTTCCACTATAACCTGACCGCCACCGCAGCCGAGGGCGAACTTTCCCAGGCGCTCGAGGTCATCTCTGAGGAGCCGCTCATTACGGACAGCATGCTCTACAGCCAGAAGCTGGTCGCCGCTGAGGGCGGCGGGGGCAGCGCCGACGTCTACCTCCTGCTTCCTGAACAGACGGAGGAGCTCTCCACCTTCATCTCGCTGCGCGACCGTCAGAGCGGCCGGGAGATCTCCCTCTCGGACGAAGGGGTCGTGCTCTCGGAAAAACTCTCGAAGCTACTGGGCGTCTCCCCCGGGGACGAGATCACTCTAACGCTCGAGGACCGGCCGGTGCAGGTGCCCGTTCTCGATATCTGCGAAAACTATGTCTACCACTACGTCTATATGACCCCCGCGCTCTATGAGCGGCTCACCGGCGTCTCTCTTGAGTTCTCGCAGGTCATGGCCGTCACCGCCGACGCCTCCGAGAGCGCGGAGGCGGAGGCCTCCGCAAGTCTTCTCGCGTCCGGCTATTTCACCTCGGCCGACTTCATCGACGGAATGGTTAAATCGGTCTCGGACGCGATGAGCAGCCTTGACTACATCGTGCTGGTGCTGATCATCTGCGCGGCGCTGCTCTCCTTTGTGGTGCTCTACAACCTCACCAATATCAATATCACCGAACGGGTTCGTGAGATCGCGACCATCAAGGTGCTCGGCTTTACCAGCCGCGAGGTCTCAAGCTATATCTACCGCGAAAACGTCGCGCTCACTGTGATCGGCGCAGCTCTGGGCATCCCGCTCGGACTGCTGCTCCACCGTTTTGTCATCTCCGCAGCCGAGCTCGACATGGTGATGTTCTCCCGCGAGATCAAGCCGCTCGGCTATCTGCTCTCGGTCGCACTCACTCTGCTCTTCTCAGCATTTGTCAATCTCGTCATGCAGCGCAAGCTCAAAAAGGTCAGCATGACCGAGAGTTTAAAGTCGGTGGAATAGGCCTTTCTCCCTTGCGTCACCACAGATTCTCTGATATAGTGTTATTAAAATACAAAATAAAGGAGTTGTTTTGTTGAAACGCCGCATTCTCTCACTCCTCCTGGCGGGCGTGATGAGCTTCACGCTCGCAGGCGGCGCCTCCGCCGCCCTGCTCGAATTTCCGCTCGATTCCTTTCCGGGGGTAAACGCCGCGCTCTCCGAAGTGCTGACCGAACTCCCCTCCCTGCCCCAGTACAACGAACAGAATCCGCACCACTCGATCAACCGGCTCGGAGCGTTCCAGACCGCGCGCACCCTCTCGCTGGAGGAGAGCGGAATCAAGGGGGCGCATAACAACGCGCTGGTTCTGATGCGGTTTGGCGGCGAGCCGGAGTTTGTCGCGGGGGAGAACAATCTCCACCAGCAGCTCGACCTCGCCTACAACTCCTCGGAGCTCTCGGTTCAAAATTACTTCGACGAGATCTCGTTCGGCGAGTTGTCGGTCGACACCAAGCTCTTTCCGGAGAGCGAGAGCTCCTTTGAACTCGGGAAAAGTAAAAATTACTTCCTGCCGGTCTCGCGGGAAAATCCGGAGGGGTATCCGACCCATCTCCGACTGGTCGCAGTCGTGGACCAGCGCGGCGCCTCCACCAACTATACGCTTCCGCTCAATGAGACCTCGGCCTGTGATGTGACGAGCAGCAACCCCCAGGATCATGTCTTTGAGCTGGACGGCGAGCTCTATCTCTGTCCGCACGTGGACGTCACCGCCCGGCTGCAAAATCCGTTCACCGGCGCCTACACGCTCGAGTACTCGGACCAGCTGCTCGACTTTGCGGAGGGTGAGAGCCATATCATTTATCACGACGGGGAGATCGCGAGTATCTGTATCACCTCGATCGACCAGATCCTCCGGCTCAACTACATCGCGGGTGAGGCGATGAACTATGTCGAACAGGTCGGCTTTTCGGATGCCGCCGGCACCACCCTCTATCTCGACAGCGAGTACGGCAGCTGGGGCGATCTGCTCTGGCCGCAGCAGACCGGCTATCTCCCGCTGCGGATGGACGACGAGGACTACAACCGTCAGGTGCTGCGGGCCTATCTCGGCTTCCTGCCGACTGAGCAGCAGTACCGCGCCCTGCGCGAGAAATACGACGACATCTGGGCGTCTCTCACCCGGACTCCGTCCTACAGCGACAGCACCGGTGGCGTCTACTATTATAATCTGATTTTAAACTCGGGCGACGGCAGCTCGGTCACCGATGCGGCGGGCAACACCTTTCCGGAAAACGGCACCTTCGCTCACGAGTTCTCCCATCTGCTCGGCTTCTGCGACTACTATTGCTACGAGGATCAGAGCGCCGCGACCATCGGCTTCTGGGACCTCATGAATCAGACGCTCCCGGTTCCGCAGTACATCTCGACTCCGCTGCGCGACAAGTACGGCGACTGGTTCGACTCCTCCAACATCCAGGAGATCACTGCGGACGGCGAGTATGTGATCGATCTGGTATCGGGCGCAGAGACAAAGGAGGGCAAGGTGTTCGGCTATACCATCGCCGACCCGCTCTGTTCGGACGAGACCGTCTTCATTGAGTACCGCGGGCTGCGCGGGGTCTTCGAGGGTTCCGAAGCGGCTCAGGTCTACCGCCCCGCCGAGGGGCTGGTCCTCTACAATTTTAACTCCCGCCTGGACGACGAGTACCGGGGCAACATGCAGGCCCCGGCCACGGGCCCCTTCGGGATGCGCTCCTACTACCAGCCGGGTATTGCGGCCGAGGTGCTCGGCAGCCAGTATAATCAGCTCTCCTCCGTGCTGCGCACGGCTCTCGACCAGTCCTTCTCCGCGCTCACCGACCAGCCGGTCGCCTGGGGCGATCAGCTGACCCGGCTCGGGCTCACCGAGTTCGGCAGCGTGAGCGGAAGCGAAAACGCCATCACCTGTCAGCAGACCGGCGGAAATACCGGCATCGTCATCACCGGCGTCCATCAGGACCCGGCGGACGAGACAAAGATGGTCTTCACCGTTGACCGGAAAGCGCCGGAGGTTCTCTCCTCCGTCCTCGTGGACGGCAAACTCACCGTCCGGTTTGACGAGACGATCTTTGCGGGGAGCGCCTTCTCTTCGCTCGGCGCCGCCACAGTCAGCGGGGACACGCTCACTGTCACGCTCGCAGACGGCGCCAACAGCGTCACCATCCCGAAGGACGCGGTCGTCGATGCAGTCGGCCGGACGCTCGACGCCGATCTCACCCTCGGCCGGACCACCTTTACCGACATCACGGGGCACTGGGCGGAGGAATCGATCCTGCGCGCAGTCGAACTCGGGCTGTTTGGCGGCACCTCCCACACCACCTTCTCCCCGGAGAATTCGATGACCCGCGGGATGTTGGTGACCATCCTCTACCGACTGGAGGGCAGCCCTGAGACCGGCTCGCACCATTTCACAGACGTCACCTACACCGACTACTACGCAAAGCCGGTCGCCTGGGCCTCCGCAAGCGGCGTGATGAACGGGGTGGACAACACGCTCTTCGCACCGAACGAGCCGCTCACCCGGGAGCAGCTCGCAACCGTCCTAATGCGCTACGCCTCCTATAAAAAGCTCGACACCTCGGCGCAGGGTTCGCTCTCCTCTTTCCGGGATCAAGGCGAGATCTCAAGCTGGGCCTACGACGCGCTCGAGTATGCGGTCGGAGCCTCGCTGATCGGAGGGAAGGACGAGGGGCTGTTGGTTCCGAAGGGCACCGCCACCCGCGCGGAGGTCGCGACAATTCTCATTCGCTTCCTCGACCGCTACTCGCTCTAGCGTCACACCGTTCCGGTCCCGGACGGCCGAAGCTCCGCCGGTGTGCGGGAGGAGGGTAAAACCGCCTCTCCCCCCGGAGTCGCTTCGCGGGAGCTCCTGCCTATTCCGCCCTGTCCCGACCTCCGTCTCCCGGGGCGTACAAATCGGCGGGACATCCGCGGCGCTCCCTCCTCTCCGCGAAGCTCGCACTTTCCCACCTTCGATCCGGCGGCGCTCCGCTCTCCGGACCTCTGCGGCACGTCCTTCAGCGAGGCGGGTACGAAGCCGCCTGCTTCGGAGAACACCGTCCCGCGGGAGCCCGCGCCGCGCCGCAAAGAGCGCAGTTACATTTCGCTCTAAAACGACTCTTCGGAAACAGTCTCTCCTTCCATCGCCGTCTCTCCTCGTTTAAGGGGAGACGGCGTTTTTGGAAAACAGGGCTTTTCCAAAACACTACAGGGAATTTGAGGTAATTATGTTAGCAGAAGTTACAAGTTTCGGTCTCAATGGCATCGGGGCCTACCGGGTGGAGGTTCAGTCCGATCTGTCCGGCGGGCTACCCGCCTTCGAGCTTGTGGGGCTGCCCGGCAAAGCGGTGCGTGAGTCCCGCGACCGGGTGCGCGCCGCGCTGAAGAACAGCGGGCTGCCCTTCCCTCTCTCCCGGATTACCGTCAATCTCTCCCCAGCCGACACCGCCAAAGAGGGCCCGCTCTATGATCTGCCCATCCTCGTCTCTCTGCTCGTCGCAGAGGAAAAGCTGCCGCCTGTCCCGCAGGATGCGGCGCTCGTCGGCGAGTTGACCCTCGGCGGCGCGCTGCGTCCGGTCGCAGGCGCGCTCCCGATGGCACTCGACGCGGCGGCACTCGGTATACACACCCTCTACCTCCCCGAACAAAACGCCGCCGAGGCCGCGCTCGCCGAGACGGTCTCCGTCGTCCCCGTACGTGACGTCGCGGAGCTCTGCGCACTGCTGCGCGGGGAGTCCGCTCCGCGGCCGGTCTCCCCAGGCGCCGCGGCCGAACCGCTCTCTGTCCCGGACTTCTCCGAGGTCAAAGGGCAGGAGCTCGCGAAGCGCGCACTCGAGATTGCGGCCGCCGGAGGGCACAACGTTTTGCTCTGCGGCGCGCCCGGCTCCGGCAAGAGTATGCTCGCAAAACGGCTGCCCGGAATCCTTCCCCCGATGACCCGGGAGGAGATGCTCGAGGTCACCCGGCTCTACTCCGCCGCGGGCCTGCTCGGCGGAGCACAGTCTCTCATCGCCTCCCGCCCCTTCCGCGCACCGCACCACTCGATCAGTCTCGCGGGGCTCACCGGCGGCGGCGTCCATCCCCGCCCCGGGGAGCTCTCGCTCGCGCACCGCGGCGTTCTTTTTCTCGACGAGCTGCCCGAATTTCCGCGGGCCGCGCTCGAGGCGATGCGGCAGCCGCTCGAGGACGGCAATCTCACAATCTCACGCGTCCGGGCGAGCTGTACCTTCCCCGCCGACTTCACCCTCGTCGCCGCGATGAACCCCTGCCGGTGCGGCTATCACGGCGTGGCCCCCTCGCGGTGCCACTGCTCTGCGAGCGAAGTGCGCGCCTATCTCGGCAAGCTCTCCGGCCCGCTGCTCGACCGGTTTGATCTGCGAGTACCGGTGCGGGCGCTCAGCATCGCGGAGCTCAGCCGCCGCACGCCGGGCGAGCGCAGCGCGGATATCCGCGCGCGGGTGATACGCGCCCGCGAACTCCAGACGGCGCGCTTCTCCGGCCGGTCCACTCATACAAACAGCGGCATGAGCTCCCGCGAGCTCACCGAGTTCTGTCCGCTCGACTCGGGCTGCACCGAACTTCTCCGGCAAAGTTTTGAAAAATTCTCCCTCTCCGCCCGCGCTTATGATAAAATAATAAAAGTGGCGCGCACCATAGCCGATCTCGCGGGGGAGCCGGCAATCTCCCCCGCTCATATCGCCGAGGCCCTCCAGTACCGTGGGTGGGACCAGTTCCAGATCTAAAGTGCGTCACCCAAAAGGAGGAATATCAAATGAAATATCTGCTCATCATTGGGGACGGCATGGCCGACAATCCCGTCCCCTCGCTCGGCGACAAGACGCCGCTCGAATACGCCGCAAAGCCGTTCATCGACTCGCTCGCGAGCCGCGGCGAGGTCGGCTCGGTGCTGACTGTACCGGAGGGGCTCCCCGCCGGGAGCGACACCGCTATCCTCTCCATCTTCGGCAATGATCCGACCGTCTGTTTCACCGGCCGCTCCCCGCTCGAAGCGGCGGGCGCAGGCGTCCAGCTCAAGGCAGGAGATATCTCCTACCGACTGAATATGGTCTCTCTCGACCTTGCGGACCGCTACGAGGACAGTATCATCCTCTCGCACAACGCCGGCAGTATTGACGGCGAAACCTCGATGGCCCTGATCCGCTGGCTCTGCGAGCAGGAGGAGTTCGCAAACTGCCTTGCCAAACTTGAGATCGTAATCCATCCCACCCCTTCCTTCCGCCATATCGCCGTGCAGGGGAAGGGCGGTATCGACGGCCTTGTCGCCACTCCGCCGCACGATATCCTGAAGAGTGCGATCGGCCCCTATCTGCTGAAAGGCTGTCAAGAGGCCGAGATTCTCAACGAAGCGCAGGAAATCGCCTCCCGTCTGCTCCCCTCCCACCCGCTCAACAGGGCCCGGATTGAGGCGGGCAAGCTCCCCGCAAACGGTATCTGGTTCTGGGCGGAGGGCAGCGCGGTGCTGCTCGATGACTTCACCGAGAAATACGGCGTCTCCGGCGCGGTGATCTCCGCCGTACCGCTGGTCTTCGGCATCGCGGCGCTCGGTAAGCTCGACACGATCGAAGTGGAAGGCGCGACCGGCGAGCTCGACACCAACTACGAGGGGAAGGTCGAGGCCGCAATCCGCGCCTTCGACCGCTACGACTTCGTCGGCGTACACATCGAGGCGCCGGACGAGTGCACCCACAACGGCGATCTCGAGGGCAAGGTCAAAGCGATTGAGTACCTCGACAGCCGGGTGACAAAACCCATTGTTGAGGCGCTGGAGCGGCGCGGCGAGCCGTTCCGGCTACTCATGCTCTCCGATCACAAGACGCTCACCTCCACCCGGACCCATGACGGAGATCCGGTTCCCTATCTCATCTACGACAGCCGGAGTGCAGGCGGCTGCGGCAGAGACTACACTGAAAAATCCGGCGAGTCGGGCGCCTTTGTCAAGCCCGGCTATGGGTTGATCTCGAAACTCTTTGAAAAATAAGAAGCTTCTCTCTCCGTATACCGCACCGGCGGAGGGACTCCTCCTCTGACGGTGTCCCTCCGCCGGAGTCCGCGGCTGGGCGGCGTCCAGCTCTCCAAACGGGGACCAAATCGTCTCAGTGAACGATCTCCAACTCCGCCCCCCTTTGTGAGGCCCCTCCTTCGGCACGGCTCTCCGCCGTCTTTCCGGTGAACAGCTCCTGGGCCGGGAGGGCCTCATGCGGGGTAAGATACAGTCGCTCCGGTACAGGTTCCGCTATTTTTTCGGGGACGGATCTCCATACGGGAGACGCCGCCGTCGGTTCACCGGTGTGGCTCTGACTCCAAAAGGCGTCTTCTATGACGTTTCGGCCGCACATGCGCTCCTTTTTGGGAAACGGGTTTCCTGTCCCATCCCCCTCTTTTAAAATCCCAAAAGTATTTTTAAATCATTTTAATACTTTTATTTCAACATCATTTTGGATATTATATCCCCAAAATACTATAAGTTTTTATTTTTTTAAAAAAGGAGGTCTTTTCCGTGCTCTTTGTCTGTTATCCGAAATGTAGCACCTGCAAAAAGGCGCAGCAGTTTTTAGACGCCGGCGGTGTCTCCTATACCCTGCGCGACATCAAGGAAGAACGCCCCACCCGCGAGGAACTCACCTCCTGGTATCGGCAGAGCGGACTCCCGCTCCGGCGTTTTTTTAACACCAGCGGCCTTGTCTACAAGTCGCTCGGGTTGAAGGAGAAGCTGCCCACACTCTCCGAGGAGGAGCAGCTGGAGCTGCTCGCGAGCGACGGGATGCTCGTCAAGCGCCCGCTGCTCATCGGCGAGGATTTTGTTCTGGTCGGATTCCGCGAGGCCGAGTGGAGCAACACGCTCGGCTGACCGGGCGCCCGCACGATACGGCGGTTCCGCTCCGGGTCCTCAGGGTTGAAATGCCGCTCTTCCCATATCCAGGGAGGCGCCTCCTCCCCGCAAAAACGGACGGCTTCCTCCATCGCTCCCCACCGGTTCAAAAAGCCTGCCGTCTGTAGAACTGCGAGCGCAGAGGAAATACCGTTCTATCTGTCCGAACTTTTCCGAGGCCAATCCCACCGGAGAGAACAGGCGTTCCCCACCTTCTGCTCACAGCTGTGAGCTCCTCAAAACGAGCGTCGGGAGGGGCTGCTCCTTTCCGACGCAGCTTCTCCGCTCTGTCTCTGTCGGTCCCGCCCGCTTGAAAGGATGTTTCTGTGTTTCTCTTTTTGTCCGTATGCGCCCTTCTCACGCCGCTCTCGATGTTTTTTCTGGGACGGCGCTGGCGCAGGCGTCCGCCTGTAAACCGTGAGGGGCTCTCCGGTTACCGCACCGCGATGTCACGAAAAAACGACGATACCTGGACCTACGCCCACGCCTACTGGGGCCGACTCAGTACACATATCGGCACGGCGCTCACCGCACTCAGCGTTCCGATTCTGATCTGGAGCGCAGGCCATCCGGCATTTGAGACGGTCGTTCTTCTTCTCATACTGCTTCAGCTGGCGGCGCTGGCCTTCACCATTCTTCCGACCGAGCTCCGCCTGCGCCAGGTCTTCACCGAGGACGGACGACGCAGAGAATAGGCGGCCCTGTTTCCGACGGTGATCCGGGCCACTCCCGTTTCGGCCGGTTTACAGCGGCCGCAGGCCGCGTCGACTCGCTGTTCGCCGCGGCCGGGCACAGGGCTCGCTGTTCCAGGCGCTGTCTCCGCCGCTGGAGATCTCCCGGCAGCCTCTTCTCCGCCCGGGGCCGAGTGCTACGGCTTCCCAGCGGTCTGATCCCCAAACAGAGAGCTGCGGCACACATCTGTGTGCCGCAGCTCTCTTTCTCTGAGCAGGTTACAGCGTCCAGCGCTGGCTCTCTGTCTGCAATCCCACCATATGGGCGTAGAGTCCGCCCTTCTGCATCAGCTGTGCCGGAGTTCCCTGCTCCGCGACTTCTCCGTCCGCCAGAACAACAATTTTGTCCGCGCCCGCCACCGTCCGCATCCGGTGTGCGATCACGAGCACCGTCTTCTCCCGGATCAGGCGGGAGAGCGCCGTTTGAACCTTTGTCTCGTTCTCCACATCGAGCGAGGCTGTCGCCTCATCGAGCAAAATAACCGGCGCGTCCTTCAGAAAAGCCCGGGCAATCGAGATGCGCTGGCGCTCACCGCCCGAGAGCGTGCAGCCGTTCTCTCCAATCCGGCTGTGCCAGCCGTCCGGTAACTTTTCCACAAACTCCTCGCAGCCCGCGAGGCGAGCCGCGGCGAGCACCTCCTCGTCGGTGGCGTTCTTCTTCCCGATCCGGATGTTCTCAAGAACGGTGTTGTCAAACAGCGTCACATCCTGGAATACGATCGCATAGAGCGAGAGCAGCGTCTCCGGGTCAATCTGCGAGATATCCATTCCCCCGACGGTGATTCTCCCCCGATCCGCATCCCAGAAGCGCGCCGCAAGACGTGAGACGGTCGTCTTCCCCCCTCCCGAGGGACCGACGAGCGCCGTGACCTCCCCCTGTTTCGCCACAAAGGAGACGTCCCGCAGCACCGTTTCGCCGCTGTTGTAGGCAAAGCCCACATGGTCAAAGACGACGTCATAGCCTCTATTGGTGAGAACGTCGCCCCCCTGTTGAACCGGGTGGTCGAGAATCTCGTTCATCCGGGCGATGTTCGTGCGGGTGGAGATGACCGCCGCAAGGTTCTGCAGCGCGCCCTGGAGCGGATCATACAGCCGGGAGACCACCAGCAGAAAGAGGAAAAAGGTCAGTATGTCGAGCGAACCTGCGAGCAGTAAAATCGAGCCGACGAGCGCTACTGTCGCAATCCCCAGTTTCAAAATCAGCGTCGCCGAGACCACAAATACCGCGGTGCCGAGCTCGGAGAGAATCGCACGGCGCTCCACCGCCCGGATCTTCCGGTCAAGTCCCTCGAGGTACTCCTTCTCCGCATTGCTCGCTTTCAGGTCGCGCACCGTCTCGATGCACTCCTGTATCCCGTCGGCACAGGCCATTTTCGCCGCCATCTGCCGTCCGTTCAGTCTCTCCTGCACCCGAGCGGAGAGTCCGACGATCGCAAACGCGACCGGCAGCACCCACAGCGCCGCAAGCGCCATTCGCCAGTCGAAGAAAAAGAGGCCAACCGCAACCAGTACAGTGGAGATCATTGAGCCGATCAGCTCCGGGATAAAGTGGGAGAAGGACTGCTCCAGAAAGGTGCAGTCGGCCATGATGGTACTGGTCAGATCGGCGAGGTCCTTCTTCCCAAAGAAGGAGAGCGGAATTTTGCGCAGCTTCTCCGCAAGCGAGATCCGGCGCACGCCGCTCTCGGTATAGGTGGCAAAGTAGGTCGCGTTGTACTGGAACCAGGTGGTGAGCAGAATCAGTCCGATGCAACCGAGCGTCCCCACGAGATAGAGCGGCAGCCTCCCCGGTGTGATCCCGCCCGCCAGCAGATCGCCGATCAGGCAGTACAGCAGTCCCGCTGGAAATAAAAATGAGAGATTCTGAAACACGCAGGCGACACAGCCCTTGACGAGGTCCTTCGCCCCCTGCTCCGACAGAGCAAATTTTTTCTGAAGTGTTTTTATCACGGTCTTTACGCCTCCTTCTCGACCTTCCACTGTACCGAAGTTTGATAGTCACGCCACATCTTTGAGAACAGCCCGTCTCGCTCGCAGAGCTCCCGGCAGGTCCCGCTCTCGACAATCCTGCCCTCCTTTAAGACAAAGATCCTATCTGCGCTCACAACGGTGGAGAGCCGGTGGGCGATGAGAAGCACCGTCTTTCCCTCCGAGAGATGGGAGAGCGCCTTCTGTACCCGCGTCTCGTTGTCGGGATCGGCGAAGGCGGTGGCTTCGTCCAAAATGAGAACAGGCGCGTTTTTCAGTATCGCTCGGGCGATCGCAATCCGCTGCTGTTCCCCGCCTGAGAGATAGACCCCTCCGGTCCCGATCACCGTGTCCACTCCGCGCGGGAACTTCGCCAGAATATCGGCGCACTGGGCGGCCTCCAGCGCTCGCAGTACCTCCTGCCGCGTGGCGTCCGGCCGTCCCAGGCGCACATTTTCGAGAATGGACGCCTTGATCAGCCTGCTGTTCTGAAAGACAAAGGAGACGGTGTCCATCAACTCCCGCTTTTTGATCTCCCGCACATCCACTCCCCCGATTGCGACGCTGCCGCTCTGAGGGTCAAAGAAGCGCGCGATGAGCGCCGCAAGGGTCGACTTCCCTCCTCCGGAGGGCCCCACAAACGCCGCCGTCTGTCCCGCCTCAATTCGGAGCGAAATATCCTCGACCGCATTTTTCTCGCCGTCGTAGCTGTAGCTCACATTCCGGAGCTCCACCGCCGCCCCGGCCGGGTGTCCGGCCGCTGTGGGCTCTGCGAGCGGCCGGGCGGTGAGCACCGTGTCGATCCGCCGGAGTGCGTCGTCCACGATCATCGCGTTCTCACTCTGGAACATAATCCGCGTGAGAGTCACCGAGATAACCGGCGTGATAATAATATAGAACATGAGATTCAGAATAAGCTCGTTTGTCACTCCGCTCTGAGTGAACCAGATTCCCGCCGCGATCAGAAAGGCAAACACGCTGTTGATCGCCGCCGTGTAGAGGAGCATCGGCGCGCGCAGCTCCTTCGTGTAGGCGATGACCCAGCGGCCGTACCGGTCGATCGAGTCCTTGAATTTCCGAAAGGAGAATACCGTCTGGCCGAAGGTCTTGACCACCGGGATACCGCGGACATACTCCACCGCCTCGTTCGACATGTCCTCCAGCGCGTTCTGGTACTCCTGCATCTTTTTCTGCATACGCGCGCCGGTCATCGCCATCATAATGAGAAAGCCGAGCGCCACCGGCACAAGGCTCAGCAGCCCCATCCGCCAGTCAAACACGAGGAGCAGCGCCAGCAGCCCCACCGGGGTCGCGAGCGCCGCCGCCTTGTCGGGGAGCTGGTGGGCGAGATAGGTCTCGGTGGCGGCGCTTGACTCATTGACGATCTTGCGCAGCTTTCCGCTGCCGAACCGCTCTGTAAATCCCAGCGGCAGCTTCACGATGTGGTGCATCATCTCGATTCGCAGGTTGGTGGCAATCCGAAAGGCCGCGAGGTGAGAGCACATCAGCGCGGCGATGTAGACAAGGACCGACAGCACGGCAAACGCCACTGCCGACCAGCCATTTTGCACCAGCCCCTGCGCCTTTTCAAAATCCGGCGCCACCCGCAGCACCTCCCCGATGATTTTCCAGATGTACCAGAACGGGACCAGCGCGATAAGCGCGCTCCCCGCGGACAGTACCCATGAGGCGTAGGTGAGATATCGATGTCCGCCCGCGTACCCCAGCAGCCTCGACAGATTTGACTCTGATTTCACAGTGATTCCTCCTTTGATCTTCTATCTATCTCCTGAAGTTAGCATAAGCTAACTAACGGACAAAAATTATAGGGCGGAAAGCCCCATAATCTTCTGCCAGCCTGCGGTATAAAAGTCCCGCAGCGCCCGGACATATCCGAGCGCCTCCTCCTTCGGCATCCTGTGGACCACGATCTCAAAAAAGCCGGAGAAAAGGCCGCTGACCAGAATGTGCTCCAGCTGGGGATCAATTTGCGGCGTCTCATGCCCCAGCTCTCCCAGCACCTCCAAAAACTTATGGGTCCCCTCAGTCTCGATCTCCACAAGCGTGTGGAGGAATCGCTCGTGTCGGGTCCCCTCGGCGCAGCAGAGCAACAGCCAAAACTCCTCAAAGTGCGCGTAGATATAGTCCACCATCCAGTCCATACAGTCCCCCGAGATCTCTCCCATATGGGACGGCTGCAGTTCAGGCGGCAGCTCGGCAAACCGGCTCTGCGCCTCGTTAAATTTGCCGAGAAACGCCATCTCCACCTCGCTCACCAGCGCGTCGAACAGCGCCTCCTTGCTCGCGTAGTAGCCGTAGAAGGCGCCGGTGGTCACTCCCGCCTCCCGCGCAATCGCGCGCAGAGAGGCGCCGCGAAATCCGCTGCGCAGAAACTCCCTTCGCCCCGCCTCTAAAATTCGCTCCCGTGTGCTCCGCTCGCTCTGTCTCACCGTCCGGCCTCCATATAACAATGTTATATTTTTGCGGTTTCAGTATAGAACTTCTTTCTCCCCCTGTCAAGAGCGGTTTTATTCAAAGGGCAGTCTCTATTTTGACAAAATTGCCCTTTTTTTGTTACAAAATCGTAACATTTGTTGACTTCTTTTTCTTTTTTCGATAAAGTAACCATATTCCCTCTCAACTTTCTCACATTTTTTAGCTATTTTTTGACGTTCGGTGACAGCTATGAAACGATTACAGCCATATCTCTACTACTTAAAAATTTCTGCGCAGAAAAAGCTCACCTACCGCTTTGACATCTGGAGCGGTCTTTTCTCGGCCGCGCTGCTGCTCTTCATCGAAGTCTTTCTCTGGCGGTCGCTCTACTCCGGCGGCGGCACCGTCTCCGGGGTGAACCTCTCCGAGATGCTCACCTATCTCATCGTGAGCCTTTTTTTGCGCTATCTCTTCTCCTACAGCGTGGACGAGAATTTGCGCCACTCCATCATCCGCGGCGATATTGCGCTCGACTTTATCAAGCCGGTCTCCATCTACGGGATCTACCTCGCCCAGGATATCGGGACGGCGCTCAGCGGACTCTGCATCTTTTTCCTCCCGCTGTTTCTGCTCGCAAGCGTTGCCATCCAATTTCCCTTTCCCGCGGCGCCGGTTCTGCTGATCCCGTTCTTTGTGAGCGCCATCTTCGGTTATCTCATTCTGTGGCTGCTCGGAGCTCTGGTGGGCACGCTCAACTTCTGGCTGCTCAAGTTCGGAAATTTCGGCATGGTCCAACAGATTCTCATTATGCTCTTCTCCGGCGCCTATGTGCCGATCTGGTTTTTCCCCGAGTGGATTCAGCGGATTTTAAACTGTCTGCCGTTTGTCTACACTTACCAGCTTCCGATCGGGATCTATATCGGCCGGTACGGCACGGGTGAGATCCTGTGGGGGCTGGGCGTCCAGCTCTTCTGGGTTGTGCTGCTGTTCGTTCTCTTTCAGATCGTCTCCCGGCGCGCTCAGAAAAAAGTACTGGTACAGGGGGGCTAAGTCATGCGTCTGTTGAAACAATTCCGGTCGGCCTGCAGGCTCGCCGGGTCCTATATCAAAATTTCATTCGCAGCGGAGCTCGAGTACAAGGCGAGCTTTCTCGTCTGGCTGATCGCAAATCCTCTCCAGTTTTTCGCCGGTTTTTTGACGCTGAACGTGCTGATCACAAGCTTCGGCGGGCTGGGCGGCTGGAACGCCGGAGAGATCGCCTTCTTCTACGGGCTGGGCGGTCTCAGTCACGGGCTCGGGGTCATCCTCTTCAGCCACACCTGGAGCATCGGCTACCAGGTCACGGAGGGCAAGTTCGACACGCTGCTGCTGCGGCCGCACGACGTCTTTTTTCAGTTCTGTTTCTCCGATTTCAACCTGGTCGGCGTGACCGATCTCATCCCGGCAATCCCCGTCTTCTGCTACGGGTGCGCGGCGGTGGGGTTCCGGTGGAGTCCCGCTTCCGTCGCCGCGCTGGTCTTTGTCATCCTGTGTGTGACGTTGCTGCGCGGCGGCATCTTTACGCTGATCGGTTCCATCGGTTTCTTCGCCTACCGCACCCAGCTGATTGTGCTCTGGCTCATCATCAGCGACAAGGGAATCCACTATCCCCTCTCGATCTATCCGCACGCCGTGCAATTTCTGCTCACCGTCGTGCTCCCGATCGGGTTTCTGAGCTTCTACCCCTCCTCGCTCTTTCTCGGAAAGGAGCTTCCGCTCCAGCTGCCGGGCGGGGTGCTGCTCTGGCTCGCGGGGCTCGCTCTCATCTTTGCGCTGCTCGGCTACGCCCTGTTTCGCGCGGGGCTGCGGCACTACGACAGCGCCGGCTCATAAAGAGGACTCTATGAATCAGACAGTTATTTCAGTTTCCGACCTTGTCAAAACCTATCAGGTCACCAAAAAGCGTCCCGGCCTGCGCGGCTCACTCGTGGGACTCTTCCGCCGCGAGCGGGAGACGTTCACCGCGGTGGACCATATCAGCTTCCAGGTCTCCCGCGGCGAGATCGTCGGCTACATCGGCCCGAACGGGGCGGGCAAGAGCACGACGATCAAAATGATGTGCGGTATTCTGACCCCGACTTCGGGGAGCATTGAGGTGTGCGGCCACTCCCCGCAGCAGGACCGCAAGCAGGTGGTGCAACATCTGGGGGTCGTCTTCGGGCAGCGGAGCCAGCTCCAGTGGGATCTGCGGCTCGGCGAGTCGTTTGAGCTGCTCAAGCGGATCTACTGCGTCGAGGACAGCGCTTTCCGCGCGACGCTCGACCGGATGGACCGGATTCTCGGCATCCGCGCGTTTATCGACCAGCCGGTGCGCCAGCTCTCGCTCGGACAGCGGATGCGCGGGGACCTCGCCGCCGCGATGCTCCACTCTCCGCAGCTGCTCTTCCTCGACGAGCCCACCATCGGGCTGGACGTCGAGGTCAAGCACGCGGTGCGCGACTTCATCAAGGAGATCAATGCCGAGTTTGAGACCACCATCATTCTCACCACCCACGACCTCGCGGACATCTCGGAGCTCTGCTCCCGCATTATTATCCTAAGCGAGGGCAAAATCATCGAGGACGACAGTCTCGATGCGATCATCCGCAAGGTCTCTCCCTACCGCCGGCTGGTGCTCGACTTTGCCTCAACGCCCCCCGAGCTTCACCTCGACGGGGTCGAGACGGAGTCCCGCGAGGGCAACCGGCTGATTCTCCGCTTCGACCGGGACCGCGTCCCGGCGGCGAAGCTGATCTCCGACGTGACCTCCCGCGGCGCGGTGCGCGATCTCCGGGTGGTGGAGCCCGACATCGAGGATATCATCCGTGGAATCTACCGCAGTTGAGTAAAGGAGTAAGACAATATGGATTACAGCAGAAAAATTTCAGAGCGCATGTGGAATCTCCCCGACAAGGGGGAGGTTGAGAGCCGTCGCGAGCAGCTCTTCATCGACGACATCGTCCAAAAGGCGCATATCGAACGCGCCATTCTGGAGCATCTGGAGGGCGTCCGAACAGTGTTTGACGGCGGCGCAGGCTGCGGCCGGTTCTCCATTCCACTCGCAAAACTTGGATATAAGGTCACCCACTTTGACATCTCGCAGCCGATGCTCGACAAGGCGCAAAAGCTCGCCAAAGAGGCGGGCGTTCTCGAGAACATCACCTTTGTGAAGGGGGCGCTCGAGGATCTCAGCGCCTATGCGGACCGCTCGTTTGATCTGGTGCTCTCCTTCGACGCGCCGGTGTCCTACACCTATCCCAATCAGAATCAGGTGATCGGCGAGCTGGTGCGCATCGCAAAGAAACGGATTCTGCTGAGCGTGACCAGCCGTCTCGGCGCTCTCCCCTACCTCGCAAATCCGCTGCAAAAAAACCAGTTCATCCTCGACCCGGACTCTGAGGATTCCTTTGTACAGTGGTGTCTCCAAAACCGCGAGAACGCCGTGCGCGGCTTCTCCTTTGACCGGAGCGCCGCGGAGAAACTGCTCGCCGAGGGGGTCATGGGCGGCGAGCAGGAGATCGCGGAGTATGAGCGCGGCGGTACGCCGTGGTGTATCACCTACGCCTTTCTCCCGGAGGAGCTCGCGGAGGTGCTGGAGGCGCACGGCGTGCGGGACGTCCGGTTGGCCGGTCCCGGGGCGTACGCGAGAACCATTCCAAACGAGCTGCTGCGCAAGCTGATGGGCGACCCGGAGCAGCGCGCGGACTTTTTGGATTTCTGCTACCGGTACGACTCTCAGCCCTCCGTCTGCGGTATGGGAAAGGACAATCTGCTCGCGATCGGCGAGATCCCCGCTCAGGATGCGTGATCCCCTCGGCCGGCATACAGAGAGCCAAACACTGCCGCGCGGAATAGAAATGCCCCCTGGAGCGCCGGTCTCTTCCCGCGCGGGCAGGCGGTTCCGGAGCGTCCGGGCTTTCGTCTGCAAACGCAGCGCGTCCGCAGATGTTACGGGTACACGCCCAGGCCGGCCGACGCCGGGAACACATGCCGCAAGCGGGAGCGGCGCCCTTTGTCGGTGAGGACCGATCAAAGGGCGCCGTGACAAAATAGCCCTCGCTCCGGTATTCCCTAAAATCACAAAGCCGCGGAGGAAGCAGTTGCTTCTTCCGCGGCTTTTCTCTCTTATTTCTTCTTTTTGGAGGCCTCTTTCATCCGCAGATCGGTCTTTAAAATCTTCTTGCGAATCCGCAGATTCTCCGGCGTCACCTCGACGAGCTCGTCGTCCGCGATGAAGTCGATGCACTGCTCGAGGCTCATCTGCTTCGGCGGGACGAGACGCAGCGCGTCGTCCGAGCCGGAGGCGCGGGTGTTGGTCAGCTGCTTGCGCTTGCAGACGTTGACCGTGATATCATCCCCGCGGCTGTTCTCGCCGACGACCATCCCCTCGTAGACCCGCACGCCCGGTCCGATAAAGAGGGTGCCGCGCTCCTGCGCGTTGTAGAGCCCATAGGTGATGCTCTCGCCGTCCTCCCAGGCGACGAGCGACCCGCGCTGGCGGCTCGCAATCTCCCCCTTATACGGCCGGTAGCCGAGGAAGAGGGTGTTCATGATGCCGTTGCCCTTGGTGTCGGTCAAAAGCTCGCCGCGATATCCGATCAGCCCGCGGGAGGGAATCTCAAACTCGAGTCTTGTAAAGCCGCCGGGCGCCGGGGCCATATTGATCATCTCGCCCTTGCGCTGCGCGATCTTCTCGATGACGGCGCCGGAGCAGTCCTCCGGCACGTCCACCGTCAGCGTCTCATACGGCTCGCACAGCACGCCGTCTATCTCCTTGGTGATGACCGAGGGCTTGCCCACCATAAACTCATAGCCCTCGCGGCGCATGTTCTCGATCAGCACCGAGAGGTGGAGCTCGCCGCGGCCGGAGACCTTGTAGGTGTCGGCCGAGTCGGTCTCCTCCACCCGGAGGGCGACGTTGCTCTCGAGCTCGCGGAACAGCCGGTCGCGGATCTGGCGGGAGGTGACAAATTTGCCCTCGCTCCCGGCCTTCGGTGAGTTGTTGACCATGAAGTTCATCGAGAGCACCGGCTCGTCGATCTTGACAAAGGGCAGCGGGTCGATACAGTCGGCGGCGCAGACCGTCTCACCGATCTCGATATTCCCGAGGCCGGAGATCGCGACGATCTCGCCCGCGCCCGCCTCCTCCACCTTCTGGCGGCCGAGGCCCTCAAAGACGTAGAGGGTGGAGATTCTCACCTTGGTCGAGCTGCCGTCCTCGTGACAGACGGCGACCTGGTCCCCCACCTTGACGCTCCCGCGCTCCACCTTGCCGACCGCGATCCGCCCGGTGAACGCGTCGTAGTCGATGTTGGAGTTGAGCATCCGGAAGGGAGCCTCTCTGTCCCCCTTCGGCGCAGGGATGGTGTTCACAATGAGGTCTAAAAGCGGCTTCAAAGTCCCCTGCTGGTCCTCAAAGGCGAAGTTCGCCCAGCCGTCCCGCCCGGAGACGTAGATGACCGGGGAGTCGAGCTGCTCGTCCGTCGCGCCGAGGTCCATGAAGAGCTCGAGCACCTCGTCCACCACCTCGACCGGGCGCGCGCCCTCGCGGTCCGCCTTGTTGACCGCGATGATCGGCACGCAGCCGACCGCGAGCGCCTTCTTCAGCACAAAGCGGGTCTGCGGCATGCAGCCCTCGACCGCGTCCACCAGCAGCACGACGCCGTCCACCAGCGAGAGCGCCCGCTCCACCTCGCCGCCGAAGTCGGCGTGGCCCGGGGTGTCCACAATGTTGATCTTATATCCCTCGTAGTGCAGCGAGGTGTTCTTCGCCAAGATGGTGATGCCGCGCTCCCGCTCGAGGTCATTCGAGTCCATCACCCGCTCCTCGACCACCTCGCCCTCCCGGAAGGTGCCGCTCTGGCGGAGCATCGAGTCGATGAGGGTGGTCTTCCCGTGGTCGACGTGCGCGATAATCGCAATATTGCGAATCATATCCTGATTTAACATAGTCGCCTCCAACTTTTCCTTTACAAATTAGATATTATATCATCCCTCCCCCTATTTTACAAGAAGTGCGCCCCGAACTTCTCCCGTCCAATCTTCTCTTACACTCCTCCAGGTATAAAATCAGTTCTGAAAACAATTCGTATTCTCTTTCTTCACTCTTTTTTACAAATTTATCCATGCAAAAGAGGAGAATCCCCTCCCTCACATAGGTTCTGGAGAGCGCCTGCCGGTAGAGATAGGCAAACGCCAGCTGGTAGAACTCGCTTTCACAGAGCAGCTTTATGGTCCGCAAATGCTCCTCGAATTTGGTCTTTCTCCCCTCCGCACCGCAGACCTTTCTCCAGACGTCCGTATTCTCCCCGATCCACACGGTGAGTCTTTGTATCTCCTCCATCTGATTTTTCATCTTTTTCTCTCCTCCAATTTTTCATCAGACGATAAACTCTAAATGAAAAAATCTATAACCGGTCAGCCATAAGAGAAATTCCTCCAAAGGTATTTTACTAGTTATGCTGTTTTCTGTCTGTACTCAGAGTGCGAGCACCTTGCTCGCAAACAGAGCAAAAACAGCTTAACCATCAAGAAAAAATTTTCAAAAATTTTAAAACTCCTGTGAAAAATCATTGAAATAGCGGACAGGTTGTGGTACTGTTTCTTTAGAATAAAATCAAGTGTGGGAATTTGCCATCGCCGCCGTAACGGTCCCTCGGACCAGGCGGCGATGTAGATGGAACGGGGTGAGAGTCCCCATGTTGCCGGCGCCGTAAGCGCGAGGCCGCTCCAAAGCTCAGAAATGGGTCTGGCCGAAAGGCCGCCACTGTGGACCATCTTGTTGGACCATGGGAAGGTAGGAGACGGACGCAGGAGAAGCGATTCTCCCCAGCGCAAATCGGAAGACTTGCATCTTCCCTTTTTGGAACGCACAAATACGGGTGCGTCATTTTGTCGTGTGCAAAATGGCGCGCCCGTTTCTCATTTTCTACAGGCTCAGATTGGGGACTTCGGGCCTTTGAGATAGAACGCTTTGACAAAATAAGGAGGGTTTTTCCATGAACAAGCGACTTTTGGCCCTGTTTCTGGCCTTTGTCATGCTGATCGGGCTGCTGCCCGTCTCAGCTTTCGCGGCGGACGGCGCCGGGACCGGCGTCTCCCCGCTCGAGGGTGCGGCCTCCCCCGTCACGCCGGACGGGAGCGGCGTCTACCACATTACAACCGGCGCGGAGCTCCTCTGGTTTGCCCAGGAGGTAAACGCGGGGCGGCTGCAATCCGCCTCCGTCCTGCTCGAGGCGGACATCGACCTCGGGGGCGCCGCCTGGACGCCGATCGGAAACAGCTCCGGCAACTACTTCGCGGGCAGCTTTGACGGCGGCGGCCACACGGTCACCGGCCTGTCGGTGGACACCGACTCCGCCTACGCCGGACTGTTCGGCTATGTAAACGGCAACAGCAGCGCGCACGCCTCCATATGCAATCTCACGGTGGAGGGCGCGGTCCGAAACCGCTCCAGCTCCTATACAAATTATACCGGTGGTATTGCAGGCTACGCAAATTATACAGAGTTTTTAAACTGTCACAACCGCGCGGCGGTCACAGGGGGCACCAGGTATGTCGGCGGCGTCGCGGGCTATCTCTACAACGGGGGCTTTGCCCGGCAGTGCTCGAACAGCGGGACGATCGACGCGCCGGACGCGGAGTATGTGGGCGGCGTGATCGGCAACGTGTCGATCTTCGGCAGCTCGGTCTCGGTCTCCAGCTGCGTAAACAGCGGCGCGGTCTCCGGCAAGGTGAAGGTCGGCGGCGTGATCGGCACGATCTCCGGCGCGGTCAGCGACCTCTACAACACCGGCGCGGTCACGGGCTCCGAGGCCGTCGGCGGCCTCCTCGGCTACCAGGGCGGCGACATCGAAAATGCCTACAGCACGGGCGAGGTCACCGGCACAAAGGATGTGGGCGCGGCCTTCGGCCGGGTCAGCTCGTTCTATGACCGGACGAATATCTACTATCTAAACACCATTTCTATCTCCGACGCGAACGCGACCGGGGTGGACGGCGAGGCGCTCGCGGCGCTCGCCGACACCTTAAACGGCGGCAGAGAGCCCGCCGTCTGGAAGAGCGGACCTGCGGGCGGCTATCCCCTCCTCTCCTGGCAGGAGGCCTCCTCCGGCGGGGAGGGCGGCCCGCTCGCCCCTGTGGCGGACGCCGTGTGGCGCGCGGACAGCGCGACGGGTCTGCTCACCGGGGAGGCCTGCTGGAGCGCGGTGCCGCACGCCGAGAGCTACACGGTCGTGCTGTGGGACTACTGGGCGCGCGAGACGGCCTCCGGTTCGGAGAACGGCCTCTCCCCCATCCGGACGGTGACCGGCGTCACCGGCACCTCCTATGACTTCACCTCCGACATCGAGGCAAACGGCGCGAGCTGGTACTACTTCACCGTGACGCCGGTCGCCGCCGAGGGCAGCGGCTACGAGAGCGGTACGGTGCCGCAGACCGAGGACGACGCCTACGCGATGATCGACTTTGCAAACGACGCGGCCTGCTACCGGTACACCGAGCAGCTGAACCCCGCCACCGGCCTGCGCTGGCTGGAGGGATTTGCCTGCTGGGACTATGTGGAGGACGCCTTCGGCTATCTCATACTGATCTACCGGCTGGACGACGGCGGGGTCCCCTCCTATGTGGCAAGCGGGCTCGCGGACGGCGCGGCCAATATGGTTGACTGCCGCAACTACTTCGCCGTGGGCGGGCGGTACGTCTTCAGCGTGATCGCGCTCTCGGAGGAGTACTACGCCACCGGCGACAGCGCGAAAAACAGCCCCGAGTCCCCTCTCAGCAACGATGAGCGCAATGCGGGCGCGGAAAACGGGGTCTACACCGCCGAGTCGCTGCCCGGAACCGATCCGGACGAACCGGACCGCAGCGACTGGGTCCCCATCTCCTCCGCCGCGGAGTGGATGGAGCTTGCAAACGTCGAGGATCTCCCGGTGGACGGCGACCCGCAGACGAACAGACAGGAGGAGGCCTGGGGCAAAAAGTACTACCTGACGGCGGACCTCGATTTCTCCGATCTCTCCGCGGCCGACGAGGCGCGCACCAAGTCGATCGGCACCAACCAGCACCGCTTCACCGGCGTGCTGGACGGCAACGGCCACAGGATCACCGGCCTCACCCTCAGCAACTATGACTCGGGGCTCTTCGCCTATATCGGCTCGACCGGGCAGGTCTACGACCTCACCGTCGAGGGGGCAAACGTCCTCTTCTCGGACAACGCCGCGGTGCTCGCGCACAGCAATTACGGCACCATCCAGAACTGCGCCGTCGTGGGCTGCAACATCACCGCCGACACCGGCGCGGTGCTCGGCGGCATGGTCAGCCGGAATTACGGCGTCATTACGGAGAGCTATGTCAAAGGCGGCACGCTCCAGTCGAACAGCAGCACCGCCACCGGCCACGCGGGCTTTGTGGGCTCCAATGAGACGGGCGGCCGGATCGAGCGCTGCTGGACCTCGATGGAGGTAAATACCGTCAGCAGCTATGCGGGCGGTTTTGTGGGGCTCGGCTACGGCGGCACCATCCGCGACTGCTTCGCACTCGGCGACGTCTCCGCCGCGGAGTACAGCGGCGGATTCGCCGGGCGCTCGGTCTACTCGGGCAACCGCTACGAGAACTGCTACACGGCGGGGACGGTCACCGTCTCCGGCGAGGCGGGGCACGGCTTTATCGGCGGCAGCAAGCCGGACTCCGCCTTTCAGCCCGACCTCTCGGCCGAGCTTGTGAACTGCTACTACAACGCCGCCTCCCCGGCGGACGAATACGCCGCGGCAAAGACGCTCGCGGAGATGCAGAGCACGGACTTTCTCATCCGGCTCTCCGGCGCCAGCCCCGTCTGGGCGCAGAGCGCGGAGAAAAACGGCGGCCTGCCCTATCTGATCGGGGTCGCCGTACCGGAGGGGCTCCCCTCCTCCCCCATCACGGTGGAGGTTGCGCTCGCGGTCTACGACAGGGAGAACTACTCCTTCTCGCAGAAGGATGAGGCCGTCTCGGTCACCCTTGAGAGCAGCGGCAACACCCGCGTCATAGACGTGATGGACGCCGCCATGCAGGCGGGGCTGCTCACCTACTCCTATGAGACGACCCCCTCCTTCGGCCGGTACATCCACACGATCAACGGCTATGCTGTGGAAGCGCCGGACGGCTGGATGTTCACCATCAACGACCGGCTCTCAAACGTCAGCGCCTCGCTCGCCACCGTGCAGGACGGCGACCGGCTGCTCTGGTTTGAGGGCACGACCGAGAACCGCTTCCAGGGGCCGAGCTGGGACAGCCTCGCGGGCGAGCAGCTCGAGTGGGTGGAGATCGACTCGGTCAAGGAGCTGCGCGCGCTCGCGGAGAGCGCGGACGCAGAAGCGCTCGGCAAGAACTACCGGCTGACCCGGGATCTCGATCTCGAGGGCGCGGACTTCCCCGGCATCGGCACGGCGGAGCACCCCTTCACAGGCGTCTTCGACGGGCAGGGACACACGGTCAAAAACTTCTCCGTCAGCGGCGCGGAGAACGTCGGTTTCTTCGGCGTGATCCGGGGCGCCACTGTGAAAAATCTGCACCTCTCCGAGCTCTCCGTCACCGGTGAGAAGCGGGTCGGAGGGCTTGCCGGCTGGTCCCAGGCGGCGCTCGACAGCGAGGACCTCGCGGAGAATGTGGCGGGGCTTATCGGCAACTGCACCGTCGCGGGTGAGGTCACGGGCGGAAGCCGGGTCGGCGGTCTCGTCGGGGAGAACAGCGGCGCCTACGACGAGGACACCCTCTTCTCGATCGACTGCTCGGTCGACCGGTGCAGCGCCTCCGTCGCGGTAAGCGGCTCGGGCGACAGCGTCGGCGGGCTCGTGGGCGAGAACGGCGGTGTCATCACTGAGAGCGCCGCCACCGGCGACGTCTCCGCTCCGTCCGCCACCAGCGTGGGCGGTCTTGTGGGCGACAGCACCGGCGACATCTACGACAGCCACGCCGAGGGCGACGTCTCCGGATACGGCACGGTGGGCGGATTCGCGGGCTACAGCAGCGGCATCGTCAAGCGGTGCTACAGCCTCGGCGCCGTCTCCGGCACCGAGAACGCAGGTTCCTTCGCCGGGAGTATCTCCGCGGCGGAGACCACGGTCGGCGCGGGCGAGCTCACGATCACCGGCAGCAGCAGCGCGGGCTACAACGGCGGGTTTGCCGGCCGGCTCCACGGCCAGATCACCGGCACTCCCAACCAGATCACCGTCAAGGAGTCCTACGGCAACTGTATGCAGCCGGGCGGGAGCACACTCCCCGTCGTCGGCAACAGCGTGGACTTCCAGGGGGACGCCCAGAAAGAGGTTCTGCGCGAGATGACCCTATCCACGCCGGACGCGGTCAGCGAGAAGCTCTATGAGCTGTTCGGCGTCAATCTGAAGGGGTCGGAGTCGCTCGCGGCGGAGGCCGAAAAGTATCTGGACACCCTCTTCGTCCCCAACACGACCGAGGTGGGCGCCACCCTCTCGCTTCTGCGGGAGGGCGAGACCGCCGGCGAAGGGATCACCCTCGCCTTTGCTACGGACAGCACCTACCTCTCAGGCGGGGACACCCTCTCCCTCGCGGCCACAAACGACACCGAGGGCGCGCTCCGGCTGTCCGTCACCCTCGCCTTCTCAGACGGGCGCACCGCCTACCGCAAGCCGGTCACCGTGCTGCTCCAGGCGCCGGCCGGCACAGCGGACAGTCTGATGGATGCGATCGCCGCCACTCTCACCGAGAGCAGCGACAGCTGGACGGCGATGGACATGGCGGTCTACGGGACGCTGCCCGGAAAGACGCACGTCACAACCCCCGCAGCGCGGCAGAACGCGCTCAACCGGATCATCACCTCGGCCGCGGGCGACAGCGCCTCCGCAAGCGACCGGGCGCGCTTTGAGATCACGCTGCGCGCGCTCGGAATCGACAGCCGGCAGCTCTATCCTGTCAACAGCAACACCCCCTTCAGCAACGCGGCAGAGCTCTCCCGGATGGACCTGACCGCGGGCGGCTACTACGCCGCGCCCTGGCTGCTGCTCGCCGATCTGCAGGGCAATTTACAGCTCTCCGCGGCACAGCGGCAGGAGCTGATCGCCCTTCTCCGGGAACATGTGGGCGACGGACTCTTCGGCTATGAGTACGGCGGCGTGACCTACACCGATCCGGACACCGCGGGGGCGGCGCTCGCCGCGCTCGCCCGGTTCCAGGACAGCGACCCCGGTGCAAAAGAGGTGGTGGACGCCATCCTCGCCGCGCTGCCCGGCGCGCTCAATTCGAACGGTTCGCTCGGCAACGCGAACGCCGACGCCATGGTGATCACCGGGCTGCTCGCGCTCGGGCGGGACCCAGCGGAGCTGCGCAGCGAAGAGAGCGGCGCCTCGCTGGTGGACGGTCTGCTCTCCTGGGCGAACGCCGAGGGCGACGCCTTCCAGTATCCGAACTTCCTCACAGGCGCTCGCGAGGACAACGCGCTTGCGACCGAGCAGGGCTTCCGCGCGCTCGTCGCGCTCGAGAAGTTCGACGGCGGCACCCCTTACAACATCTACGACTTCAGCCAAAACACAGTGGTCCCCGGCCGGGCGACCGGCTCGGGCGAGGTGACTCCGCCGGAGGAGCCGGACACCGACAAGACCATCCAGGTGACCTTCACACTGAAGACCGACTCGGAGCTCTGGATTCCCACCACAACGCTCACCGTCAAGGAGGGTTCGACCGTCTACCACGCCTTTACCCAGGCGATTCGCAGCGCGGGCGACATGAGCGCCACGGGGGCGGAGAGCGGCTATGTGACCTCGATCACCAAAAACGGGGTCACCCTCTCTGAGTTCGACAAGGGGGAAAACTCCGGCTGGCTCTATCAGGTCAACGGGGTCACGCCGAATATCGGCCTCACCAGCTACACCCTCAGCGACGGCGACGACATCCTCTGGTTCTACACCTCTGACTGGACCGACGAACCGGGATTTGGCGACGGCGACGACAGCGATGACGATGACGACGATACGGATGACGACAAGCCGGAGAAACTGCCCTTCACCGATGTCGAGGGGCACTGGGCAGAGGATGCCATCCGGTATGTCTATGAGCACGGCCTCATGAACGGAATGGAGGCAAACCTGTTCCTCCCCGACGGGGAGATGACCCGCGCGATGCTGGTCACCACCCTCTACCGGATGGAGGGCAGCCCCAAACCCGGCCCGGACAATCCCTTCACCGATGTGAACCGTGACGCCTGGTACACCGACGCGGTGCTCTGGGCGAGTGAAAACGGCATTGTAAACGGCGTGGACGAGGACCTCTTCGCGCCGGACGCCAGCATCACCCGCGAACAGCTCGCGACGATGCTGCTGCGCTACGCCGAATACAAGAGTTACAACACGAGCGGCCGCTCCGATCTCTCGGACTTTACCGATGCGGATCAGATCGGCGGCTGGGCAAAAGAGGCGCTCTCCTGGGCAAACGCCGCGGGCCTGATCTACGGCCGGAGCGAGAATACAATCGCACCGCAGGGCACCGCCACCCGCGCCGAGATCGCGACCATTCTCATGCGCTTTCTCGAGAGCGTGGCGCCGGGCGACGCGCAGTAGCGCTCCACAAAGAAAAATAATAGACGGCGCGCCCCCTCCCATCCGGGAGGCGGGTGCGCCGTCTGCTGTCTGCGGAAAAACTGAGGAACTCCGCTCCCCTCTCCCCCTGGTACAATAGAGGGTGAAAGGGGGTCGAACAATGGACCTGAAAGAATACTACAGAGAAGAAATCCGCAGGCGAAAGCTGGAGGGCGACCAGGGCGACGGCGTCAGCCTCGCACAGCTCGAGGCGGAGTTTGCAAAGCTGCTGGAGAGCGAGCGGTCAAGTTCTGACACGAAGCACACCTCCTCCGAACATCGTGCCGGAAACATCGCCCCAAAGCTCACGCTCGACTCGACGCAGCCGGAGGAGGACATCCCCGAATTTGTCCGGGAGGAGCAGCCCTACTACGCGATCGACGGCTACCCCTACGACGACTTCTTCGGGGCGATCGAGGGCGGGATGCGCGGCGCCTCCCGGCACGGCAAGATCGGCGTGGACCGCTCCGGCAAGGTCTACGCGCGCGACGGGATCTCCGAACTCGACAAGCGGCTGGTGGAGCTCAAGTGGGAGTATGAGCAAGCTCCCGAGCGGCGCGACGAGATCGCAGCGGAAGCCGCGCGGCTGCGCGCGCAGCACGAGGGGGAGTACACCGTCACCGAGGAGATGCCGCTCTCCCAGTTTCAGCTGCTGGAGTCCGATTTTCTAAAGGAGCTGCAGAGCGGGCCTCCTGCGCTTGAACCGCCGCCCGTCCCGGAGGAGGAGATCGCGGCGGCGCTCGACGAGGAGTTCTCCGACGGGCCGGAATTTCACAATACATACGGGCCGGAATTCCGTAATGCCCCGGAGTGGGTAAAGATACATTCCGAAACGGAGGATCCCGTCATTATCGAGGGCCGCACAGAGGGAGAACGGATTTTAGCAGAAATCAGAGGACAGTATATTGGCATTGAAAACCCTTCTGCATTCGATAAGCTCGGCACTACTACTTTTGAAAGAAATGCCCCTCGGCAAGAGGCGGTAAAAGAACTTCAGGAAAAGCAAAATGGACCTGAGTTTCTTCAGTTTCTAGATTCTCTGCTCTCCTTTGTCCCTGCTTTAAAAGGCGGAATAAAAGATCCTTCGACTTTTACCAACAATCTTCATCTCAATCAAATCGGAACAACCACACAGACACTACTGGAAGATACGATTGAGAACAACGGAAAACCTGGAATAATCACTACCCTCTATCAGACACTCCACCCATATGCGAAGCCAAATGATGTGCCAAAGGCCCGAGATAAGCTCGCTCTTTTTCATGAGAAAAGGCACTATCAAAACCTTGTAAATGCTTCGAGCAAAGATAAATTTATAGACCTACTCACAAAAAAGATTGGCGAAATTGAGCGGAATATGCCACAAAAATACGATGACCCTGAGCAGGACAGAAAATATAGAGAGGCTGTTCTTGAACCGCTCAAATATGCACTGTTCGTCAACGAACATTCTGACGAGATTTTCGATCAGCTCTACCGCGACTTTGAACGAATTGATAACGCCTATTAAAGAAAGCTCCGTGAGGTTTACTCACGGAGCTTTCTTTTTCAGCTGTTTTCTCTCCTCTTTCGGAAACAAGCTGATCAAAATCGCCATCTGTACCAGCTGCATCACAACAAACATCACAGAATCCCACAGGGATACAATCCAGTCACTTGAGGGTAACTGCTGTAAAATAAGATTCGGGATTGCCAGTACTATCAGCGCACACAAGATCAACTTTACTCGGGTTCCAAAGGATTCAAACAGGATCCGAGTTGCCTTTTGAGGAATCCGCTTTTCCCCAGGCTCAGAGACGACAATAGTCATGCTGAGGTAAACAAACCAAATACTAATCGCCATGTCAAGAATCTGGAGGAAAAGTACCACGATATTAATGAGCAGATATTCTTCTTTTGAGAGCGGGGCAACATGGAACATATACTGTTCCAACGGTATCGGCAAAATTTGACTGATTACAATCGTAACCACTGTGCCAAAAAGAGAAACGCATAACAGTGGCACCGCGCGCCGCCGCAGCCGTTCCACAGTGTTCTCCCGTTCAAACGGCCTGCCGGTCAGATAGCAGTAGACCGCAAAATAGAGCGGACACTGTACAAGAAAGAGTGTCCCCAGACCCGACAGTAATTGAAAGAAGCATTGTCCCCAGAGCCCCGAGATTACCCTGGTCTGAACAAACCACGCAATGACCACCATTGCCAGTTGGAGCACCAGTATTAAAATGATCCGGCCCGTATTTTTCTTGAACGTATCTTTCACGATTTGAAAAATCTGCCTTACAGTGACCCGTTCCATCCAGTTCCCCCACCTATCATTTTAAAATAACATTACCACAAAATCCCAAAAAAGTCCAGCGTGCCTCTCGTGGTCGGTTGGGGAACATCCCCCACTTTTATATACTTTAAAACTACAAAAGTATTACAATTATAGGAGGTGATCTCTTGTCTCCTCTGTCGCCGGTCCCCGCTCTTGACTTCGCTGTATGGAGCTCTGCCCGGCGCAGTTTTTCTCTTTTATATCACGCTCTTCAAAAAACTGCAGGATCGTCCCACCGGCCAACAGTCGGACAAAGAAGAGCGCTTGTACCACAATATCTGCCACCAGCGGAAGGTATGGATGCAGATAGAGCTGTATCGGCACCATAAGCAGCATGGGCAGCGCAACGAATTTGAGTTCCGCCCAAATCCGCTCTCCCGGGCAGGTGCGGACGGTGTTCCATGTGATCCGCAGCGTCTCCCGAAAGCCGGTTTTATGATAGGCAAGGCAGCGGGTAAAATAGACGGAGAAATAGGCCGTCCCCACCACCACCGCCAAAAGAAGCAGGAGCAGAAGACCTTCTATTAACTCCAAGAGCAGCGGGCTCATCCGAGCAAGCGACAGCGTGAAAAACACAACTACTCCCGCAGTGAGAACAACAGCCGCCAGCGCCGCAAGTCCCCCAGCGATCATCGGAAACGCCAGACGCTTCACCTCCCGGAAGAGCTCCCCTCCCGGAAGCGCGCTCTTTGCAAGCGCGGCAAAAAGCAACAGATGAACCGGCAGCGTCACGAGCACAGGCGCCAAACTCAGCTCCCAGACCCAGCCGAAGATCTGGACGGGGTGCACGAAATGTTCCGGCAGTCGCCCGCAGAGGGCAAAGAACTCGGTCGCCAGAAGTGGAATCAGCCCGCCAAACAGCAGCAACATCCCGCCTCTCCGCCGGAGCGCCTCTTTTATCTGAACACAGACCGTGCGATAGGAGAGGTGTATGTGTCTCTTCTTCCCCGGCTCCCGGGTACGGGGACTGTCATTTGCGGACGGCTCCCCCTCAAAAATAGCCATTTCAAGGAGACCGGCAAGAAAAACAGCGGCCGACATCCAGACCATTTGAACGAGCGCCAAAATCAGATAGCACCCCAGCAGCACCGGCAGACGCGCACCAAAAAAGCGAAAAAGGCGCGCTGTCGCCGTCTGTGCGATCCGCTTTTCCTTCGGCGCGGAGGTGAGCACCGTCATGATTAGATAGGTAATCCAGATGTGCGCTGCAAGAAACAGTACTCCGCAGAGCGCCTCCAAAAGCCAAAACGCGCCTCTCCCAATCAGATTGGGCAAAGCGAGTTTCCCGATCAGACGCTCGCTCAGCTCCGGCAGCAGTTGCCCGAAGAGGACGACGGTCGCCGTCTGCAACAGCGAGACGCAGAGCAGCCGCGCCGCCCGCTCGCCGAACGCTTCAAAGACCGCATCCCGGGTGAACGGCTGGCCGTTTAAAAAGCAATGGACGGCAAAATAGAGCGGGCACTGCACCAGAAAAGTGGTGAGAAGTCCCTCTATCAACGCGAAGAGAAGCGCTTCTCCTGTGCCTGTGGGCGCTCCGCCCAAACACATACCGATGATCTCTATTGTCACCTGTATGATAAAGATCAGCACCAGAAGGGCCGGGGTGCGCCGAAATGTTTTCGCCCCGACTCGAAAGGTCTGGACAAATGAAAGGCGGTTCATCAAAGTCTCCCCTTTTTATTCAGCTTATCTATCAAACTAATTCTATCACAAAATATTTACCCGCACCAGTTGTTTTCTCTGCTCCGCGAGCAAATCGTGTCTGGCTCTATGTAGTTTAAGCCTTACACAAGGCTGACTTCCGTGTGCATTGGAGCACTTAACATCGAAATGAATTTGACGCTTCGGCGCCAAAATAATATATAAGAAAGCACCAGGACAAATGCTGCTTGTCCATGCAGGCAAAGCCTGTATATCCTGTGTGCTGATCGCGGGGCGCAGACCTGCACTCTACGATCGGGAAACATTATAAAAGAGGACTTATCACTCTAATATCGAGCAAAAAGGCCCCGGAGCAGCTGCTCCGGGGCCTTTCCTATTCCGTTTGTTTACTTCAGTCTCTCCTTGAGCATCTCAAGCTGATGCGCGAGCTCCTTCGGCAGGCGATCAAACTTGCTGTAGAACTCGGTGATGCCCTCGGCCTCCTCAGACCAGATCTTCTTGTCCACCTCTAAGAGGCCCTCGACGGTCTCGCGGTCGATGTCGAGCCCCTCGATGTTGATGTCCTCGGCCTTCGGCACATAGCCGATCGGGGTCTCAACCGCGTCGGCCTTGCCCTCGCAGCGGTCGAGAATCCACATGAGCACTCTCATGTTGTCGCCGAAGCCCGGCCAGATGAAGTGGCCCTCGTCGTCGGTGCGGAACCAGTTGACGTTGAAGATCTTCGGCTGGTGCGGGATCTTCTTGCCCATCTCGAGCCAGTGCGCGAAGTAGTCGCCCATGTTGTAGCCGCAGAAGGGCAGCATCGCCATCGGGTCACGGCGGACAACGCCGACCGCACCGGCCGCAGCCGCGGTGGTCTCAGACGCCATGATCGAGCCTACAAACACGCCGCTCTCCCAATCTCTCGACTGGTAGACCAGCGGAGCGGTCTTGGCGCGGCGGCCGCCGAAGATGATCGCGGAAATCGGCACACCCTCCGGATTCTCAAACTCCTTGCTGATGCAGGGGCAGTTCACGGCCGGAGCGGTGAAGCGGCTGTTCGGATGGGCGCCCTTCTCGGTCGAGGTCTTGCCGTTCCAGGGACGGCCCTTCCAGTCCTCAGCGTTCTCCGGCGGGTTCTTGTCGAGACCCTCCCACCAGACGGTGTTGTTCTCCTTGTTGAGCACGACGTTGGTGAAGATGGTGTTCTTCTTGGTGCTCTCAAGCGCGTTGAAGTTGGTCTTGGCGTTGGTGCCCGGCGCGACGCCGAAGAAGCCGTTCTCCGGGTTGATCGCGCGCAGGGTGCCGTCCTCGGCCACTCTCAGCCAGGCGATGTCGTCGCCGACCGTCCAGACCTTGTAGCCCTTGCTCTTATAGATCTCCGGCGGGATGAGCATCGCGAGGTTGGTCTTGCCGCAGGCCGACGGGAACGCCGCCGCGACATACTTGACCTCACCCTGCGGGTTCTCCACGCCGAGAATCAGCATATGCTCGGCCATCCAGCCCTCTTTGCGGCCGAGGAAGGAGGCGATACGCAGCGCGAAGCACTTCTTGCCGAGCAGCACGTTGCCGCCGTAGCCGGAGTTGACGCTCCAGATGGTGTTGTCCTCCGGGAAGTGGACGATGTAGCGGTTCTCCGGGTCGATCTGCGCCTTGGAGTGCAGACCCTTGACAAAGTCGCCGCTCTCGCCCATCGCCTCGATAACGGAGGCGCCGATGCGGGTCATGATATTCATGTTCATCACGACGTAGATCGAGTCGGTCAGCTCGATGCCGTACTTGGCAAACGGCGAGCCGACCGGGCCCATCGAGTACGGCAGGACGTACATCGTGCGGCCCTTCATCGCGCCGTCAAACAGCGGACGGAGCTTCGCGTACATCTCGGCCGGGGCCATCCAGTTGTTGGTGGGGCCGGCGTCCTCTTTCTTCGAGGTGCAGATAAAGGTTCTGTCCTCCACACGGGCGACGTCGTTCTCCGCGGTTCTGTGGTAGTAGCAGCCCGGCAGCAGGTCCTGGTTGAGCTGATGCAGCTCGCCGGTCTCCATCGCCTCTTTCCGCAGCGCCTCGAGCTGAGCCTCGCTGCCGTCAATCCAAACAACCTGATCCGGCTTGGTCAGAGCACGCATCTCTTCCACCCAGGCCGTGACGATCTTATTTGCAGTCATTTCGGTTCCTCCTTGCATTTTTTCAAAAATTTTCTACTCGAATTTATTATAAGGGATTCCGTTCTCTTTGTAAATGCTAAATTGTGAACAATTTGTCAAATAACGCGCGAAATTCCGAAAGCGTCAGCCTCTCTCCCCTGATATCAGGCGGAAGAGCAAGTTTTTCGAGCGCGGCGCGCACCTTCTCTTTGCCGTATTTTTTCCCGAGATTATTTTGGAGCGTCTTTCGTCTCTGACGGAAGGCATCCTCAATCAGTGCAAAAAAGGCCGGGTCCGCCGGGGGCCTGTCCTCCCGGAAGCGGAGCTCAATCACCGCGCTGCGCACTGCGGGCGGGGGACAAAACGCCTCTCTCGGCACCTCGAAGAGGATGCGCGGCTCGGTGTAGTAGTGCACCTGATAGGTGAGCTCCGAGCAGGCGGGCGCCCCGGGCGGCGCACAGAGCCGCTCGGCCGCCTCCAGCTGCACCATGAGATAGGCCGCGCGATAGTTTTGAAGCGGGAGAATTCGCCGGACGAGCTTTGTCGTTATATTATACGGCAAATTACCGCAAATAATATTCTGTTCCGGGCTTTTTTTTGCGAGCGCGTCCAGGTCGCAGCGGGTCGCGTCTCCCTCGATAAGGGTGAAGTTCTCCCGGCTGCCGACCGTCTCCGCGAGCACCGGGTAGAGCCTGCGGTCAACCTCGATACTTGCGACCCGCTCCGCCCGGTCGCAGAGGACGCTTGTCAGCGCGCCGAAGCCCGGCCCGATCTCAAGGCAAAAACGGCCGTCCGGCGCGGCCGCCTCCACGATGCGCGCAGGGACGCTCTCATCGGTCAGAAAGTTCTGCGAGAAGTCCCTTGAGAGCGCAAAGCCGTATTTCCGTTTGAGCCGCTCAATCTCCGCGGGGTCACACAGACGATTCATCTGTTCCCTCCTCTGATCAAGAAAAAATTTGACAAATCTTTTCTCTTATTATATAATAAATATGGTTAATTTTGCTAACGTCTTACACTCCACATATCCTCTCCCTTGAAAAGGGGGCTGTTTTCAAAAAACAGCCCCCTTTTCCCTTTGCCGGCTACTCCGCCTGGATCAGATCTGCAAGGGTGGTCAGCAGTTCGTCGCAGCGGGCGATGAGCTCCTCCCCCTTCTTGAGGCTGATGGTGAGCATCGGCTTATCCCCCGCCGAGTAGAACACTCCCTTACCCGACCGGCTGATCAGTTTGGAGACTGTCTCGAGGGGCATATCCGGTACCTCCAGCTGAACGATATTGCCGCTCGAGGAGGTGATGGCCGGAATGCCGAGTCTGCCCGCCTTGCCGCGCAGCAGCGCGATCCGGCAGAGCGTATAGACCGGTTTCGGCGGATCGCCGTAGCGGTCGCAGAGCTCATCGAGCAGGTCGGAGAGATCTTCGTCGTGCGAGATGGCGGCGATCTTTTTATACATGTCGATCCGCTGTTCCGCGCTCTCAATATAGGATTCGGGGATGTGCGCGTCCACGAAGAGGTCGACCTGGCACTCCACCTCGAGCCGCTTCTCCCCCCGCTTCTCCGCGACCGCCTCGTCGAGCAGCTTGACATACATGTCGTAGCCGACCGACTCCATGTGGCCGTGCTGCTGGGCGCCGAGCAGGTTGCCGGCTCCCCGGATCTCGAGGTCGCGCAGCGCGATCTTGAATCCGCTGCCGAACTCGGTGAACTCCTTGATCGCTTCGAGCCGCTTTGAGGCGTCTTCGGTGAGCGATTTGTCCTTCCGATAGGTGAAGTAGACATAGGCCCGGCGGTCCGACCTGCCGACCCGGCCGCGGATCTGGTAGAGCTGGGAGAGCCCCATCTGGTCGGCGTTCTCGATAATCAGGGTGTTGGCGTTCGGGATGTCCACCCCCGTCTCAATGATGGTGGTGCAGACGAGTACGTCGGTGTCGCCGTTTACGACTCCCTGCCACACTTTGGAGAGCTCCGCGTCCCCCATCTGGCCGTGGCCGACATCGATCACCGCGTCCGGCAGCAGCGCCTGGAGCTTCGCCGCTGTCGACTCGATACTCGCGACCCGGTTGTGCAGATAGAACACCTGGCCGCCCCGGCGCAGCTCCTTGCGAATCGCCTCGGCGATGAGCCCCATATCGTGCTCAATCACATAGGTCTGCACCGGGGTGCGGTTGTGCGGCGCCTCTTCAATGACCGACATGTCCCGGATGCCGGTGAGCGCCATATTGAGGGTGCGCGGGATCGGGGTGGCGGTGAGTGTGAGCACGTCCACCCCCTTTGTGAGCTGCTTGAGCTTCTCCTTGTGGGAGACGCCGAACCGCTGCTCCTCGTCGATGATGACAAGGCCGAGGTCCTTGAATCCCACGTCCTTCTGGAGCAGCCGGTGGGTGCCGACCACGATGTCGATCGCGCCTGCGCGCAGCTCCCGCAGCGTCTGCTGCTGCTGTCTGGCGCTGCGGAAGCGGGAGAGGACGTCCGCCTTGATCGGGTAGCCGGAGAAGCGGCGGCGGATGGTCTCATAGTGCTGATTTGCGAGGATGGTGGTCGGGACGAGAAGCGCCACCTGCTTGCCCTCCTCCACACACTTGAAAGCGGCGCGCAGCGCAACCTCGGTCTTGCCAAATCCCACATCTCCACAGAGCAGCCGGTCCATCGGGACCGGGCGCTGCATATCCGCCTTGATCTCCTTGATGCAGCGGAGCTGGTCGTCGGTCTCCTCGTAGTCGAACCGCTCCTCAAACTCCCGCTGCCAGTCGCTGTCCTGAGGGAATGCATGGCCCGGCAGCTTTTCCCGCTCGGCATAGAGCGCGATGAGCTCGTCGGCCATCTCGGCCACCGCCTTTTTGACCCGGGCCTTGGTCTTCTGCCAGTCGCCGCCGCCCATCTTGTTGAGCCGGACGTGTTCTTTGTCCCCGGCGGCGACGTATTTATAGACGAGGTCGAGCTGGGCGGCGGGGACGTAGAGCACATCGCTGCCCGCATACTGGATCTTCAGATAGTCCCGGGTGACGCCGTCCACCGTCAGCTTGTGGATGCCGAGATACTGCCCGACGCCGTAGGACGCGTGCACCACGTAGTCTCCTACCCGTACATCGGCGTAGGTGCGCAGCTTCTCCCCCGCGTGCTTCGCGGGCTTTCGCGCCCGCTTGCGGGTGGAGGCCGGGACGCCGTCGGTCAGCAGCACAAGCCTCTGCTCCGGGAGGGTGACGCCCTCGGTGAGCGGGAGGTCACAGACCCCCACCTCACCCGGCGCGGGCAGTCCCTCCTCCATCCGGCGGGCGGGCAGACCGCTCTGGCGCAGGATGTCCGCCAGATTGCGGGCCCGCTTCTCCCCCGCCGCGAGGGCGAGCACCGCGTACCCCTTGCCGAGATACTCCTTCACCGAGTCGCGCAGCAGGTCGAGGTTGCCGCCGCAGCCGGGCAGCACTCCGCTCTCCCCCTCGAGTCTCAGCGACGGGGCGACCGGGTGGGCGGAGGTCGGCATCGCATCGAGATAGAGCAGCGGAAACCGGCCCGCCTGCCGCCAGAACTCGGTGGGCGAGAGCGCGAGGTTACGCGCCATCCGCTCGGTGAGCCGCCCTTTCTCGAGGGCGAACTGCACGTCCTCCATGAGCAGCTGGTGGAAGGAGCGGAGCCGCTCCTTCTGCCGGGCGGTCTCGCTGACCACCACCACCGCCCCCTCGGGCAGGTAGTCGTAGATGGTGGAGACCTTGTCGTAGATGAGGTTATAGAACCGGTCGTTCGACGGGGGGAGCACCCCCGCGCGCAGCTGGTCAATATCCCGCTCCAGCTGCTCCACAGCGAGGGCGGCCTCCGGCTTGCGGCGGCGCTTCTGTACACCAAGCTCCTCCTCGAGCGCGGCTTGGAGGCGCGCGCCGCCCGCCCGCTCCCGGGCCGGGGTGAGCGAGAGCTCCCCCGCTCTGGAGGTACGCCGCTGGCTCACCGGGTCAAAGTAGGAGATGGTATCGATCTCGTCCCCAAAGAGCTCAAGGCGGAGCGGGGCCTCGCTGTCCGGCGGGTAGACGTCCACAATGCCGCCGCGCAGCGCGAACTGTCCCGGTCCCTCGATCAGCTCGGTGCGCTCATAGCCGCAGCCCTGGAGCAGGGCGAGGAGCTGCCCGGCGTCCACCTCCTCCCCCTCGTGGAGGGTGCGGCAGCCGCCGCGCAGCTCCTCGGGAGGCGGGGTGCGGCGACAGACCGCGTCGCAGGTGGTGACCACCAGCCGCTCCCCCTTGGTGAGCGCCGCGAGTGCGGCCAGCCGCTCGGCCTCCCACTCGTGCGAGTGGGAGGTGAGCTCGGTGAACACATAGTCGTTCATCGGGAAGAAGGGCACCTCACTCCCCCGCAGCGCCGCGAGCGCGGTACGCACTCTGCCCGCCTCCCGCTCGTCGGCCGCGACGAAGAGCACCGTCCGCCCCTCCGCCTCAAGGGCGGAGAGCAGCAGCATCTTTTTGGTCTGCGAGAGGCCGGTGAGCGCAACGGCAGAACAGCCCTCCGCAATCGCCTCGCGGAGGGCCTTGTAGCAGGATTCCCTCTGGAAAATTGTTCTCAGTTCCATCTCTCTCTCCTCTGTTCCACGTGGAACAGTCAGCTGTTAAATCGGTTCATCGCCTCGTCGATTTTGTCCGCGACGATCAGCTCCGCCGCCTCGCAGGCGCGGTCGACCGCCTCCCCCACCGCGGGACGCTCCTTCTCCGGGAACTTCCCGAGCACCCAGTCGGCGAGATTGTAGTCCGGGTGCGGCTTCGCGCCGACGCCGAGCTTGATCCGCGGGAAGGCGTCGCTCCGGAGCTGATAGATGATCGACTTGAGCCCGTTGTGGCCGCCGTCGCTGCCCTTACGGCGGATGCGGAGCCTGCCGGGGTCCAGGCTGATATCGTCAAACAGTACCAGGATATGCTCGGGCGGAATCTGGTAGAAGTTCGCAAATTCCCGCAGGCACTCCCCGCTGTTGTTCATATAGGTCTGGGGCTTGATGAGCAAGCAGCGCTTGCCCGCGAGGGTGCACTCGCCGTACAGCCCGCGCCACTTTGCGCGGTCGATGCGCACTCCCTGCTTCTCCGCGAGCCGGTCAAGCGCGAGAAAACCGACGTTGTGCCGGGTGAGCTCATACTCCTTTCCGGGGTTCCCGAGCCCGACGACCAAAAACTCGGGCGGCCCGGCGGGCTCCTTCTTCTCCCGCTCGATCTTTGCAAACAGGTCGAAAATGCTCATAGCTCCTCCTCAAACAGCGTCTCGCGGAAGCGGGCGATCCCCTGCCCCGCGAGGCTCTTGCTCGCGGAGGGGGCCGGCCCCTCCTCCGCCCAGACGTCGCGCAGCGGCGTGAGCACAAAGGCGCGCTCCCGCATCCGGGGATGCGGCAGGGTCAGCGTCGGGCTGCCCATCTCCACCCCCTCATAGAGCAGCAGGTCGAGATCGATGGTGCGCGGTCCGTCCTTGACGGTGCGGCGGCGTGCGAGCTTCTCCTCGATCTGCGCCGTCTCCCGCAGCAGGGCGAGCGGCGCGAGGGTGGTGCGAATCCGCACCGCCATATTGAGAAATTCCGGCTGCTCCCGGTAGCCCTGCGGCTCGGTCTCATAGACCGCCGAGAGCGCCTCCACCTCCACCCCGGGCAGCTCCCGGAGCAGCTTCACCGCGCGGCGGAGATTCCCGAGGCGATCCCCCTGGTTCCCGCCGAGCCCGAGATAGACTCGTTTTCCCACTCTCATCTCACCACTCCTCTCTCAACTGTCGCCGCCACATAGGAGAACCGCTGGGAGAGCGGGGCCTCCGGCTTCTTCACCGTGACCCGCGCGCCCCGCAGCGCGAACCGCGCAATCAGCCCCTCGCAGATGAGCAGAGCCAGCTTCTCGATGAGCGCGCGGGGCTCGCCGCAGACGACCGACTCGATGTAGTCCGCCGCCGCGCCGTAGTCCACCGTGTCCGAAAGCGCGTCTGAGGCCGCGGACGCGAGATCGCAGAAGAGCTCCGCGTCCACCGTGAAGGTCTGCGCGAACTCCCGCTCGTGCGGCAGCACGCCGTGGCACGCGCGGAAGGTAAGTCCCTTGATCGTGATACAGTCCATAGTTCCCCTCCTAGAAGTCTCCCCCGATCTCCCGCAGATAGCCGGAGACGCCGAGCGCGCGCCGGGAGAGCGCCACCTCGTGCACCCGCACGAAATCGGCCCCCAGCAGCTCCCCCACCGCGGAGAGCACCGCCGTGCCGAAGTCGCGGGCGGGCTCGTCGGCAAGCGGAGCGCCGGTCATCGCGCCGATCAGCCGCTTGCGCGAGGCGGCGAGCATCACCGCAACGCCGTACTGCCGCAGCTCGGGCAGCAGCCGCACCGCCTCGGCGCTCTGCCGCTCCTCCTTGGCAAAGCCGACGCCCGGGTCGAAGCAGAGCCGCTCCTCTGCGAGGCCCGCCCGCTCCGCCAGGCGCAGCGCCGCCTCGAAATAGTCCGCAAAGTCGGCGCGCAGGTCCTCCGCCGCGCGGTTGTGGGTGACGATCAGCCCCGCTCCGTGCTCCGCCGCGATCTCGACAAGCTCCGGGTTCTCGGTGATGTCACAGACGGTGTTTAGAATCCCCGCCCCCGCCCCGAGGGCGTACCGCGCGCAGCGGGGCTTCAGTGTGTCCACCGAGAGCGGGAGTCCCGCCCCGAGAGCCGCCGGGAGCGCGCGCTCGAGCCGCCGCAGCTCCTCCTCCTCCGGCACCGGGGTGTAGCCCGGACGGGTGGACTCACATCCGAGATCGATCACGTCCGCGCCCGCAGCGCGGAGCGCCTCCGCCTGCCGCCGGGTCTCCTCCGGCTCTGCAAACCGTCCGCCGTCCGAGAAGGAGTCGGGCGTCGCGTTCAAAATCCCAAAGAGATAGCACCGGTCGAGCGGGAGCTCCCCGTTCTTGTAGCAAAAAGTCCTCACCGCAGGCCACCCCCGGTGAGCAGCCCGATCGCCTCCGCACGGGTGCGGGCGTCCGACTTCATAATGCCGCGCAGGGCCGAGGTCTGGGTCTTCGCCCCCGGCTTCTTGATCCCGCGCATCGTCATGCAGAGGTGCTCCGCCTCGACCACCACCGCGACCCCCTGCGGGTCGATCGCCCGCTTCATAAAATCGGCGATCTCAGCTGTCAGCCGCTCCTGCAGCTGCGGCTTCTTGGCAAAGCCGTCCACAATCCGCGCGATCTTCGAGAGGCCGAGAATCTTGCCGTCCCGTGGGATATAGGCGACGTGCGCCGTCCCAAAGAAGGGCAGCAGATGGTGCTCGCAGACCGAGTAGAACGGGATATCCTTGACGAGGATCATCTCGTCGTTCTGCCGCTCGGTGAACACCTTGACGTCCCTCTCCGGCTGGTAGGAGAGCCCCGAAAAGATCTCCTCATACATCCGCGCCACCCGATCGGGCGTCTCTAACAGGCCCTCGCGGTCCGGGTCCTCCCCGATTCCGATCAGCAGTTCGCGCACCGCGTTTTTGATTCTCTCTCTGTCCATCACTCTTCCTCCTGGGACGTTCGGTTTGCAGGGGACCCTCGTCTCCCCGTCTCATCAACTCGTTTACCACAAAATAAAGACACCGGCGGCTCTTTTTGGCGAGCGCCTCCGAAGCCGGCCGAACCCCGCGCTTTCACAGCGTCCGCAACCGGAGCCTTCTCGCCCCCTCTGCTCGCTCCAAGCCGTTCTGCCGCTTCGGTTTTTCCGGCATACTGCGAGGTCTGCCGCCACAAAACGGGGGCGTCGAACTGTCCGGAGAGGGCGGCGGTCCCCGGCCTTTACGCCAAGTGTTCTTTGAGCCGCCCAAAAGCTCGATGTTCCAACACTTCGCAAGGTTATGCCATCACAAAAGCGAGACGCCGAAAGCGCCCGAAGGGGATAAACGTCCCCGCCTC
>CAJFTX010000019.1 GCA_904420075.1 uncultured Clostridia bacterium | reverse complement strand
GCGGACCTCAGTCTTCAGGAGCGCGCTGTGATCAGCATCTCTGCCGCCCGGTACCTGGGACGCCGGAATGAACACCTTGGAGCCATTGACAACGGCGATAATGCCGCCCTTAACCACCTCGGAGACAGTGCCGGTCAGAACCTCGCCCGACTCGGCGGCGGCCTCGATGGCCTCCCAGCCCTTCTCCGCATCGATCTTTCTTCTGGAGAGCATGATGGTGCCCTCGACGTCGTTCACGCGGACGACGAACACCTCGATCTCATCGCCAACCTTGACGACATCCTCAGGGTTGACATTCGGGTCGGCAGAGAGCTCGGACAGCGGAATATAACCCGCCTGCTTGGTGCCGAGGTCTACCTGAACCTCATTCGGGTTGATCTTTACAACAACACCGGTCACCCGGTCCCCTGTATTTAAAGTTTTAAAAGTTGCATCAAGTGCTTGCTCAAAATTCATTTCATCGTTAATCATCACAGTTTACTTCACCTCAAGAAAATTTTTCGCAGACTGCTTGAATAATATACTCCGGTGTTGAAGCGCCTGCGGTTACCCCAACAGTGGTGCAGTCCGAGAAGTCCGAAAGGACAAGCTCGTCCGCGGACTCGATGAGAAAAACCCGCTTGCAGCGGATCTGGCATACCTCAAAGAGACGCCGCGTGTTGGAGCTGCTCCGCCCTCCGATGACAATCATTGCCTCGCAGCGCGCCGAGAGCTCTGCCGCCTCCTGCTGCCTTTCATCAGTCGCTTTACATATTGTATCAGAAATATCTATTTTTGTATAGAGATTTTTTGCATATTCACAAGATTTTTGCCATTGATCTGCATTCATTGTGGTCTGGGAGACCAGCACAACCGGCGAATTTACAAGGTTTTCCCGCTCTGTGAGCTCGTTGAGTTCCTCTTTTGTAGTAAAAGTGAACGACCTGTTGCAGTGCCCCTGGATTCCAAGCACCTCCGGATGGTCCCGGTGACCGAAGATCAACACGGTCTTCCCCGCATCCGAGGCGGCGCGCACAATCCGATGAATCTTTGCGACATAGGGACAGGTGGCGTCTACAATCCGCACGCCGCGCTGTCTCAGCTCCTCGCAGCAGCTGGCGGGGACGCCGTGCGCCCGGATGATGACAGTGTCTCCCGACCTCGCTTCGAGCGGCGACGCAATCATTCCGACGCCGCGCGAGCGCAGCGCATCGACGATACTCGGATTGTGGATAAGTGGGCCCAGCGTATAGAGCTGTCCCGTTTCTACGCCGCGCTCCGCCTCCTCAAAGGCACGGCAGACTGCCCGGTTCACGCCGAAGCAGAAGCCGGCGGTTTTAGCGACGAGGACATTCATAGTCTTTCTCCGAGAGGTCGTAGATTTTCGTCATGACGATCTGTTCCACCTCTTTGAGCTTCTCCTTACCTCCGTCGCCAAACAGCTCGTCATAGGTCATCGGCTTGCCGAAACTCATCCGTGAGGGCTTGAAAAAGTGCCGTCTCCAGTTCTTGGTGTAAATACCAAAGGGGACGATGGTGGCCTTGGTCTTGAGCGCAAGATTGAACGCGCCGGGCTTCACGGGACCGCGGTCGTTGTTCTTCACACAGGTTCCCTCTGGAAAGATCCCGAGTACGCCGTCCGACTTTAAAATCTGAAGTGCGGTTTTCACAGCCCCCACATCGTTTTTCCCGCGCACTACGGGAAATGCGCCCATCTTGCGGATGAACGGGCCGACCACCGGGATTTTGAAGAGCTCCACCTTCGCCATGAAATTTACCTTCCGCGGGAAGAAAAGCAACGAAAGCGGACCGTCTGCATTTGAGATGTGCTTACCGCAGAGGATGAGCGGCCCCTTCTCCGGAATAGGCGCTTCAAAAGTGCGCCTGGTCGGGAAAAGAATGCTACAGATGAAGACGCCGAAAGCCTTCCACCCCTCATAAAACATCGCTCAATCGCTCCTTTATCATCTTTTTGAGAAGTGCGCAGGACTGCTCAAAGCTGTTACCTGTCGTATCGACAAGAACTGCATCCGGCGCCGGACGCAGCGGAGCAGCCGCGCGGTGCGAGTCGTTGTAGTCCCGCTTTTCGATATCTGAGAGTACTGTCGCAAAGTCGATTTCCTCCCCCTTTGCTCTCAGCTCCTCATACCGCCGCCGGGCGCGATCCTCCGCGGAGGCGGTGAGAAAGATTTTGAGATTGGCCTCCGGCAGCACGACCGTGCCGATGTCCCGCCCGTCCATGATGACATTCTCGCGGCGCGCGATTTCACGCTGGAGTTCGAGCAGAAAAGCGCGCACCTCCGGATGCGCAGAGCAGTCGGAGGCGGCCTTTGAAATCTCGTGCCGCCGGATATCCTCCGAGACGTCGCGCCCATTTAAAAAGACGTGTTGAACCCCTCCGATATGGCGAAAGTCCAGCGAGATGCCGGGCAGCGCTTTCGCCGTGCGAGCGCGGTCCGCCGGATCGATCCCCTGTTCTGTCAGGTAGAGCCCGATCGAACGATAGAGCGCGCCGGTGTCGATATAGACAAGCGAGAGCTCCCGCGCGAGCGCTTTCGCAATGGTGCTTTTTCCGGCGCCGGACGGCCCGTCCAGCGCGATGTTGATCTGTCCCATAGTCTCCCTGCCTTTTTCTAGATTGCCCGGTGCCCGAGCCCGATCGAGACCTCATTGAGATGGAGCATCCCGATTCCGAAGAAGATTGCGACCGCCACATGATCGCTGTGGCGGGCGATGCCGATTTTTCCACCGACACTCATGCCGACCGCCTTATTCATAATCTGTGCGACCGCCTCGCGCGCGGCGCCCGCGAGCGCCCCCTGTTCCAGATGGCGCTCAGAGATCACCCCCTCGCGGGTGGCGGCCACCATCGCCCGTTCGATCACCTTTTTGATCGAGGTGATAAAGTCGCCGCCGAAGTCCACTGCGGCGGTGCGAAACCCCTCCTCAGCGAGCAGCTGGCGCATCCGGTGTTCCTCCTCGCGGTCGGCGGTCAATGCCATCTTGATGGCCGCCGCTGCGACCTGCTTGCTTCCAATATCCATCGAGTCCTCCTATGCCATCGCCGCGCTGTGTCCGGCGAGTACGCCGGTTGAAAACGCGATCTGCAGGTTGAATCCCCCTGTGTAGGCGTCCACATCTAATAGTTCGCCGGCGAAGTAGAGCCCGGAGATGAGTTTGGACTCCATTGTCTTCGCGCTCACCTCGCGCACATCCACTCCGCCGGAGGTGACGATTGCCTCCGCAATCGGCCGGAACCGCTCAAAAGAGAAGGTGAGCTTTTTGAGGACGGAGACGAGCGCTGCACGTTCCTCCCTTGTCACAGCGTTCACCGCCTTGTCCGGATCAATACCGGACCGCCGCACGACTTCGGGAATCAGCTTTGCGGGAAGCAGTTTCTGAAGTGAGTTCTTAAACTGCCGGTTGGGCATCTCGGAAAAATCGCGCAGCACGCGCGCGTCGAGCTGCTTCTGGTCGAGCGCCGGTTTTAAGTCGAGTTCGAAGAGATAACTCCCCGGAGCCCCCATATGGGAGGTGGCGGAGAGAATCATCGGTCCGGAGAGGCCGAAATGGGTGAAGAGCAGCTCCCCCATGTCACGATAGACTTCCGCCCCGTCCCGCAGCAGCCGCAGCCCGGTGTTGCGCAGTGAGAGCCCCATCAGCTCCGTGCAGCCGGGGCACTCCACCGGGACCAGGGCCGGACGCGGTGGAACGATGTGGTGACCGAAAACCTCCGCGAAGCGATAGCCGTCTCCGGTGCTGCCGGTCGCGGGATAGGAGACTCCACCTGTCGCCAGAATCACCTTGTGTGCGTGCAGCTCACCGCCGCCGCGCAGCCGCACTCCCGAGACAGCCCCATCCGCGATGCAGACGGCGGAAACTGTTCCCGTGATTACAGTGACGCCGGTTTCTCGCAGTGCCCGCTCGAGCGCTGTGAGAACATCCCGAGAGCGGTCCGACTGCGGAAAGACGCGATTGCCCCGCTCCGTTTTGAGCGGAACGCCGTGCCGTTCAAAGAAAGCCATAGTGTCTGCGCTGTCAAATCCCGAGAATGCACTGTAGAGAAAGCGGGGGTTTCGGCAGACGTTTGTAATGAGCGTATCCCGGTCACAGTTGTTGGTCAGGTTGCAGCGCCCCTTCCCTGTGATCAGCAACTTTTTCCCGAGACGTCCGTTCTTTTCGACGAGCGCACAGGATGCGCCGTACTCCGCCGCACTGATCGCGGCCATCATACCGGCGGCGCCGCCACCGACCACAATTACGTCAAACCTATCCAAGATTTTCATACACCTCGTACTCCTCCCAGATGGATTCGAGCTGGGAAAAGATATTGGAGAGATCGGCGCGGCGTTTACTCGCCACAGCGGCGATCAGTGCGTTGATAATGCTCAGCGGAGCGACCAGTGAGTCGACAAAGGAGACCATATCGCTGCGCGCGATCAGCTTTGCGTCCGCGTAGGTTGCGAGCGGAGACTGTTCGCTGTCGGTGAGCGCGATCAGCGAAGCGCCTCTGCGATGCGCATATTCCATCGCTTTGACGGTACGCTTGGAATAGCGCGGAAAACTGATTCCGATCACCACATCCCCCTCGCCCACGCGCAGCATCTGCTCAAACATCTCGCTTGCGGAAGTGGTTTGGATCAGGCGCACATTGTCGAGCACCAGATTAAAATAGAAGCCGAGAAAGCTTGCGAGTCCCGCGGAACTACGCACCCCGAGAATGTAGATCGTCCGCGCCTCGGAGAGCAGCTGTACCGCATGGTCGAAATCCGCGCGGCTCATGTTCTCCCGAGTCTGACGGAGCGTGTCAATATCCGCCGACAGGACATTCTGCAGGATGTCCTCCCCGCCGATCCGGTTTCCGCTGACCTCCATGCGCTGGATGGAGGTCAATTTGGTTTTGACGTACTCCTGAAGTGCGTGCTGAAACTCCGGATATCCGTCGTAGCCGAGTTCCACCGCAAAGCGTACCACGGTTGATTCGCTCACGCCGACGGTGGAACCGAGCTTTGCGGCCGTCATATAGATGGCGCGGTCGTAGTGGTCCAGAATATAGGCAGAGATGAGCCGCTGTCCCTTGGAAAACTTGGGCTTTAAAGCTTCCAGCCGGTCAAATAAATCACGTTTCACGTCTTTTTCCCTCCGCAACCTGTATGTCTTTATTGTATCAGTTTTGGAGAAAAACGCAAGTGAAAACAGAAAAGCTTGCAAAAAGAGAAGGCCGGCGTCTACCGGCCGCACTGTTTGGCTTCGAAGAAATGAGGGAGATCGAGCTCCGAGCCGTCTGTGTCGATTGCCCTGGAAATTCCGCGCTCCAGCGCGGCGCTCAGAATGGCTCGCCGCAGCGCGTCTGTGGAGTCGAGTCCCGGAATTTCGCAGTACAGCTCCGGAGAGGAGAGCGTTACCTGTTCCCCGTCAAACGCAAAGGCCATCTCCGCACAGAGGGTCTCACCGTCCTGCAACAGACAGCGGAGTCCCTCCAACTTCAGCGTAATCATAGACTTTTGAGATACCTCACTTCCGCTTCGGTCAGATAGCGCCACTTTCCCGCTTTCAGCTCGGAGAGCTTCAAACGCCCGACGGCGTAGCGTTTCAGGCGCCCAACCTCAAGTCCGACCGCCTCGCACATCTTACGGATCTGCCGGTTGCGTCCCTCGCGCAGCTCAAAGCGCAGCACCACCCGTCCCGGCTCCCGGGAGAGCACCGAAACGGTGGAGCTGTCGGTGGTGTAGCCGTCGATCTCCAGCGGACCGTTGAGCCGCTCGACCGCCTCGTCGCTCACCGTACCGAGGATGGTGACAAGATAAAATTTTGAGACGTTGTGCTTCGGATGGGTCAGCGTATAGACCAGTTCGCCGTCGTTGGTGAGCAGCAGTAGTCCCTCGGAGTTGCGGTCAAGGCGGCCGACCGGAACCACCCGCGTATCAAGACCGTCGAGCAGCGTCGTAATGCACTTGCGCCCCATCTCGTCCTCCAGCGTGGTGACAAAGCCGCGGGGTTTGTTGAGCATGAGATAGACCTTCTCTTCATTTGAGAGGCGAATCTCGCGTCCGCCATACTCCACCCGGTCCCGCTCAGGGTCAACTTTCTCGCCGATTGTTGCGGTGCGCCCATTCACAAACACACGTCCCTGCGCGATCAGCTCCTCCGCCTTTCGACGGGAACAGATGCCGCAATCCGCCATAAATTTTTGTAATCTCAGCTTTTCTGCCATAATTTCTATTCCATTCTCTTTTTTTCTTATTCTACCGTTATTTTTGGAAAAATTCAAACAGTTTCTCAAAGAACGACTTCTTTACAACCTTGATCGGGGTGTCCGCCGCAAGCGTGATGGGAAATTGCTGGGTTGCACCTCCGGTCTCAATGTGTACGACTCCGACCTGCGTTCCCGTCTGTCCACCGGCGTAGAGAAAGCGCGGCAGTTCAACGCTGAATTTCATCTCTCCATCCACAATAACCGCGCGTGAGAGATCGCACTGCAGCGGCGCTGTGGACTCCGTACCGCCGACGAGCGGAATGCTCTTCGGGATGGGAATCGCCTCCCCTACCCCTGTCACCCGGGGAAAACCGAAATCGAACAGTTTTATATGGTCGTTCCAGTCGTCCCCTGCGTTGAGCGTGACTGCGATCAGGCGGATGCCGTTCCGCTCCGCTGCAGAGACAAGACACCGGCCCGCCTTTTTGGTGAATCCCGTTTTAACCCCAATTGCCCCGTCGTAGAGATTGAGCAGTTTGTTATGATTTTTGAGATAGCGGACGCCGTACTGATCGGTCGCCTCAATTGTCGCCCGCTCGGTGGAGACGATCTGACGGAAGGTCTCGTTTTGAAGCGCGGCTTTGGCGATCAGCGCGAGATCTCGCGCGGTGGAGTAGTGGCCGTCCGCAGGGAGTCCGCTCGGGTTTTGAAAGACGGTATGCGTTGCTCCAAGCGCGCGCGCACGCTCGATCATCAGTGCGGCGAAGCTCTCGTTGTCCCCCGCGACGTATTCGGCGAGCAGATTGGCCGCGTCGTTGCCCGACTCGAGCATCAGTCCGTAGAGCAGATCGGAGACGCTGAGCTGCTCTCCCGGTTTGAGATAGAGCGCGCTGCCCTCGGTCCGCACGGCGCTCTCCGACACGGTTACAAGCTCCGAGAGATCGGGGACGCGCTCTAGGACAAGCAGCGCAGTCATCATTTTGGTGACGCTCGCCATCGGAAGCTCTTCGTCCGCGTTCTTTTCAAAGAGCACCTGGCCGGTATTCGCCTCGATGAGAATGGCACTCCGCGCTGAGACAGAGGGGACGGCCCCCGCGCCGAAGCTGAGCAAAAAAATCAAAAAAATTCCGAAAATCGCTTTTTTCAAAATACTCCCTCCTCTAGAGAGCAGTATATGAAAAAAGCTTGAATTTTAGTAACCGGCGCATTGAAATAGAATCAGCTCTCCAGAGCTGAGGTCCGGCCTGCTCCAATTTTTGCAAATCGGTAGAGGAGGGAGGGCGGTATACGGAGACTTCCCAGGAGATCAGAAACAGCGGAGCTTTATAAGCGCCGGACGAGCGACACGTCGCCTATCAATATTTCGGGGAAACCGGACGGCCGGAGAGGCCGACAGAGTAGACTACGCGGTTGAATCTGAGAGCCGGGTCCCCGATTTGCATCTGCTCCGTAGGCGCGGCAATCTTGGCATGCTCGATAATGTTCACTCCGGCTTATATAGTACCGGCATTCCCGCCGCCCTCTCAAACAATGTTCTTTGATCCCCGGACAGATTTCGCCGCCCGGTCAGCCTCGCAAAGGTTCGATCCGCTTGAGCCTAAAATCCGGCGATCTGAAAGCGGAAGGCGTAAATAGGAGGCTTCAGCTTGAAATCGCCCCTTTTTTATTTCGCCCAATTCGATTCTATAGCGGCTTCCCGGATCTCGCCAACGCCTTGCGCAGCCAAGGGCGGAAACGATATAGAGACAACAGGGGAAGGAAGGGGTTTATTCACGGAGGTACTGCATTCTATGGTATCTATACCCTTTGCAGCGTCGACACTGCAAAGGCTCCCAAAAATCGGCCTCACGCGCATCTCTGCCGGCGGATATGTTCCTCCCTTCCCGCCGAGCTGCTGCTGAAAAGCGCGAAAAGGAGGAGAAACTAAAGAGAGGCGGAACTCTACGCCCCGCCTCTCCTCTCTTCGCCGGAAAAAGCGATCTGAATCGCCTCGCCGATATTTCTAACAGGATAGATTGTCACTCCGTTGTACTTCACCTTGAGTTCGCTGTGATACGGGATGATGATCCGCTCAAAGCCGAGACGGACTGCCTCTGAGATACGAAAACCCATCCCGCTGACCGAACGCAGCTCCCCCGCAAGTCCCACCTCACCGATCGCGACCAACTTGTCGTCCACCGGCTTGTCCCGGTAGCTGGAAGCGATGGCGATAATCACCGCAACGTCGCTCGAGGGCTCGGTGAGCCGCAATCCGCCGACGACATTGACAAAGGTGTCGCTCTCTGAGAGATTCATCATCAGCCGTTTTTCGAGTACCGCGAGCAGCATCTGCAGCCGGTTGAAGTCGATACCGCTCGCCGTTCGGCGCGGCATTCCGTAGATCGACTTCGCCACCAGGGCCTGTACTTCGGCAAAGATGGGGCGCGTCCCCTCCATCACACAGATGGCGCAGGTGCCGGAGACATGTTTCGGCTTGCCGGAGAGCAGCATTTTGGAGGGATTCTCCACTTCGGTGAGTCCCTTGTCTCCCATCTCAAAGAGCCCGATCTCATTGGTGGAGCCGAAACGGTTCTTCACCGAGCGTAAAAGCCGGTAGTTGAGATTTTTCTCCCCCTCAAAATAGAGCACGGTGTCCACCATGTGCTCGAGAATTTTCGGCCCGGCGAGAGCGCCCTCCTTGGTGACATGTCCGACAAGGAAAGTGGTGATGTTCTGCGTCTTTGCCACGCTGATAATCCGGTTGGCGCACTCGCGGATCTGGGCGGAACTGCCCGGAATGGAGGAGAGCTCCTCGCTGTGCACCGTCTGAATGGAGTCGATGATGACGATGTCAGGTTTCTCCGCGTCGATGGTCGCAAGCATCGTCTCCAGCCGCGTCTCTGCGAGCACAAAGAGATTTTCCGAGTCGACCTCCAGCCGCTGCGCCCGCAGTTTGATTTGACTTTTTGACTCCTCTCCGGAGATATAGAGCACCTTGCAGGAGCGCCCTAAAAACTGACAGATCTGAAGTAAAATGGTGGACTTTCCGATACCGGGGTCTCCGCCGAGCAGAATGACAGAGCCCTTGACGGCGCCTCCGCCAAATACCCGGTCGAGCTCCTCCATTCCGGTGTGATAACGGATTTCCTCCGAGAGATCAAGTGCGCCGATCGGAATGACCTCGGCGGCCTTGGCTGCGGAAATAGGGGCGCGCCCGGCAGGAGCCGGGGCCTCCTGCTCCTCCTCTAAGGTATTCCATTCGCCGCAGGAGGGGCACTTGCCGTACCAGCGGATGGACTTGTGCCCGCAGGCGGCGCAGACATAAAAGGTTTTATTTTTCATACGGTCTCTTTTCCCTCCCCCGTCCGATAGAACTGCTCGATACAGTCCGCAATCACCGAGGCGAGTTCGCTCTGATAGGTTTCGCTCTGTAAATTTTTTAAATCCTCGGCGTTGGATAAAAAGCCGCACTCCACGATGACAGCGGGAATCGTCGCCTGCTTGAGCAGATAGATACTGCTCTCTGCCTGCTTTGCGAGCCGGTGATTCTCCGGCTGCAGCTCAGAGACAATCCCTGTCTGCAGAAGTTCGGCCAGACGTTTACTCTCCTCGTTTTTGCGTCCATAAAATACCTGCGCACCCTTGCAGCGCGAGTCGCTGAATTTGTTCATATGGATGCTGAGAAAGATGGCGTCAGGATTTTCGGCGATCAGTTTGGCGCGGTTTTGCATGTCGCGCTTTTTCTGGCTGCCGCCGGAGCTGTCCTCCGCGAGATCCACGTCCTCATCGCGTGACTCGACAACAGTGATGCCGCGCTCCCGGAGCTGCTGCGCGATCTTTTTTGAGATGGCGAGGTTGAGATCCTTTTCCATCACGTCGCCTGAGACCGCGCCGCCGTCAAAACCGCCGTGTCCGGCGTCGAGAAGCACCTTCGGCTTTTGTTCCGCATAGGCGTCAATCGAGGCGTTTACCTCCTTCGCGCTGTTCCAGAAGGAGAACCCAATTCCACCCAGTACGACAGCGGCCGCGAGCGTCACTACAACCCGTTTTCTAAAAATACCGAACATACAATCACCGCTTTTCTTTTAATACGAGGTCATTGTATGCAAAAAATCGGTACTTTATTTCAGTTTTCCACGCCTCTTGGCGCTGAGCGTCTGGCCGCGCTTACCCATATTTTTGTAAATCAGCCGCTCCAAAATCGAGAGGTCGGCGTAGCCGAGCCGGTAGCCGAGAAACGCCGCAGGGAGCATTGCAACCGCCGCGACTGCAACCAGGAACGGAAACTGCTCCAGCCACAGGTCAAACGGCACTAAAAATGGAAGGAAATAGATGCGGGTACCGACATTAATATAGGAAAAAGCGAGTCCGCCGACCGCATAGCGCCCGATATAATAGATAAGCGCTACCGCCACATTTGGGATCATCGCGAGCGCCCCGCAGAGCAGGCCGCGGTTTTTGTTCTCTGCGATGTGACCGAACTTGACATAGTTTGCGTCCTTGAACCCCTGATTCCACGCTCCGGAGTAGATAAAACTGAGGTAGAAAAAGATTGAAACCACAGCGACCAGCGCCTGGCCTGCTGGGTGCTCGATAAACATTCCGAGCAGAATAAAAACAATCAGGGACCAGATCACTCCGACGAGGGCCCGGCAGAACAGGGAGAGCGCTAATTTTCCATTACTAACCATAGGGAATGCTCCTTTTTTGCTTTTTTATCGCTTGGAAAGCTCCTCGGTGAGCAATTTGGAGATGATCTGGGGATTACCTTTGCCCTTCGAGGCGCGCATGCACTGCCCGACAAGGAAGCCGAGGGCGTTGGTTTTGCCGCCCTTGTAGTCGGAGACCGACTTCTCGTTTGCGTCGAGAATTTCGCAGACAAGTGTGCGCATCGCGCCCTCGTCGTTGTTCTGCGCGAGCCCCTTTTCCTCCACCACTGCCTCCGGCGCCCTGTCCTCGTCAAAAATGACCTCTAACACCGTCTTAGCCGCAGTGTTTGAGATCGTTCCTTTCTCGATCAGAGCGATCATAGCGCAGAGATTTTCCGGCGTCAGCGCGGCGTCGGAGAGCTCGCTCCCCCGCTCGTTTAAAATACGGGAGATGTCGCCCAGCAGCCAGTTGCAGACCGCCTTCGGCTTGACGCGCTCGAGCGCCGTGCAGCGGTCGAAAAATTCCGCCATCGCAAGATTTCCGACCAGCATGCCGCACTCGTAGTCGGTGAGCTCGCCGAGCGCGCGGTATCGCATAAACCGGTCGTGCGGCAGCTCGGGAAGAGCTCCGCGAATCCGTGCGATCTCCTCGTCGGAGACCTCGATCACCGCGAGGTCCGGCTCGGGGAAGTAGCGATAATCCTGGGCATCCTCCTTACTGCGCATCGAGAAGGACTGGCCCGCCATATCGTCCCAGCGCCGGGTCTCCTGCACCACCGTCTCTCCGCGCTCCAGAAGCTCGGTCTGACGTCTGATCTCGTATTCGATGGCCCGCACTGCCCCGGAGAAAGAGTTGACGTTTTTCATCTCCGCGCGGGTACCGAGCGCATCCGAGCCCTCAGGCGCGAGCGAGACGTTCACATCGCAGCGAATTGAGCCCTCCTGCATCCGGCAGTCGGAGATGTCGAGATACTGCAAGAGGCGCTTGATCGCCTCCAGGTACTCTTTGGCCTCCTCCGAACTGTGCATATCCGGCTCGCTGACGATCTCGATGAGCGGGACGCCGCAGCGGTTGTAGTCCACGAGCGAACCCGAAAACTTGTCGTCGTGGAGCAGCTTGCCCGCGTCCTCCTCGATGTGAATCCGGGTGACGCCGATCCGCTTCTCCTCCCCGTTTACGAGGATCGGGACCGAACCGCCCTCGCAGAGCGGGATGTCAAACTGGGAGATCTGATAGGCTTTCGGCAGGTCGGGATAGTAGTAGTTTTTACGATCCTGTTTGCTGAGCTGATTGATCCGCGCGCCGATGGCGAGCCCCATCTTGCAGCAGTACTCGACCACCTTCCGGTTGAGCACCGGCAGCGTCCCAGGCATGCCAGAGCAGACGGGACAGACCTTTGTGTTGACCTCGGCGCCGAACTTGTTCTCGCAGCCGCAGTAGATCTTGGTCTTAGTGCTCAGCTCCGCGTGCACCTCAAGACCGATTGTCGGAATATAATTCATCTCTAATCTCCCCCTTACAGCGCGACGTCCAGGCGCCCGAACTCGGCCTCAAAGGCCGCGCCCACGTCGAAGATGGTCTGATCGCAGAACCGGTTTCCGATCAGCTGCAAACCGATCGGCAGCCCCTCTTTGTCTCTCCCGCAGGGGAGGCTCATCGCGGGGAGCCCGGCGATGTTGATCGAGACGGTGCAGATGTCAGTGAGATACATCTGCATGCTGTCGGAGAGCTTCTCCCCGAGCTTGAAGGCGGTGGTCGGAGAGGTCGGCGTGATGAGTGCGTCGCAGCCTGCAAACACCTCGTCGAACGACTGACGCAGCAGCCGCTGCACCTTCTGCGCCCGCTTGTAGTAGGCGTCATAGTAGCCGGAGCTCAGCACATAGGTGCCGAGCATGATCCGCCGCTTGACCTCGCTGCCGAAGCCCTCGCTGCGGGTCCGGTTGTACATATCCACGAGCCCGTCGAACTCCGCGGCGCGGAAGCCGTACTTCACCCCGTCGTACCGCGCGAGATTGGAGGATGCCTCCGCCGACGAGAGGATATAGTAGGTCGGCAGCGAATAGTCGATCAGCGGGACCGAGACCTCCTTGACCGTGGCCCCGAGCCCCTCATAGACCTTGGCCGCCGCGAGCACGGCGCTCTTCACCTCGTCCGAGATGCCCTCGCCGAAGAACTCCTTGGGCAAACCCAGCACCTTTCCCTTCATCTCGGGGTTTAAGCTGCCGTAATAGTTGCTCCCGTCACCGGGGACGCTCGTGGTGTCCCGCGGGTCTCTGCCGGTGATGAGATCGCAGAGCAGCGCCGCGTCCTTGACGCTTCTCGCGAGCGGGCCGATCTGGTCGAGCGAGGAGGCGAACGCCACCAGCCCGTACCGCGAAACGGTGCCGTAGGTCGGCTTGAAGCCGACCACCCCGCAGAAGCCCGCCGGCTGCCGGATGGAGCCGCCGGTGTCACTGCCGAGCGCAAAGGTGCACTCCCCCGCCGCGACCGCGGCTGCGGAGCCGCCCGAGCTGCCGCCCGGGACCCGGGTGAGGTCGCGCGGATTTTTCGTCTTCTGGAAGGCCGAGTTTTCGGTCGAGGAGCCCATGGCGAACTCGTCCATGTTGAGCTTTCCGGTCATCACGAGCCCCGCGTCCTCCAATTTCTCGACGGCGGTCGCGCTGTAGACCGGCTCGAAATTCCCGAGCATCTTGGAGGCACAGGTGGTGCGCACTCCCTTGGTGCAGAGGTTGTCCTTGATTCCGATCGGGATTCCCGCGAGTTTTGAGAGCTGCTCTCCCTCCGAACGGCGCCTGTCGATCTCGGCGGCGCGCCGAAGCGCCTCCTCCTCGGTCAGCGTTATGTAGCTCTGCACGTCGGGCTCCACCGCGTGAATCCGCTCAAACTGGGCCTTTGTAAGCTCCGCTGCGCTGAGCTCTTTTTTCTCAAGCAGGGCGGAGAGCTCCTCCGCCGTCATCCGATACAGTTCCATCTAAGCTCCCCTCCTATTCCACCGTCTTCGGCACCGAGAAACAGCCCGCTTCCCGCACCGGAGCATTTTTTAAAATCTCGTCCCGCGAGTAGGAGGGGATGATCTCGTCCTCCCGCAGCACGTTCCGCCGCCCGTCCAGCGTCAGCTCCACGCTGTCGAGGTCGAGCTGCTGGAGCTGCGCCGCCATGTCCACAATGCCGTCCATCTCTTTTGCGAGCGTCTCCCGCTCCGCGTCCGTGAGATACAGACGTGAGAGCTTCGCGAGATGCTCAATCTCACTTTTTGTAATCATACTTCCTCCGTATCAATCAATTTCAAAAAAGCGTTTTCGTCCAGGATTTCGACCCCGAGCTTCTGCGCCTTGGCAAGCTTGCTGCCGGCATCCTCCCCCGCGAGCAGATAGCGGGTCTTTTTGGAGACGCTGCCGGTGACTTTGCCCCCGTGTTTCTCGATGAGGGCGCTCGCTTCGGCGCGGGTCATCGTCGGCAGTGTGCCTGTCAGAACAAAGGTCACGCCCGCGAGGCGGTCGCTCTCCCTCTTCTCGGTGCTGCGCATATTGACACCCAGAGTCTTTAACTGTTCTATTATATCAACAGATTGCGCGTGTGAAAAGTACTCTTTTACACTCTCGGCCATAATTCCGCCGATGTCGGGAATCGCCTCCAGCTCCTCGACGCTCGCGCCGATCAGCCGGTCCATCTCCCCGAAGTGCAGTGCGAGCAGCTGGGCCGTTTTGGCCCCGATATGCCGGATGCCGAGCGCATAGATCAGGCGCGAAAGATCGCGATCGCGGCTCGCAGCGATCGCGGCGACAAGATTCTCAGCCGATTTCTCCCCCTGCCGCTCAAGCGCCTGAATTTGATCCGCCGTGAGCCGGTAGAGATCGGCGAAGTTGTGGATCAGCCCCTCACGCACAAACGCCTCGACCACCGCAGTGCCCATTCCGTCGATGTCCATCGCGTCCCGGGAGACAAAATGGATAATGCTGCGCACCAGCTGCGCCGGACAGGCGGAATTGGTACAGCGGACAGCGGATTCCGACTCGTCATTCACCACCGGCTCGCCGCAGGAGGGACAGTGATCCGGAAAGCGGAACTCCCGCTCCGATCCATCCCGCCTGGAGAGATCGACCGAGAGCACCTCCGGGATAATCTCCCCCGCCTTGCGCACATAGACCGTGTCGCCGATGCGGATATCTCGCTCCTTAATAAAGTCGCGATTGTGTAAGCTTGCCGCGGAGACGCTTGTCCCGGAGAGACGCACCGGCTCGAGCACCGCCGTAGGTGTCAGCACGCCGGTGCGTCCGACGGCTATTGTGACGTCGAGCAATTTGGTCGCCTTCACCTCGGGCGGATATTTAAAGGCGGCCGCCCAGCGCGGAAACTTCGCCGTGCTGCCGAGCAGCTCCCGCATTTCAAAATTGTCCACTTTGAGCACTGCGCCGTCAATGTCGAACTCGAACGCTCCGCGCTCGTCGCCGATCCGGTCGACTGCGGCCAGCGCCTCTTCAATCCCACCGCAGAGCTGATAGCGGTTGACCGGAAAACCGAGCGCACGCAGCAGTTCGAGCGACTCCGCGTGGGAGGAGAGGCTCTCCCCCTCGATCTGCTGGATATTGAAGATCAAAATGGAGAGGCGGCGCTTTCTGGTGATCGCGCTGTCCAACTGGCGCAGCGAACCCGCCGCCGCGTTGCGCGGGTTCGCAAAAAGGGGCTGCTCATTCTCCTCGCGCACCCGGTTGAGCTCCTCAAAGACGCTCCGCGACATGTAGACCTCGCCCCGCACCTCGAGAAATGGGAGCGGTCGCGAGAGCGTCTTTGGAATCTGTTCGATGGTGCGCAGATTTTCGGTGATGTCCTCCCCGGTGACACCGTCCCCCCGGGTGGAGCCGCGGACGAACACGCCGTCCCGGTATTCGAGCGAGACGGACAGTCCGTCGATCTTCGGTTCGACGACGTAGGAGGGGTGCTCTACTTTGCCCCGCACCCGCTCGTCAAACTCCCTCAGCTCCTCTGCGGAGAAGCAGTCCTGCAAACTCTCCATGCGCACGGTGTGCACAACCTTCTGAAACCCGCTCTGCACCGTACCGCCGATGCGCTGGGTCGGAGAGTCGGGATCAAAAAGCTCGGGGTGCTCCGCCTCCAGCGATTTCAGCTCGCGCATCAGCGCATCGTATTCAAAATCGGAGATCTCATTGGTGTTCTCGTCATAATATTTCCTGCTGTGATAGCGAATCTCCTCCCGGAGCGCCCGGATTCTCTTCTCAACGTCCAAAATAGAAACCCTCTCTACGGTAAAATCTTATTTATACAGTATAGCATAGACCGCAAGCTTGCGTCTATTCCACGTTGGCAAATTTATCGGCGCCATAGTTCGCCGCGAGCTCGGCAATTCCCCTCCCCTCGTCTGCGGACTGGGTAATCTGGGTGTAATAGTTTGGCACATCGCCGACGATAACAGCCTCCGCAATGCAGATCGAGGTGGTGACCTCGGATTCCACGCTTGAGACAGGCATCAGAATTTCGACGCCTGCGGTGACATTTAATATAATCTGCAGCTTGGTCTGATTGATTCCGCTCTGAGTGAAGAGGGTTGAGAGCTCGGTGTCCACCGAGCCGATCGGGAGAATCTGGAAGGAGAGCATCGGCCCTCTGCCGGAGAAGAGCTCCGCAGAGATGAAATTGCCGAGCGGGAGCTTGAGCTCCCGCAGCCCCACATCCATGTTTTCAATGATCTTTTCGGTCATCTCCACTTTAATCTGATTGATCCGTCCCGAGTCGGTGGTAATCGCTTTGAGATTACCGCTCTCATCGGTTTTCAGCTGTAAAATCTCATTGTAGTCGATATCGGAAGAGGCGGAGACACCGTTGACCGCGTCGCTGATTGCAATGGTGGCAATCTCTTTTGCCTCGGAGAGCCCGGCGGTGAGCAGTACCGGCCGGATAACAAATCGTGAGAAGAGGGAGACGAGTAGAAATCCGAGAGCTGTGAATAAAACAAGTCCGGTCAACAGCCGGATGAATCGGCCTCTTTTTCTTTTTCGACGCACAGTATATGCCCCCTTTCGCGGCTCTTTTCAATCTATTCAGCTACCTCGAAAAATAGAAAAAGGCCACATGCGTGGCCCTTTTCTATTTGCGGCAGAACAGCTTCAACACGCGTGACAGGAGTTTTGGCGGCTTGACGGTATAGATTTTCATAGATTGCCCTCCTCTTTATCGCTTGGTAAGAAAGATGACGCCGACTCCCACGATAATCGCGGACTCAACGGCGATGACGCACCAGGGGGAGAAAAACGACGCGAGCAATATCCCTGAGCCCAGAAAGACCACAGAGAGCCCGGCACAGCTGTTTTTGCATTTCATAGAAAGACCTCCTCGCGATAGTACAGTATACGCAAGGAGGCTCTTTTCTGTGAAATTCGATTCTTTTTTCTTCAGAGACAGCGGGCAAACGTCGAAGAAGGATGGTTTTTAGATCTGTAAATCGGGAGATGCGGCTACTGATTTTTGCTGTTCCGCTGAAACAGAGAGCGTCTCACAGCGAGAAAATAGAGCGCAGCGCACGCTGTGTCGAGCAGCGCTTGAAACAGCATCCGTCCCTCTTTCAAGACGCGGCAATACATCCCGATTCCCTCTGCGGCGATGAACAGCAGAGGCAGGAGGAGCAGCGTTCTGCCATACCAGCTCCCTTTTCGCCCGTTCCATAAAATCGCACCCAATGCGCCGCAGAGCACAGCGGGAACAGCGCCGTAGAACAGCGTGCTTAAGACCCGGACGGACAGCTCATCAGAAAAGGCGTAGCCGGCTTGGAAGAGCCGCGCCGTTTTATGGAGGTCCGTCACAATAAACATGACTCCCACATAGATCCCCGCGTTGATGCCCGCCGTGCGCGGACTCTCGCTTGTCACTACGATCAGGGAGGTGGTAAACATCCAAAAGCCGATTGTGGCCGAGCTGAAAGAGGAGAAGCTCCATAGCGTGTCAAATGGAAACCGGCTGAAGCCTGCGACGAGCCCTCCGGCGAGCAGCCCGAGCAGGCAGATGAACAGATAGCTCCGTACCCGGTTTCGAAACAGCGTTTTGAGTGCCATACAGGCCTCCTCTGCTAGCGTTTTCCATACGGTTTGTCGGCGCCGATCTCGCTGTAAATTGCGCAGTAGCTCTCATAGCGGCTCTTTGGAATCTCACCGCTGCGTACCGCCTCATAGACAGCGCATTCGTCAACGCCGATGTGGTTACAGCCGGTGTAGCGGCACTCCTCTTTGTGTGCGCCAATCTCGGGAAACAGGGAATCGAGCTCCTCCTGTTCCAGCATGCGAAAGCGCGCAAAATCGAGATCGCTGAACCCGGGCGTGTCCGCGATATAGCCGCCGCAGGCGGGAACAAGCTCCACATGCCGGGTGGTGTGCCGGCCGCGTTCGGTGCGTCCGACCTCCCCTGTTTCAAAGAGATGGCGCCCCGTGACGGCGTTTACAATGCTCGATTTTCCGACGCCGGAGTTCCCGCAGAAGGCGCAGATCTTTCCCTCAATCAGAGCGGGGATACGGTCGAGCCCCTCCCCTGTTTCCGCAGAGACCGACAGTGTGGGAAAGCCGGCGCTCTCATAGATCTCGCGCAGATCGGCACTCTTCGCGAGATCACATTTGTTGATGATCACGCAGGGCTCCATCTGATTTTTTACACAGACGGCGCTGATCTTGTCGATCAGCAGCAAAACCGGCTCCGGACGGGCGGCGGCCATCACGATAAACATCCGGTCAATATTGGCGACGGGCGGGCGAATGAGATAGTTTTTACGCTCCTCAATCGCATCCAGGCTGCCGTATCCCTGGGAGTGCTCGGTGTAGCGCGCAATGTCGCCCACCGCGGGTTTCAAGCCCTTTTTGCGCAAAGAACCCCGCGCGCGGCACTCGACCAGGCCGTGCTCGCCCTCGATATAGTAGAATCCGCCGATCCCCTTTAAGATTCTACCGCTACTCATTGAAATTGATATAGCCGGACTCCTTAAGCACTCCGTCGATATAGAGCTCGACGATCTGACTGCCACGTCCCTTTAACGTCAGTTTGAGCAGCTTATCCTCTGCGGTGTGGATCTCCTCATACACCTTAACTCCGTCCAGCTTGACAGTGACGACAAAGCTCTCCTTGTCGGTCGGCAGAATAAAGCTCTGCTCCTTTTCGTAGGTGATCTTGCTGCCGTTGCTCACTGAAATCTCAATCGAGGTGTTTTTCTCCACCTCTGTGTCCTTGTCGATACTCTGCGCGACGACGGTCCCCTCCGGCTGATCGCTGTCCACCGTCTTAATGGTGACGACGAGTCCCGCGTCGGAGAGCGTCTTCTGGGCGGCGCTCTCACGTTCGCCGACTACACCCGGCACTTTGATTTTTGTATTTTCCGGGCCAAGGCTTACCCGCAGCGTGACCACGCTGTCGGCCTCCACCTCGGTTCCCTCCTTCGGGTTGGAACTGATCACCTTCCCCTCGCCGACGGTATCGTGGTAGCTCTCGGTACGCTTGACTGTGAGCCCCATTCCCTCGAGTTCGCTCTTCGCCTTATTGTAGTCCTCGCCCGAAACGTCTGGAATCGAGATTTTCCCCTTGCCGGAGCTTACGACCACCTTCACTTCGGACCCTTTTTTGATCCGTATACCGTCTTCAGGACTCTGAGAGATGATATATCCCTCTTCGAATTTGTCGCTTGGCTCACGCCGCTCCTCGACGATCTTGATATCGGGGTAACGCTCCTCAAGTGTGCGGTCAAGCTTCTGTCCAACGAGATTTTCGACCACGACCTCCTCCTCGACCACCGGGGCGGCCGGAGCGTCTTCTCCTCCGCCAAAGAGCGAAACAGCACCGAAGATCAGGAGGCCGACCAGTACCACGGCCGCCAGGATACCGGTGATCACTCCGGCGTATTTTTTCTGCTTTTTGGGCTCGGCGGCGCGGCGCTCCGTCTTGATAGCGTCCATATACTTGGTGGGATTTTCATCCGAGAAGTATTTATATTCGAAGCGGGCGCTCGGGTTGTGCTTGAATTCGTCAATATCCGCAAGCATCTCGGAGGCGGACTGGTAACGCAGGTCCGGATTTTTGGCCATTGCTTTGAGAATGATGTCCTCGAGCCCGTCAGGAATATCAGGCACGAGCTCGCTCGGACGTTTCGGTGTGCTCTGCAGCTGCATCAGCGCGACCGAGACGGGATTCTCCGCATCGAACGGCACCTTCCCGGTCACCATTTCGTAGAGAATAACGCCGACCGAGTACAGATCGGAGCGAAAATCGGTCTTTCCACCGCTCACCTGCTCCGGACTGATATAGTGTACGCTGCCGATCGCTTTGTCCGCCATGGTGTGAGTATTGTTTGTGGCGATACGTGCAATTCCGAAATCGGTTACACAGATGGCGCCGCTCGAGAGCAGCATGATATTCTGCGGTTTGATATCGCGGTGAACAATCCCTTTCTGGTGGGCGTGACGGAGCGCTTCGAGCACCTGAGAGACAAAGTAGACCGCCTCTCTCCAGGAGAGCCGTCCCTGCTGCTCGATATACTGTTTTAGAGTAATGCCGTCGATATATTCCATCACGATGAAGTAGAGGTCGTCATTGAGCCCTACATCATAAATTTTGACGATGTTTTTATGTGAGAGCATCGCGATCGCCTTTGACTCGTTGATAAAGCGCAGGCGGAACTGCTCATCTTCAAAAAACTCCTGTTTGAGTACCTTGACTGCGACGATCTTATTGTCGCTCAGATCCACAGCTTTATAGACCACCGACATCCCGCCGACGCCGATGACCTCCTGAATCCGATATCTGTTTTCGAGTATTTTCCCGACAAGATTTTTCATCTAGACCAAACTCCCACTTTCTTAAATCTTCGTATTGGAGAGCAGAACCGCGGTGATATTATCCGTTCCTCCGCGGCTGTTTGCCATTGAGACAAGCTTTTTCAGAATCGCTTTTTGTCTGTCGCCAACTGAGATTTCAAATCCGAGCTCCCGATCGTCCAGGAGATTGGAAAGCCCATCTGTACAGAGCAAAAGACTGTCAAATTCCGAAAGCTCTACTTCGAAGAGATCAAGATCACAGTTTGACTCCACGCCGAGTGCGCGGGTGATAATGTTTTTTTGCGGATGGTTGCGCGCTTCGCGCCTGGAGATGCTGCCGCTGTCCAGCATCTGCTGAACAATAGAGTGGTCCTTACTGATCTGAGTGGTCTGTCCATCCCGGATGAGATAGGCGCGGCTGTCGCCGACATTTCCAATCAAAACCTGCTGCCCGCGGTAAAGTGCGAGCACCACGGTGGTTCCCATCCCCATGAGCTTGCGGTTGGCAAGCCCTTCATCAAAAATCGCGGCATTGGCGAGGGAGACCGCATGACGCATCTGCTCCCGAATCTCCGCAAGCGGCTTCTCCGGACGATAGGTTTTTTTGAGTTCGTCACAGATGGTGCGCACCGCGATGGAGCTTGCGATCTGCCCGCCGCCCGGCCCGCCCATACCGTCGCATACGACGGCGAGACCGGCCCCCGTTTCAAATTCGAGAATTGCAAATTGGTCCTGGTTTGCCTCTCGCACTTTGCCGATATCGGTTACACCAGAAGCTTTCATTTGGCCAGCTCATCTCCTCTCTGTTTGGTCTGGCGCCTCAGCTGTCCACAGGAGGCGTTGATGTCGGCGCCGAGCGTCCGGCGCACTGTCGCCGGAATGCGGTGCTGTTCCAGCACCGCTTGAAACTGTGCGATTCGCTCGGCGGATGGAACGGAAAATCCCCGCTCTTTTACGGGATTGACCGGGATCAGATTGACATGGCAGAGCTGCCCTTTTAAAAGAGCGGCCAACCTTTTTGCCGTTTCTGAATCGTCGTTGACACCGGAGATCAGTGCGAATTCATAGGTCATCCGCCGCCCGGTTTTTCGCTGGTATTCCCGGCAGACATCCATCAGTTCCGGGAGCGGATAACGTGCATTCACCGGCATGATCCTGCTGCGCTGCTCCGAGTCGGCGGCGTGCAGCGAGATGGCGAGCGTGAGCTGGAGCTCCTCCTCCATCAGCCGTCGGATACCGGGAATCACACCGCAGGTTGAGACGGTGATGTGCCGCATGCCGATGCCGAGCCGCTCAGGATCGTTCACATTATAAAGAAATTTTAAGAGATTGTCAAAGTTGTCAAACGGCTCCCCGATCCCCATGACGACAATGTTATCGACCCGCTCACCGGTGTCGAGAGCGGCCATACGCACCTGCTCCTCCATCTCCGAGGGGGTGAGATCGCGTACCTTGCCGCCGATGGTGGAGGCGCAAAAGCTGCAACCCATCCGGCATCCGACCTGACTGGAGATACAGACGGTATTACCGTGGTGATATCGCATCAGAACCGTCTCAACGCACTCCCCATCCATCAGCCGAAAAAGGTATTTTACTGTGCCGTCCAACCGGGAGATGAGCTTTCGCTCCACGGTCAACTGATTTAAAAAAGCGCGCTCTTCAAGTATTTTACGCAGCGCAGCAGGCAGCGTATGCATCTCCTCAAAGGAGGAGACACCGCGCCGCAAAAAATCCGCGATCTGCTTCGCACGAAATTTGGGCTGAGAGAGTGAGAGCACGAACCGGCTCAGCTCCTCCCTGTCCATAGATTTGAGATCGACTTTTGTCATGTATCCCCCTCATTATTTGACCCGGCGGAGCCGCGCCATATAGAATCCGTCGGTGCCGTCCTGCGGCAGCAGAGTGAGGTCTTCCGTTTCTTTACAAAATCGTTCAGGAAGATACTTCCTGCATGGTACAAGCGTAAACTCCGGGTGAGCGGAGAGGAATCTGTCCACCACCGCCCGATTTTCCTCCGGCAGAATGGTACACGTGGAGTAGAGCAGCGCGCCGCCCGGCCGCAGATAGCGCGACACATTTTCCAGAATTTCAAGCTGAATTTCGGGCAGCCGTTCGACCTCTGCGAGCTCCTTATAGCGGATCTCCGGCTTTTTGCCGAGAACACCGAAACCGGAGCAGGGAACATCGCAGATGATTTTATCGAGTTCGGGTACCGGATGGTCCGTCTCCTTGGCCGAATGGGCTGAGGTATGAATTGGATAGCCGAGCCGCTTGGCCCCCTCGCGGATGAGGCGAACTTTTTTCTCGCTCAAGTCAAATGCCCAGAGCTCTGCCCGTCCCTGCGCACGGCCGAACGAAGTAAAACTTTTTCCTCCGGGTGCGGCACAGAAATCCCCGCACCGCTCTCCGGGACGCAGCTCGAGCAGTTCGCAGGCGAGGAAGCTCGCCGTATCCTGCACATGGAACAGCCCCTCAGAAAATCCCGGGAGTCCGGGCACCGCTCCGGCGTTGGGCAGCTCGAGCAGATTCTCCTCTATTACAGTCGGAATTATACCATTTTGCTTTAGGAGATTGCAGTAATCTTCTGTCGAAATTTTCATATTATTTACAACTACAGTGAGCGGACGCCGGCGAAGCGCCGCATCCATCATCACCCTCGCTTCCTTCTCCCCAAAGAGCGCACAGAGCCGCTCCGCAAGCGAATCGGAAAGCGAACAGTCCACCGCGAATTTACCGGAGAGACGCAGCTTTTCTCTGCCCGCGCGGCGCACTACCGCATTGACAAGGCCAGAAACTTTACGGCTACAGAGCTTCTTCGCGAGCTCTACCGCCTCGTCACAGACGCTGTAGGCCGGAACGCGCTCGAGAAAATAGAGCTGATAAAGCGCTGTGCGCAGGATGGCGAGCGGTATGGGCTCAAACCGCGCAAGTCCGGCGTGCAGAAAATGCGCGAGATTGTAGTCGATCAGGCGGAGGCGCTCCACCGTTCCGTATGCGATTTCGGTGCAGAGTCCGCGGTCGACAGGAGCAAGTTCGCCCAATCTGGATTCCAGACGGTCGGAGAGAAAGGTTCCCTTCTCCGTAAAGGATGCGACCGCTCTTACAGCGAGCTCACGTCCGGCGTTTGCGTTCATCTCAGCTCCTCCGCGCAGTCCATGGGATGCCCCATCAGAAAAGCGCTCGCATCCATCCGTTTTCCGCCCTCCAGCTGCACTTCGGTGAGCAGAAGAATCCCCTTTCCACAGCGCACGGAGATTCCCTCCGGCGTACCTATGGCATAGCCCTGCCGGTCGGGCGCTATGGACGAGGTACAGCCGGTGCGCGCCGCAAACACTTTCAATTTCTTGCCCCGGTAAAAGGTGTATGCCACAGGCCAGGGGTTCATACCCCGAATCTGGTTGTGGCAACGCTCCGCATCAGAAAAGTCAAGTTTTGCCATCTCCTTTGAGAGCATCGGAGCGTAACTTGCCAGCGATTCCTCCTGCTTCTTCGGGGTGAGCTCACGCCGCTCAATCTTTGGTAGGGCTGTGAGGAGAGCCTCGGCGCAGAGCGGAGCCATCCGTTCGAAGAGTTCTCCGGCGGTCTCCTCCTCTCCGATAGGGGTCGAGACGGTATAGAGCATATCCCCGGTGTCGAGCCCGCTGTCCATCTGCATAACGGTGACGCCGGTCTCCCGCTCGCCGTTGATCACCGCCCACTGAATCGGGCCGGCGCCGCGATACTTCGGCAGCAGTGAGGCGTGCAGATTGATCGCCCCGTAAGGGGCAAAATTCAGAACATCATCCGGCAGGATACGCCCGTAGGCAATCACTACCAGAAGATCGGGGCGCAGTTTCTCGAGTATGGGATTCAGTGCTCCATCCTTCAACCGCTCCGGCTGATAAACGGGCAGCTCGCGTGAGAGCGCAAACTCCTTGACTGCGGGGAATTTAAGCTCCATTTTTCTCCCCTGCCGCTTGTCCGGCTGGGTCACGACACCACAGACCTCATGTTCGCTGTCACAGAGCGCCCGAAGGGTGGGCACTGCGATGTCCGGCGTCCCAAAAAATAATACTCTCATCGCTATCTCCCCAGATTCTCAAGCTCTTCCGGTGTTAAGATATGGTCACAGTAGCGCTTGAATACAATACCGTTTAAATGATCGGTCTCATGCATCAGTGCCCGGGCGAGCAGCCCTTCGCCGGTGACCTTGTAGGGTTTTCCATTGCGGTCAAGCGCACGGACAGTGACCTTGTTCGGCCGGGTGACAATCCCATATTGCCCGGGAAATGAAAGACAGCCCTCGGCGCCGGTCTGCTCGCCGGAGGTTTTAAGCACCTCGGGATTGATCAACTCATAGACTTTATGATCCACCTCGATTACAACCACACGCTTAAGCAGGCCCACCTGATTTGCGGCGAGCCCCACGCCATCGTGTTTGCGCATTGTCTGAAGCATGTCATCGAGCAGGGTATGCAGCCGCTCGTCAAATGCCGTCACTTCCCGGCAGGTTTTCCCGAGGATCGGATCTCCCTCTGTTACAATGGTGCGAATTGCCATAATTTCCTCCTTATTAGAGCATTGAGACAGGGTTGCGGTCGATTGAGACTGCCACCTGTTTCAACGATTTATTTTTATAAAATTCTTCTAATACCGTCCGATAGATATCTCGGACCGCATGGGTGTCCATACATTTGATCAGAACGCGGGCCCGGTAATTTCCGCCCATCCGCTCGATCGGTGCGGGCGCGGGGGGAAACATGATAATATTTTGGAGATTCTCCTCCTGAAAAAGAGCGATCAAGCGGTCTGAGAGAAACTGCGCCGCCGCCATTGCCTCCCCCATTGTGAGGGCGGAACAGCCAAAACGGTAGAGGGAACAGTAGGGCGGAAAAAGCATTGCCCGGCGGTAGGCCAGCTCCTCAGCAATGAAACTCTTGTAATCCGACCGGAGCGCGCTGCGAATTACCTTGCTCTCTGGAGTATAGGTCTGAATGATCGCGCGTCCCGCCTTTTCTCCGCGGCCCGCGCGTCCGGCCACCTGAGTGAGCATGCCGTAGGTGCGCTCCTGCGAACGAAAGTCGTCGAGATAGAGCATCCCGTCCGCGAAGAGGACGCCTACCAGCGTCACGTTACTGATATCCAACCCCTTCGCGATCATCTGTGTGCCGATGAGAATATCGTATTTCCCGGAGCGAAAAGCGGAGAGCAGGCGCTCGTGGGCATTTTTCCCGCTGGTGGTGTCGGTATCCATCCGCAGGATGCGAGCCTCCGGAAAAAGCGCGCGCAGGTCCTCCTCCGCCTTCTGTGTTCCAAAGCCGAGCGACTTTACATTCCGGCTGCCGCACTCCGGACAGACCTCGGAGAACTCCTCCGAATAGCCGCAGTAGTGGCACATCAGCCGGTGGTTGGCTGAGTGATAGGTCATCGATACGCTGCAATTTTTACATTTGCAGACATGCCCGCATTTGGAGCAGCCCATGTGCGTGTGATGACCGCGCCGGTTCAAAAAGAGGATAGTCTGCTCCCCCGCACGCAGATTTTTTTTGATTTCCCGCGCGAGAGTCACACCGATGGAAGAGGTGCTCCCCTCCTCCAGATCCTCGCGCAGATCGGCGACAGTGATCGATGGGAGTCTCTGTTGATTGAACCTGCCGGGGAGCTCAAATTTGTGATATCGCCCCCGCGCGGCGTTGTAGTAAGTCTCGATGTCGGGTGTAGCGGAGCCGAGCACCAGCAGCGCATTCGACTGAGCGGCGCGAAATTTGGCCACGTCCCGCGCGTGATATTTCGGGCTGGATTCAGATTTATAGGT
>CAJFTX010000018.1 GCA_904420075.1 uncultured Clostridia bacterium | reverse complement strand
TTTTCCTTTCAAATAACAATAGGAGGAGAATTGACTATGGATTATCGAATCGAAGAGTTGGACGCGTTCAATGTGGTAGGCATCAGAAAACGGTTTCACAATGAACCGGCGCCTGGCGAACAGAGCATCCCTGAATTTTGGACAGAGCTCCGAGAAAACGGAAAGCTGATGGACATCATGCGATATGGCAACGGAAGATTTGAGGAGGCCGTCGGTGTTTGCACAAATGGAGACAGCAAAGGCCTTGACTATTTTATAGCGATTCCTACAAATTTAGAAATTGCTCCAGACGGATTGGAGCTCTTTCACTTTCCAGCGAATACTTATGCGATATTCCACTTTGTAGGGCCTTTTTATGAGACGATGTCTAAGGCGGAAAAAATGATTTTCTCCGAATGGTTGCCCTCCTCAGACTATGAGCCTGTCGACTCCGCTGATATGGAAGTTTATTCCACGAAGCCACAGGACGCAAGTGACTACGAGTTTTGGGTATATTTTCCTGTAAAGAAGAAGTGAACAGTGGAAGAAAATGCGGCGTTTTCTTTGAAAATCAAAGCTTTCTCTGTGGCAAATTTTCTTAGAAAATGGGGCTTAAAAATATCTTGGTGCTGAACGTTAGAGACCCTTTTTCGATGTTTGCCGCTGCGGTACGCTCTTGTACGGAGCGAGTGGGAGCAAAACGAAACAGGATTTACAAAGACCTGTAGCCATAAGAGGGCTAAACGACGGACACGGACGGCATATCATATGCCGTCCGTGTTCTTTTCATTTTTTGAGATATACATTCCAAACTGACCGTCTGTATAGGTGATGCTGAGTGTCAGAGTTCCGCTGGAGAGCAACAGATTTTCCGTGCCTTCCGTGGAGGCGTTTTCCGCATCTGAGAAGCCGGCGTCGTGCAGCGTGGAGAGATATTGGTCAAATCCGCCCTGATCCATTCCGGAGAGCTCGACATAGCAATATCCCCCCGTCTCGTCGATCCATCCATTTGTGACAAAACCGGAGGCCGGCTGAGGCAGCGACTCGGTGTATTCGTTTTGAGGCCAGCTGCCCGCATCGATTCGAACGGGTTCCTTCGGAGCGGGCGGCTCCCCCGCTCCGCTTCCGGAACAGCCGCAAAATGAGAAGAACAGTAGAGTGACTGCAAGCAGCGATAACACTTTTCTCATGTCAATGACTCCTTCTATTGGTTCGGTTAACGGATGGGTTTGCCCGCATCTGTCAGGATAGCGGTTCGTGTATGTAGAGCTGCTTCGACTGTAAGACCGAAATGGTCACGCAGCAGCTTTAAGAGCAGCTCTGGATTTAAATTGTCTGTACTGCCTGCGGCGAGCAGGCTGTCAAGTACCAGCGAAGTTCCTTCAAGTGAGAGCGAGAGATCCTTGATCATCGGACGGACATCGAGCTCCTTCTCCCCTTTTTTGCTCTTTTTGGTGGTTACAAGCGAGTCCTGTTGAAAGAAGCGGCGCGCGGTCTCGAGAGTTTCAGCTGTAAACGCTCCCTCCGCAACCGTGCGGTAACGCGCGGCAGAGATCCGTTTGACCGGCTGGGGGTCCGTATAGGCTTCCATCAGGTGAATTCCGTCGGGAAGCACCGGCTGGAGCTTCGCTAGAATCTCCTCCGGGGAGCGCTCCTCGGTCAGACGGAAATCGCAGATGTCGCACAGGCTCTCGAATCCCAATGAGAGCGGAAGTCCGAGCGTGATATAGGGATGCGGATTAAATCCCTCGGTGAAGTAGATCGGAAGGCCGCTGCGGTAAAAAGCACGGGAGAAGATACGCATCGTGTCGAGATGCGAGGTAAAACGGATGAGCCCCGTCTTACTGTAGCGGATTCTAAAGTTAACCATCGCACTGTCCTCCGTTCAGAAGGTTTGCTCCGCAGCCGGAACACTGTTCACGACAACTCTGTGTCGTCTTGCCCGCATAGGCCCGCTCGCGCTCATGCTCAAAAAACCGTTCGTTTACCCCGATATCAATGAAGGACCAGGGAAGAATTTCCCCCGGCTCTCGGCGGCGCGAGGCGTAAAATTTGGGATCGACACCACAGGCGTCGAAAGCCGCCATCCACCGGTCGAAATCAAAATGATCCTCCCAGTTGTCAAAGATACACCCGCTCCGGTAGGCCCGCTCGAGCACCTCTCCGAGCCGCCGATCTCCACGGGCGAAAACTGCCTCAAGAAAGCTTACCTTTTTTTCGTGCCAGTGCAGGGAGATTCGACGGTTTTTGACTGCGCCGCGGAGCAGCGCCTGCTTTTTTTCGAGCAGCTCCATCGAGTCCTGTGCCTCCCACTGGAAGGGAGTGAACGGCTTCGGAACAAAGGAGGAGACGCTGACGGAAATATTGACCCGCCGTCCTTTGACCGAACGGGAGAGCTCGGCAATCTTCTCTGCAAGTTCGGCGATTCCGAGGACGTCCTCCTCCGTCTCAGTTGGGAGACCGATCATAAAATAGAGTTTAATGGTGGACCAGCCGCCGTCAAATGCGATCTTGCTGGTACGCATCAGCTGTTCTTCAGTGACGTTTTTGTTGATCACGTCGCGCAGCCGCTGAGTCCCAGCCTCCGGAGCAAAGGTGAGACCGCCTTTTCGCACTTTTTGAACGCGATTTAGCAGCTCGGTGGAGAAGTTGTCCACTCGCAGAGACGGGAGCGAGAGACTGACTTTTTTTGGCTCACACCAGGAGAGTAGCTGATCGGTGAGCGGCTCGAGTTCCCGGTAGTCGCTCGTAGAGAGCGAGAGCATCGAAATCTCATCGTATCCGGTGGAGTCGATCAGCTGCTTTGCCTGCCGGTTAAGCACCTCTGCGGACTTCGCGCGGATGGGACGGTAGATAAAGCCGGCCTGGCAGAAGCGGCACCCGCGGATACATCCGCGGAACAGCTCGAGCATTGCGCGGTCATGAACGATATCGCAGAATGGGACGACAAACTTGTCCGGGAACGGCACAGCCGAGAAATCGGAGATGATACGCTTCTGTATCCGCTCCGGCGCGAAAGAACAACTCGGCTGAAAGGAGCGGATCCGGCCGTCCGGCTCATACTCCACCGTGTAAAAGGCGGGGACGTAGACGCCGCGGATCGAAACGGCGCGCTCCAGAAAGTCGCGTTTGCTCCCGCCGGCGTCGCGTATCTCGCGCCAGAGCTCACACAGTTCGATATTGACCTCCTCCCCCTCTCCCAGGATGAAAAGGTCGATAAAGTCGGCAAGCGGCTCCGGGTTGTAGGCGCAGCTTCCACCGGCCACGACGATCGGGTCCTTGCCGCTCCGCTCCGATGAGCGCAGCGGAATTCCCGCGAGATCGAGCATATTGAGAATATTGGTGTAGGATAGCTCGGTCTGAAGCGTAAATGCGACAAAGTCGAAACTGGAGATCGGGTCGTGGCTCTCAAGCGCATAGAGCGGCATTCCCTCGCGGCGCATCTCGGCTTCCATATCGTCCCAGGGAGCGAAAACCCGCTCGCACCAGATGTGGTTGCTCTGGTTCATCACATAGTAGAGAATTTTCATCCCGAGGTTTGACATACCGACCTCGTAGTTATCCGGAAAGCAGAAAGCAAAGCGCACGAGATCCGGACGCTTCTCTTTTACGATGCTGTTCTGTTCTCCGCCAATATAGCGAGCGGGTTTCTGCACTCGCTGTAAAATCTTTTCCAGTTGTTCCATAATGGCACCTTCCAGCATAAAATAACAGATTTATTTTATCTGATCCGGCACTATCTTGCAAGGCTTGTGACCGAAATCCTGCGAAATGATCCGAGGAGAATCCGGCAGAGGAGAAACAATGTAATCACCGCGAGCGAGAGATTATATCCGCTCCGAGAGACCAGCACGGCCGATGCGACCGAAAGTGGAATTAATGTGAGAAGTGAAAGACAGAGGGAGAGACGGTCTGCCGTCTCGATCGAAAAGAGACAGAGTAAGAGACTGCGCACTGCGCGTCCGCCGTCAAGACAGTCGACCGGCAGAAGATTGATCCCGGCGAGCGCGAGATTGATAAAAATGAGAAAGCCCGCCGCATCGAACAGGCCGAATAAGAGACACCAGAGGTAGACGCCGCCCGCGAGCAGCAGATTGACAAGCGGCCCCGAGAGGGCGATGCGGATTTCATCCCAATAGCTGATACGGGTGCTCTCACGCAATACGATATTGATGCCGAACGGGCGGAACCAGACCCCCTCTACCTCCGCGCCAAGCGCTCGGCCGGTGAGGTAGTGGCCGAGCTCGTGAGCGAAGGCGCAGAGCAGCAAGAGCAGCGTATAAAAGGAGGTATCCACGATAAAGAAGAAGGCGACTACGCTGAGAAAGACCGGACTGATGTGTAGCTTTTTAATTTGAAAAAAGATCATAAATGCGTATCATCCTTCGGGGTGAAAATAGAAGTTGGGGTTTAGATTTTTCCCCTGATATTTTAGCTCGACATGCAGATGGTTTCCGGTTGAGATACCGGTGCTCCCTACGAGCGCTACCGTCTGTCCCTCGGAGACCTGATCCCCGCGCGCAACGAGTACGCTGTCGCAGTGACCGTAGAACACGACGAGATTTTCATTATAGCGCACATAGAGATAGTTTCCGTAGGAGCGGTTATTTCCCACCTCCTCGACGACGCCGGAGAAAGCGCAGCGGATTTCCGTGCCACGAGGGGCGGCGATGTCCTGCCCGTAGTGGAACCGGACGTCCCCCGCCGTCGGGTGATTGCGCCAGCCGAAGTCGTCGGTGATCCGGCCGGAGATCGGAGTGGTCATCGTCATGCCGAGATCGACATGTTCCCGGATGGCTTTTTCAGGGTAGTCAAGAGCTGCGAGCTCTTCAGCGGTGAGTTCGCGTTCCTTTGCGGCGGCCTTGAGCGCCTCCTGCTCGGCGGCGTGCTGTTCGGCGGCTATCCGTGCGGCCTCCTCCGCCTGACGTTCCGCGAGAAGCTGGGCGGTGAGCGTGTCCTCCCCTGTCGTGTGGGAGAGAAAGAGGTCGCCGTATTTTTGAAAATAGTTCTCCGAAGTATAGGACATATTGACTACCTGAGTGACTCCGGCACTGGTGCTGCCAATAAGAGAAATACCCGAAGAATCTTCGGGTATTATCTTTGCATCTTTGATATTGACGACTTCATCCGTATCTGCCGGGGCCGGAGTGGCAGGAGGTTGATCGTTTGGAATTTCCTGTCCCGCGCCGGGCGCATGCTCCGGCGCGGGCGGGGATTCCTCCTCCGGTGTGGATTGTTCCTCCTTGACCTGCCCGCCGAAAACGGGCAGGCTGCGGAGCTTATCATTTAGCTCTTTTCCAAGTGCTTCAAAGCCGGTGTCCTCCCCCATCACCTGGTCCACAGTTCCGGCGATTGTGGGAACCGCTTCCGGCGTGAAGTTTTTGATGAAAAATGCGAGCAGAACAACCGAGGCACAGAGAATAAACTGCGAGCCGAGCACGGAGAAAAAACTGGATTTTTTGCGCTCTCGCTCCGGACGCCTGGTTGTCGGCTGGTGGTACATCTGTCGGATCTCGTCTCTGTCCAAACTCTGTGCCCTCCCTCTCCTATAGGATAATGCAGATCAGCCCGCCGCTGCCGTCATTGATGATCCGCTGCAGCGTATCCTGGAGCTTGTTGCGCGCATCGTCCGGCATGTGTGAGAGCTTACTGTGCAGCCCCTCGTTTACAAGTTCGTGGAGCGACTTGCCGAAGATATTGGACTCCCAGATGCTTTTCGGATTTTCCTCGAATTCGTCGAGCAGATACCGCACCAGATCTTCCGATTGTTTTTCGGAGCCGACGATCGGCGAGACCTCGGTTTCAATATCGGCGCGGATCATATGGATGGAGGGAGCGCTCGCCTTGAGCTTGACGCCAAACCGGCCGCCCTGTTTCACAATCTCCGGTTCCTCGAGATGCAGTTCATCGATCGACGGAGTAACGATGCCGTAACCTTTCTCGTTGACCTCGTCAAGCGCGGCGGATATCCGGTCGAACTTCCGCTGCTTCTCGCAGAGTTCGCTCATGATCGTGATGAGATTCTCCTCGTCGTGGATGTCGAGACCGGTCTCCTCGCCGAGCACCCGGTAGAAGAGTCCTTCCAGGGGACGGATATCAATAATCGCAACACCGCAGCCGAGATCGATATTGGAGAGCGAGGCGAGTGAGATATATTCGTTCTCGTTGATCTGGGAGGCCGCCTGAGAGATCTCAGAGAGCTTACGGATATCTTTCGCCGCTCCGATGATTGAGTCGTAGAAGGAATTTTTGAGCCAGTGTCCGTCCTCCAGCCGGTCGATCCAACCGGGAATACGGACGTTGATTTCGCGGATTGGAAACTCAAAGAGGATATTCTCCATGATTCTCCGGATGTCCTGCTCGTCGAGCTTGCTGCAGTCGACCGCGACGACCGGCACATCGTAGTTTGCCGAGAGCTCGGAGACGAGCGCGCCGGTCTCCTCCGCCTCGGGATGGGCGGTATTCAGGATTAAAACAAAGGGCTTGTTGATCGCTTTGAGCTCGTTTACCACCCGCTCTTCCGCGTCCAGATAGTCTTCGCGCGGAATGTCGCCGAATGAGCCGTCGGCGGTGACGACAAGGCCGATGGTAGAGTGTTCGGTGATCACTTTTTTGGTTCCAATCTCCGCTGCGCTGTTAAAGGGGATCGGTTCCTGGAACCAGGGAGTCTGCACCATACGGGGCATATTCTCTTCGATGTAACCGAGCGCGCTTGGTACAATATAGCCCACGCAGTCAATCAGCCGCACTTTAAAATGGGTGTTCTCTCCGAAAGAGATCTCCACCGCCTCATTCGGGATAAATTTCGGCTCGGTGGTCA
>CAJFTX010000017.1 GCA_904420075.1 uncultured Clostridia bacterium | reverse complement strand
TGGTCTTTCAAGTACTGATAGCGCTCGCCGGTATAGGGGTGCCAGTCGCCGACGTCGCTGCCGAACGGAAAGATGATGACGTCCGTCTCACCGATCAGCGGGCTGACCTCCTTGAGCCAGAGATCGGCGTCCCGCCTGAAGCCCTCGTCCTTCGCGGAGCCGTAGTTGATGTGGCCCCAGCTGTGACTGGCAAACTCCCAGCCGTTTGCACGCATTGCGTCTGCCACCGCCTTCGCTTTCGCCTTGTCCGCCTCGAGATTCGCATTCTCCCAGTCGCCGGTACCGCCCGGGCCGTAGACCCGGTCGCTCGTGCGGTACCCGAGGATGCCGTTGTAGCCGGTCAGGGCGATGATCCCCTTACGTCCTCGGTAGGAGAAGTCGGGGTGTTCCTCCACAAAGGCGTCGAGCAGCGGCACCACGTCAAATGCGCCGCGCTCCACTGTGCCGTCCGGCCTGTCGATCTCGTTTACCACCCGGCCCTCCTCGTCTATGACAAGCCGGTTCGGATAGCCGTCGTCCATCATGTACTCGTAGTAGCTGAGATCGTCCTGCGAGAGGACAAACGGCTTTTTCCCCGGCGGGAGCATGATCTTTCCCGCGGTCATCTTATCGCCGCCGTCCTCCCCTTTGCCCAGCTGCGCCATATCGTGCACCGAGACGAGCACATAGCCCCTGTCGTACATCTGCTGCATGATCTTATTGAATTCCCCCACCGTGGTCATCACCTGGTTGTAGTCGTCCTGCTTGTAGTCCCCGTCGAACACCTTCGCGGGGTCGTTGATGAGACTGTGGAAAAAGACGTGCGGGATCTCGGAGATGTCCGCCGGGACGAGGGTCGCCTTTACCGCCTCATACCGGGAGACGGCCTCGGTCAGCTGCGGCTCCCCCTCGTAGCCCGCATACTCCCTGACAAGCGCAATCGCCCCGTCGTAGTCGTACTGCGCGGCGAGCTTGTCCGCCCGCTCGAGAATCTCCTGCGCGCTCGGCCCCTGCGGCGGCGAAGGCGGCTCTGGCTCCGCCGTCTGAAATGCGAATCGAACCGCAAAAAACGCGCCCACCCCCACAATCAGCAGCGCCGCCGCGACCGGCAGCACAATGCGCAACCGTCCGCCTCTTCTCCGGCGTCCTCTATACATCCGCTCCACTCCCCTTTCCTATATAATAAGTATATCTGCCGCCCCCAAAAAAGGCAATGCCTTTTGCCAAAATAGTGGTTGTGTTTTCGGGGGGCTGTGATATAATCGTAGTGTAATGTTTTTGCTGTTACCGTTACCGGTAACGGTGAGAGAAATGGAGAGAGATGCGATGTATGTTTTAGGAATCGACATCGGTACCACGGGTACAAAGTCGATGCTCATCAGCGAGCACGGCAAGGTGCTGACCAGCGCCTACAAGGAGTACAGCCTCATCACCCCGACCGGCTTTGTCGAGCAGGACGTGCGCGACTGGTGGGAGACGGTGGTCTCCACGGTGCGCGAGTGCATGAAGAGCCTGCCCTCCAAGGACGAGGTGCGGGCCCTCTCGATGTCCACCCAGGGCGGCAGCATGGTTATGGTGGACGAGAACTGCGAGCCGCTCGACAACGCCATCACCTGGATGGATACCCGCGGCGCAAAGCAGGAGGAGGAGCTCGACCGGGCGGTCGGCGCGGAGAAAATCTACCTCACCTCGGGCTGGCGGCTCTCGGGTACGCTGATGGCGACCAAGTTCGTCTGGCTGCGGGAGCACAAGCCGGAGCTGTTTGCAAAGGCGCACAAGTTCCTCACCACCGTCGACTATGTGAACTATAAACTGACCGGCCGGTATGTGATCGACCACACAAACGCCGGCATCACCCAGATTTTTGACATGAATACCGGCGCCTGGGACCCGGCGCTGCTCGAGGCGTGCGGCATCTCAGAGGCGGTACTGCCCGAAGTGGTTCCCTCCGGCGAGGTGATCGGCAACCTCTGCGCACAGGCGGCTGAGGAGCTCGGGCTCTCGACCGACGTCGTGGTGGTCAGCGGCGCGCACGACCAGTATGCCGCGGCGACCGGCGCGGGCGCCCTCAATCCGGGCGACGTGCTGCTCTCGACCGGAACGGCCTGGGCCCCGCTCGGCATCTCGGCGGAGCCGATGTTCGACACCAAGAACTTCATGGGCGTCGGCCGTCACGTCAAGGAGGGGCGGTACGGCGTGCTCTCCACCGTGTCGACCGCGGGCGTCTGCCTCGAGTGGCTGCGCAAAAACTTCGGCCGTCAGAAGATCGCCGAGGGCACACTGCGGCTCGACAGCTTCGCCGAGATCGACATGGAGGCCTCAAAGCGCCGGGGGAACACCGAGGGGCTCTTCTTCTATCCGCAGTTCGGCGGCAGCGGCTATCCCCGGTGGAACGGCGCGGCGGACGCGAGCTTCATCGGGCTCACGCTGGGGCACGACTTCTATGATCTCGCGCTCGCGGTGATGGAGGGAGTCGCCTTCGAGATGAAACAGATCCTCGACGGCTACGCCTCGAACGGCCTCGAGGCGAAGAGCCTGCGGCTGGTGGGCGGCGCGTCGAAGAGTCCGCTCTGGACCGAGATCATCTCCAACGTGACGGGACTTCCGATCACCCGCTTCAAGGAGCCGAACATCGCCTGCATCGGCGCAGCGGCGCTCGCGGGCAAGGGCTGCGGCATGTTCCAGACGCTGGAGGAGGCCTCTGCCGGCATGTGCGACACCACCCAGTACCCCGCCCCGGAGGGCGCGCTTCGCGACTACTACCGCGCGAAGAACGAGCAGTATTTGAAGAAGCTCGAATTCATCGAAAAAGTCTATCAGATCTAAAGGAGGCCCCAGAGAAATGGCACTGCTCAATGTCACCGACGTCGATCGCCGTATCTACGAGGAGGAGCTCAAGCCCTTCCTGCCGAAGAAGTTTATCGACTGTCACACCCATGTCTGGCTCGACAAATTTATGACCGGTCACGACGACGCGCACCGCTCCGCCCTCTGGCCGGAGCTGGTCGCGAAGGACAACTCGGTCGAGGATTTGATCGAGACCTACCGCCTCATGTTCCCCGAAAACGAGGTTGTCCCCTGTATGTTCGGCCACGCCAATGTGGCGACCGATCTCGAGCAGAACAACCCCTATGTCGCCGAGAAGGCAAAACAGTACAATTTTCCCGGACTGTATCTCGCCCACCCGTCCGAGCCCGCCGAGCAGGTGGAGCGCCGGGTAATTGAGGGCGGCTTCAAAGGCCTTAAGGTCTACCTCGAGTTCGCCCCGGCCTATATCCCGACGGCGGAGATCCGCGTCTTTGACTTTCTGACCCACGAGCATCTCGCGGTCGCCGACAAGCACGGCTGGGCGGTCATGCTGCACATCCC
>CAJFTX010000016.1 GCA_904420075.1 uncultured Clostridia bacterium | reverse complement strand
GTCGTGCCGGAGGTGCCATGGATGCGCACGAGCTCCGCTCTGGGCACCGCCGAGAGCCCGAGCGGGTAGTTGTCCCGCAGGTCGTCCTTTGTGGTATAGGGGAAGTACTCGATATCCGAGAGGCACTTCACCCGGTCGGGGTTCACCCCCGCCTTGTCAAACCGCTCCTTATAAAAAGGCACCCGCTCGTACGCGTAGCGGAGCACCCACTTGAGCCGCTCCAGCTGAAGCGCCTCGAGCTCCGCCCGCGGCATCGTCTCCACATCTTTTTCCCAAAACATAGTAGCCCCACTTTCTTTTCTATCGGAGGGGAGCGTCGCACCCGCTCCCCGACTCTCTCTCTATTCGGCGGCGCCGAAAGCGGCCTCCACCGTCTCCCGCGGCAGCTTCTTTGTAAAGGCGCTCACCGCCGGCACAATCACAAGCGACACACAGAGCGCGATCACTCCATACACCGGCGCATTCGCCGTGCTCGCCGAGAGCGCCGCGCCGAAGCTTTCGCCCATCGCCGGACTCGTGAGCGCGCCCGCGATCAGTCCCGCAAGCACCACTACAAGCCCTGATATCTGGCCCGCCCAGGCCCCCGCTCTCGTCACCGACTTGGAATACAGCCCCCAGAGGTACGGACCGATAAAGCAGCCCGAGACGACGCCCCAGGAGAAGGACATAATCGACACGATAATCGCAAACTGGAAGGTCGCAAACAGAAAGCTCAGCGCCACAAAGGTGAAGCAGAGCAGCCTTGTCAGGCGCATCTGGTGGCGCGGGTCGTAGTCCGGCCGCACAATCTGCATAAAGTCGACCGAAATCGCCGAGCTCGAGGTCAGCACGATCGAAGACAGCGTCGACATCGACGCCGAGAGCACCAGCAGCAGCACAAGGCTCAGAAGCAGATTTCCGACGAGCGAGCTGCCGAACGCGCTGACCAGCATATTCGGCACCACATTGTCCACTCCGCCCGCCGGCTGCCCGTTTTCGAGCGCCGGGATGAAGAGATGGCCGAGCGTGCCGACAAAATAGGCTCCGCAGCCGATCAGCAGCGCAAACCCGGTCGAGACGACCGTCGCCTTCCTGATGCTCGCCTCATCCCGCACCGCATAGAATTTGTGAATCATCTGCGGCAGTCCCCAGCAGCCGAAGCTGGTGAGCAGAATGTTGGTTGCAAGCAGCGAGAGCTTCCCGCCGCCGTCCATCTGCACAAGTCCCGGCGAGATCGCCCGGAGCTTCTCGACCGCCCCGGAGAGGCCGCCGACATTCGGATTGCAAAGCAGCAGCGCCACCATCGCCACCACGCCGAAGATCATAATAATCCCCTGCACAAAGTCGGTGATCGAGGTCGCCACATAGCCCCCCAGCACCAGATAGACCGCCGTCAGCAGCGCCACAATGAACATGCAGACCACCGTCGGGCTCATTCCAAAGACCGAGAGCGTCGGGAAGATCGCACCGAACAGTTCGCCGAGCCCCTTGTAGACTGCGGCCGCATAGGGGACCAGAAAGATGAAGATAATGAACACCGAGTAGAGCTTCATCCGCTGGTCGCCGTACCGCTTTTCAAAAAACTCCGGCATCGTTCGCGCCGAGAGCCGGTGGGTCATCCGCCGGGTACGCTTCGCGAGCAGCAGCCAGGCCGCAAGGCAGCCGAACACCGCGTTTCCGATGCCGATCCACATGCTGGAGAAGCCGACCTCCCAGCCGAATTTCCCCGCATAGCCGATGAAGATGACCGCCGAAAAATAGGAGGTCCCATAGGCAAACGCGCTCATCCACGCGCCGATCTTTCTCCCACCGAGGAGAAATCCGTCGAGCGAACGAGCGTGTCTCATACTGTAGAGGCCGATTCCCACCATCATCGCGGCAAAGAGAATCAGCGCGCAGATCGCAACCGTCTGTGTCATAGCAAAGCCCTTCCATCCTACAAAATTTTTCAAAAAAATCTACAGAATCCGCCATAATACAAGTTCTATTTTAATACAAATTTTATAATTTGTAAACTCTCTGTTTCCGGGTCACAAAAAGAGCGCCCGGACGAAAATCCGGGCGCCTCCGATATCCGGGCGACACAATCCCGTCCGGACACAGGTTCTCCTTATTTTTTCTTGAAAAGGTCGAGCACCACATCGATCTCGTCGATGCTGCCGCTCGAGGGAGACGCGCTCTTTACGCCGCTCGACGGGGTCACGACCGTTCCCTGGAACGGGATGGTGGAACCGCCATAGGTCGCGGCATTGATAGTAGAGCGGGGCTCCTCCTTGACGTCGTTCTTGCCCGAGAGGCCGAACGACCCGAGGTTTACCGTCTCGCTCGCAATCGAGTCGAACCCGGTCGCGATCACCGTGATCTTCACCTCGTCCTTCATCTCATTGTCAAACGCGATACCCCAGATGATGTTCGCATCGGGATGCGCGTTCTTCGCGATCATCGCCGAGGCGGACTCGACATCCTCGAGGCTGACGTCCGGCGAGGAGAGAATCGAGACGATTACACCCTTCGCGCCGTTGATCGTCGTCTCAATCAGCGGGCTGGAGATCGCCATTGTGGCCGCCTCCTCAACCATGTCGCGGCCGCTCGCAGTACCCACGCCCATATGCGCATAACCCGCATCTCTCATCACCGAGCCGATATCCGCAAAGTCGAGGTTGACGTAACCCGGAATGTTGATCAGGTCGGAGATACTGGAGACGCCCTGCCGCAGCACGTCGTCCGCAATATCAAACGCGTTGAACATCGTAATCGGCGTATCGGAGACCATTTTCAGCCGCTCGTTGGGGATGACAACCAGGGAATCCACCCGCTCGCGCAGCGCCGCGATTCCGAGCTCCGCCTGCTCCATTCTGCGCTTCCCCTCAAAATTGAAGGGCTTTGTCACAATGCCGACGGTCAGAATCCCGAGCTCCTTGGCGATCTCCGCGATGACCGGCGCGGCGCCGGTGCCGGTGCCGCCGCCCATGCCTGCGGTGATAAACACCATATCGGTGCCCTTGAGCACCGCCTCGATCTCCTCACGGCTCTCCTCCGCCGCGCGCTCGCCGCGCTCGGGGTTGCCGCCCGCGCCCTGTCCCTTGGTCAGCTTCTCACCGATCTGGAGTTTGGAGGTCGCTCTCGATGTGGAAAGAATCATTTTATCCGTATTGACCGCGATAAACTCGACGCTCGCAATCCCGGAATTAATCATCCGGTTGACCGCATTACAGCCGCCTCCACCGACGCCAATTACTTTAATGCATACCGGATTTGCAAGCTCGGTATCAAACTGAAAACCCATTGGAAGACCCCCTGATATAGTTTAATGTTCAGACGTTGGAACCTATTTACTCACTTTATACTATCATATCATTTTTTCTGGTGCGAATTCAACAGTATTCTTCTAATTGAGGCGAAATTTTGGAACAGCCGCACCCCAAACACCACAATCGCCGCGTAGTACAGCTCAATATCGAGCAGGCTTCCCGCATAGATCAGCAGGGCGGCGAGCAGCGAGTTGATGATAAAGCCGCTCAGAAAGACCTTGTCATTGTACCGGTGCTCCAGTCTTGCGAGCACCCCGCCGATCACCGTGTCGAATGCGGAGAGAAGCGCAATCGCCACATAGATTGAATACTCCTTCGGTATGTATCCCGGAAAGACAAGCCCGGCGCAGATTCCGATTATCAGCCCAATCATCGCAAACAGCATTCTTTCACCCCTTTACTCCCCGGTTGTAACCGGCACCGCATATTTCTGTGAAATCGTCCCGCTGTAGGCGTTGACGGTGAGCTCACTCTTCTCCTCGATCTGGACGTCGATGTCCCAGATGGTGAGCTTGTCCACCACGCCGCCACGCATCTCAAGCGCGCTCTTCATCGTCGCCGGATCTCCGATGGCGCTGATCACATAGGGGATGCTGTAGCGGTTGTTGTTGACACTGACGACCGACCCGGCGCAGCGGATCTCGCTTGTCGCGATCAGCCGCTCCCCGTTGATCGAGATCGCCTCCGCCCCCGCGTCCCAGAGCTCGTTTACCACCGCCAGCAGATCCTCGTGGTGAATTACATAGTTGTTCTCCGAGACGCCGTTTGCGCTCGCCGCCGTGCTGTCGCTCAGCGTTACTGTGAGTCCCGGTCCCTTGACCGCGCGCAGTCCCGCCATCATCTCCACCTTCTCAATCTGCTTTGAGAGAACATTTGCATAGTCGCCCGATTCAGACGCCTCCTTGCGGAACTGATCGAGCTGCTCGTTTGCCTGGGCGAGATCCTCGGAGAGGCTCTCATTCTTCTCCTTCTCTTTGATCAACATCTCGGAGAGCTCGCTTGCGCGTGCGAGCTCCTCGCTTGTCGGCTGCTCGTCGTTGATCTTTACGCTGCGCAGCTGAAGCACCAGAATAAATCCAAAAATTAAAAACACCACAAAAAAAGACAGATTGTTCCTCAGCTTGTCCGCACTAAAAACTCGCTTTTTCAACTCTCTACTCCTACTCTCCTCACAGCAGCGGCGTGATCTGTTCCGCCTTTAGAAACGATGCTTTTTTATTGTTCGAGACGTCGATCGTTCCCCTCTCTCCCTCCTCCAGGCGCTGCATAATATTCTTTGCAAAATTCAGCTTGGTTTCGAGGTCGAGATAATCTCCGAGATCGATAATAAAACGGTCCCCGATCTGAAGTTTTAGCGCGATTCGCTCCGAAAGATCAATAATACTGATACTTTCTAATATATTATTATCAGATAGGATGTTTGTGATGTCAATGTAAATTTTCTTTGAAATTTCATCCAAAAAATCCAAAGTTTCTCCCGGCTCCGGTTCGCTCCCGAGCTGCGCAAATTTGTAGATCGGGAGGTGAATCCCCTCGGTACTCTCCACCCGCTCGAGCACTTTATCCTCCGGATTCACAAGATAGTAGCTCCCGTTATAGAAGACGATCTTCGCGGGGTAAGTCTCTTCAACCTGAATTTCAACCTTGGAGGGGAGCGACTTTTTAACCTTCACTTTGCCGAGATAGGGCATCTCCTCTTTGACCGCGTCCTCGACCGCTCCCCCGTCGAGCAGCACCAGATTCTCTCCCTGCTGGACTGCCGCCGCCTTTAAAATTTCCTCGCTCGGATAGCGGCTCTCGCCGGAGACGGTCACCTCCTCCACTCGAAAGAAGAAAGCCACTGAGCCGCAGATTGCAGCGGACAGAATGATCACCGGCACCGCCACCACAAAGAAGAGGCGAAGCCCCCGCCTCTTCTTTTTTTTCTTGCGCAGCTCACGTCTGCCATCCCGCCCGCGAGGCAGCTCAGTCACCTTCTTTTTCTCTCTGTTTTCCACGTCCGCCATGTTCTCTCCTCTTTTTTTACCTGTGCTCCTCAATCTGTGCGCCGAGCGCCCGCAGATTGCTGTCAAATTTTTCGTAGCCCCGTTTGATGAGCTCAATCCCGGTGACTTCGCTCTCCCCTTCGGCCGCGAGCGCCGCGATTACCAGCGCCGCGCCGCCGCGCAGGTCGGTCGCCATCACCTTCGCCCCCGAGAGGCGGCGTACTCCCTCAACCACCGCCACACTCCCCTGTACCTTGATCGCGGCGCCCATGCGCATCAGCTCCGCCGCGTGTTTATAGCGGTTTTGGAAGATGGTCTCAAAGAAGACGCTGCTCCCCTTCGCAAGCGAGAGATAGGCCATCACCGGCGCAAGCGCGTCGGTCGGGAACCCCGGATAGGGCATGGTGCGCACCGTGCCGACCGGGCGGATCGCGCCCTCCCGCGAGAGAGCGATCCGGTCCTCCCCGATCACAAGCTCACAGCCGCTGCGCTCAAAGATCGACACGATTGAGCCGAGATGGGAGGGCTCGACGCCGGTCACCGTGAGCGTGCCGCCGGTGATCGCCGCCGCCGCGAGATAGGTCGCCGCCACAATCCGGTCCGGCATAATCGCGTACTCCGCGCCGTGCAGCTCCGCTACCCCGTCGATCACAATCACTGAGGTTCCCGCGCCGCTCACCCGCGCGCCGCACGCGTTTAAGAACCCCTGAAGATCCTCGATCTCCGGCTCCTTCGCCGCATTTTCCACAACAGTGCGTCCCTTGGCCCGCGCCGCGAGCAGCATGATATTTTCGGTCGCCCCGACACTCGGAAAGTCGAGGTGCACGTAGGCGCCATGCAGCTTCTCCGCATCGCAGATGAGGCTGCCGTGCCGCTCCTCAATCTTCACCCCCATCTTCCGAAAGGAGGCGATATGTAAATCGATCGGCCGCGGTCCGAGCTCACAGCCGCCGGGGAAGGAGATATTCGCCCTCCGGTGCTTTGAAAGCAGCGCTCCCAAAAGGATGATCGAGGAGCGCATCTCCCGCATCAGCGCATCCGGGATCTCAGCGCTGGAGAGCTCACAGCCGATTTTGAGCGTCCCGCCCTCAAACTCCGCCTCGCAGCCGAGATGGCGCAAAATCGCGAGCGTCGCCGCCACATCGCGTATCTCCGGACAATTTTTAAGGGTGCAGGGGCTGTCGCACATTGTCGCCGCCGCAATAATCGGAAGCACACTGTTCTTCGCGCCCTGACAGGCAATTTCTCCGGAGATCGTCTTCCCCCCGGTGATCACATATCTGTTCATTTCAAACCTCCGCTCCTGACAGTTTCATACGGTTCTCTTCACAGTCCCATACTATGTCTGGAGCAAAAAGTCTGCTACAGTCAAAAAATCACCTTTTCGGGGCCGATTTTATTCTTTTTTGCGGATGAGTTCATTTATGAGGTCATAGATTTTCTGGGTCGAGTCAAAAATCGCAAGCTTATGCGCATTCTCCGCCATCTCGCGCAGCTTCGCGGGGTCCCCCAGCAGCTCGCAGATCTGGGTATAAATTCGGTCTCCCGTCGCCTCCTTCTCCTCGAGCAGCACCGCCGCGCCCGCATTCACAAACGCCATCGCGTTGTGGTACTGGTGGTTATTGGTCACATTGGGCGAGGGGATGAGAATCGCCGGTTTGCCCATCACCGCGATCTCCCCGAGGGTAATTGCCCCGGAGCGGCAGACGAGCAGGTCGGCCGCTGCCATCACGTCCGGCATATTGTATATGTACTCCGAAACGCGGATGGCGTCCTGCCCCTCGAGCGAGACTCCCTTCTCAGCGAGCAACCCGGGCACCCAGCGCCAGCCGTATTTGCCGGTGGCGTGGATATGGCAGAACTTTCGATCCCTCACATTGCGCGCGATCACATCCACAATACTCTTGTTGAATTCTCTGGCGCCGAGGCTCCCCGCGAAGGAGGCCACAAGCGGCCCCTGCGGCAGCGCAAGCTTCGCTCTCGCCTCCTCCTTCGCGCAGAAGAGCATCTCCTCCCGGATGGGGTTGCCGACCAGCACCGGTTTTTTCTGGTCCTTGAAGTGTACCCGGCTGCTCTCGAAGCTGATCATCACCCGGTCGACCATCCGAGAGAGAATGCGGGTCGTCACTCCGGGAAACGCATTCTGCTCATGGATAGCGGTCGGCAGTTTCCGCCTGGACGCCGCATAGAGCACCGGGCCGCTCACATAGCCGCCCGTACCGATTACAACATCCGGCTGAAACGCATCGATAATCCGCCCCGCCTCCCGCACCGACGAGAGGAGGTGCCCGATCGCTTTGATATTATAGAGTGAGAGACTCCGTTTGAAGCCGTAGACCTCGATCGTTGAAAGCTGATAGCCGGCCTTCGGCACCAGTGTGGTTTCAAGTCCTTCCTTTGATCCAACAAAGCGGATCTCGCATTCCGGCTTTCTCGATTTGATAAAATTCGCGATTGAGAGGGCCGGATTGATATGTCCGGCCGTCCCGCCGCCCGCAAGTAAAATTTTCATAGTCGCCCCTCTCTCTAGCCTCCCGACCGGGAATATCGGGAGACGCCGAGTACAATTCCCATCTCAAACATCTGCACCAGCAGCGCAGAACCGCCCGCGCTGAAAAACGGCAGCGAGATACCGGTGTTCGGCATCAGGTTGGTCACAACAGCCACGTTGAGCACTACCTGAAGCCCGAGCTTTACCATGATTCCCATAACGACCAGCGCCGAGAACCGGTCCGGTGCGCGGAAGGCGATCAGAAATCCCCGCCACACCAGTGCCACAAAGAGCAGCAGAATAATCAGCGCTCCGATCAGTCCCAGCTCCTCGCAGACGATCGCAAAGATGAAGTCGTTCTGCGGTTCAGGCAGATAGAGCTGCTTCTGCCTGCTCTTTCCAAGTCCCAGCCCGAAAAGGCCTCCCGACCCCACCGCATAGAGCGATTGGATGGTCTGATATCCCTTTCCGAGCGGGTCGCTCCACGGATCAAGCCATCTTTGAATTCGTGAGAGCGCATAGCTCGACTTCATAAAAATAATAGCCGCCGCAGGGATCACCACCGCCGCGAGTCCTGCAACCCATTTGAGGTTGATTCCTCCGACAATCAGCATCGCGCCGCCCACGGCAAAAATTAGAATGGTCGCCGAATAGTGCGGCTGCTTGATCAGCAAAAATCCTACAACGCCCAGAATGCCCACATAGGGGAGGATGCCGTAGCGGAAGGTCTTGATCTTCTCCCCCGAGCGGGTGATGAGATAGGCAAACGAGAGAATGATCGCGATCTTTGCGATCTCTGAGGGCTGAATGGAGATCGGCCCAAATTTCAGCCAGCGCTTCGCATCGTTGCGCACAACGCCGATGAACGGCACTAGAGCCAGCAGCCCCACCGCCACCACAAGCGACGGAATCGCGATCACCTTTAAAAACTTCGGCGTGGACATAAACGCCATCACAAACATGACGATCACGCCCAGGATCAGCCAGATCAGCTGATCCTGCACAAAGTAGTAGCTGTTGCCGTACTTATAATAGGCCGAGGCATAGCTCGCAGAGAATACCATCACAATCCCCATCATGCAGAGGATTGCGACCATCAGCAGAAACGGCAGGTCGATGGATTTACTCTTCTTCGGTTGTAAGGGTTCAGCCGCAACCGGCCTCTTTCTGCTTTTTGTCAATCCACGTCACCCCTAAAGTACAAAATAGTTCATAATACCGACATAGCTCAGTACACACATCACAATGGTAAACGCCGAGAAGAGATACATGATTTTGACCTCTGAGAGCCCACACATCTCAAAGTGATGGTGCAGCGGAGCCATCTTGAAGAGCCGCTTCCCGTGGGTCAGCTTAAAGTAGGTCACCTGTAGCATGACCGACGCGGTCTCTATTAAATATATTAGCCCGCAAACAAAAATTATAACCGGAATATTGAGCGCAAACGCGCAGGCGGTCACCGCTCCGCCGAGGAAGAGGGAACCCGTATCCCCCATAAAAACCTTCGCCGGGTGGAAGTTGAAGATCAAAAAGGCAAACAGCGCACCGAATACCGCCGCCGCAAAGATTCCGACGCTCCCCTCCGCGTTGAGGAAAAGCGCGGCCGCCGCGAAGAAACCCATTACCGGAATGGTGACTCCGGTCGCGAGTCCGTCGATTCCGTCGGTCAGATTCACACCGTTGACAAAGCCCACGATGGTAATTACAGCCAGCAGATAATAGAACCAGGAGAGCTCGATCGTAACATTGAAAAACGGGATATAGACCGCCGTCGTAATGCAGCCGGTCGCTGCAAGCGATACCAGCATCGCGATCGCAACGAGCAGCTGCAAAAAGGACTTCTGCTTCGCGGTGAGTCCCAGGTTGCGTTTTTTTACAACCTTGATGTAGTCGTCCAGAAAGCCGATTGCGCCGAATGCCGCAGCGCTCAGAAGCACGATGAGAAGTCTCGGGTCCCCGCGCTGCACCGCCGGAATCCCGATCAGCAGCGAGGCCGCAATTGTTCCTGCGATGAAAAGGATTCCGCCCATCGTCGGCGTCCCCTGTTTGCTCTTGTGCCAATTCGGCCCGATCTCAAGGATGCTCTGGCCGAATTTCAGCTTCCGCAGCAGCGGAATCAGAACCGGTCCCAGCGCCCCCGTAATTGCAAAGGCGACCACCGCCGCAAAAATCATCGATGTCACGACTTATTTCCACTCCCTTATCAGCATCTCAATCATTCGCTCCATTCTCATCCCGCGGCTGCCCTTGAAGAGGACGGTGTCCCCCTCTCTCACCTCCGCGGCGAGCGCCTTTCCAAGGCTCTCCGCATCGCTAAAATGTCGCGCGGCCCCCTCCTCCATTCCTCGGAGAAGAGCGCCTTTTTTATAATAACACGCGGCGTCCCCCAGCGCAAACAGCAGCTCCGCGTTTTCAGCTGCGAGCTCCCCCACTGTCCGATGCGCGCTTTCGGCGTACGCCCCGAGCTCAAGCATATCTCCGAGCACCGCGATCCGCCGTCCCTCAAAGGAACCGAGCACCGAGAGCGAGGCGCGCATCGAGTCAGGATTCGCGTTGTAGGTGTCGTCGATGATACGCACCCCGGACAGCTCATAGATTTTCTGGCGGCCTTCGGTCGCCTCAAAGTTTAGCAGTCCCCTCCTGATCTCCTCCTCGGTGAGTCCTGCCAGCTTTCCAACCGCTGCCGCGCAGAGCGCGTTTTGCACGTTATGCCGCCCGATGGTATGAATGACCGCGGCAAAGGGACCGTCCTCAGTCTCGATAATAAAGTCGGTCTCTCCGGAGAGTTCAAAGATGTCGGTCGCCCGGACCTCCGCCTCGGGACTTTCGAGTCCGAAACGCACCACCCGTTTTCCCGCGAGCGCCGGGCTCCCGGTCAGCAGCGGCTCATCTCCGTTGAGAACGATCGCGCCGTCCGGCCGGAGGCCCTCCAGGATCTCGAGCTTCGCCTGCGCGATGCCCTCCCGGCTGCCGAGGTTCTCGATGTGCGCGGTGCCGATGTTGGTGATTACTGCGATGTCCGGCCGCGCGATCTTTGTGAGACGGGAGAGCTCGCCTCTGTGGTTCATCCCCATCTCGAGCACACAGGCCTCGTGCCGCTCTTCGAGCTCAAAAATCGTCATCGGCAGGCCGATGTCATTGTTGAGATTGCCGCTCGTTTTGAGGGTGCGGAACCGCTCGGAGAGCACCGCCGACAAAAATTCCTTGGTGGTCGTCTTGCCGCTGCTCCCGGTCACCGCGACGGTCAACACCGAGAATTTCGACTTGTAGTAGGCCGCAAGCCTTCCGAGCGCCTCACGTGCGTCCGGCACCGTGATAACCGGCCGCCCCGGAAAGGCGCGCTCCGAAATCGCGGCGGCCGCCCCGCTCTCCAACGCCTCCTCTACAAAATCCGCCCCGTCGAACCGCTCCCCCCGAAGCGCCACAAACAGGCAGTCCTTCTCAATCCTTCGCGTGTCGGTGACCACCGTCTTTACTTCTCCGTCCGGCAGCTCGGCCGAAAACAGCGCGGCGATCTCCGATAATCTCATCGGCTCCATCTTCTCTCCCCTTACTTTTCTTTCTCTTCGCTCAGAATCTGCGCAATCACCTCGCGCTCGTCATAGTGGATTTTGCCTTCTTTTAAAATTTGATAGGTCTCATGTCCCTTGCCGGCCAGCACGATCACATCCCCCGCCCGGGCGTGGGTGAGCGCATAGCGGATCGCCTCAGTGCGGTCCGGAATGGTGACGTGCGGCGTCTTCTGTCCTTTGAGGCCCTCCAAAATCTCTTTGATGATCGCATCCGGGTCCTCGGTGCGCGGATTGTCCGAGGTGACCACCAGAAAATCGGCGTTCTCCGCCGCGATGCGTCCCATCTTCGGGCGCTTTCCGCGGTCGCGGTCTCCGCCGCAGCCGAACACGGCGATCACCCGCCCCTCCGCAAAGCCGCGCACCGTCGAGAGGATGTTGTAGAGTCCGTCGGGCGTGTGGGCATAGTCGATGAGCACCGTATAGGGTCTGCCCGTGGGCACCACCTCCGCCCGGCCTTTGACCCCGCCGGCCGCTCCGAGCGCCTCGCTCACCTGCGGCAGCGTCATTCCGCACCGCAGTGCGGCGGCCGCCACCGCCAGCGCGTTGTAAACCGAAAACCGTCCCGGGATACCGAGCCGGATTCTCCCAATCAGATTCTTCGCCACCAGGTTGAAGCGCACCCCGTCGGCCCGCAGGTCGATATTCTTCGCGACGACGTCCGCATTGTCGCTCATCGCCGAGTAGGTCACGACCTCACCCGCCGCGCTCGTGATCAGTTTCTCCGCCGCAGCGTCGTCATAGTTGATGACGGAGACATCACTCATTGTAAAGAGTTTTGCCTTTGCAGCGAGGTAGTGCTCCATCGTCCCGTGGAAGTCGAGATGATCCTGGGTGAGGTTGGTGAACACCCCCACGTCGAAGTGCAGTCCGTCCACCCGGTGCTGTGCGAGCGAGTGAGAGGATACCTCCATCACCACATAGTCGCACCCCGCATCCCGCATCTCGGCGAGCAGTCGGTGCAGCGAGAGCGGCTCCGGCGTTGTATAGGCAGAAGCCATTACACGGTCTCCGATCTGGTTTTCAATGGTTCCGATCAGCCCCACCCGGTGTCCCGCGTGCTCCAGCAGCTGTTTTAAGAGCAGAGTGGTGGTCGTCTTGCCGTTGGTGCCGGTGACGCCGACGAGATGCATCGCGTCGGCGGGCCGCCCATAGAGATTGGCCGCAATCCGGCTGAGCGCCGCGCGGGTGTTCTCCACGAGCACCGTGCGCTCTCCCATGCACTCCGGCCGGTCGATCAGAATCGCCGCCGCCCCCTTCGCGCGGACCTCGTCGATAAAGGTGTGTCCGTCCACCTTAACTCCGTCAATGCAGAGAAAGAGACATCCCGCCTCCGCTTCTCTGCTGTCGGTACAGACCTTGGTGATCTCCGTCTCCATCGGGAGAGCGCTCTCTTTCACCCGCTCCCCCCGCAATAAATCCGCTAAAATCATCTTGTCTCCTCTCCGCCGAAAATCGGCTCTACTCCGCACCATGTGTGTCCTTGAGGAATGTGACCTCGACCACCGTGCCCGCGGCGGCGGCCGTCCCGTGCGCCAGACTCTGCTTCACAGCGAAGCAGTCGGTCTCGCCCAGCGTACCGATCTCTTTGATGTTAAATCCCGCGGCCTCCAGCCGCTCCTTCGCCTCTGCGGGCGTGCATCCGATCACATCCGGCACGATCAGCGAGCTCGTCGCAGACTCCGCAGTGTAGAGGATGATAGAGCTGCCCTTACTGAGCCGCTCCCCTGTCTTGGGCACCTGGTCAACTACCGTCTGGCCCTCACCCTCGATCCGGTAGGTAAAGCCCGCGTTTGAGAGCTCGGTTTTCGCCGTCTTCACATCGCTGCCGATCACATTGGGCACCGAGATCTCAAGATTCGCGAGTTCCTCCGGTGTGTACTGCGGCACGACGCCGAGATAGGGCAGAATGTCGTTGAAGATGTTGCGCACCACCGGCGCAACCAGCTGGCCGCCCGAGGTGACCGAGGTGTTCGGCTCGTCGAGCATCACAAGAATCGCGTACATCGGGTCGTCCGCCGGCGCAATCCCCACAAAGGAGACGCTGTATTTGGTCACCTGGCCGTTCTCGTCGCGCTGGTCGGTCTTCTCACTGGTCGCCGTCTTTCCACCGATGCGGTACCCCTGCAGATAGGCGTTTCCGCCGGTACCGCTGCTGACCACCTGTTCCATCATGTTTGCGACGGTGGCCGACGTCTCAGCCGAGATGACCTGCCGCTTCGGCGTGGTGTCTACCGACTGGATGACGACCCCGTTGTCGTCCACAAACTCCTTGGCGACATGCGGCTGTACCAGATAGCCGCCGTTTGTCACCGCCGCGACCGCCGTGAGCATCTGAATCGGCGTCACCTTAAAGGTCTGCCCGAAGGAGGAGGTCGCAAGCGAGATGGGGTTTGAAAGGTTCTCATAGGTGTGCGGAATTCCCTCCGCCTCGCCGGGCAGATCGATCCCCGTCTTCTCCCGCAGACCAAACGCGTCAAAATATTTATAGAAGAGATCAGTCCCAATCGAGAGTCCCACCTGCATAAAAACGGGGTTGCAGGAGTTCTCAAGCCCCTTCAAAAAGGTCTCCGAACCGTGGCCCGCGTGCTTCCAGCAGCCAACTCTCGTCTTGCCGACCATATAGTAGCCGGGGCAGTAAAAGGTGGAGTCGAGCGACACCTTCTTCTCCTCGAGGCCGATGGCCGCCGTAACCGTTTTGAATACCGAGCCCGGCTCATAGGTGTCGGAGACCACCTTGTTTCTCCAGATCTGGTTTAAGTACTCCGAGACCGCCGCATTGTATTCGTCCCCCTCGAGACTCTCAATCGAGAGCTCAAACTCGTCTGTGAGCGCAAACGGGTCGTTGAGATCGTAGTCCGGCTTGTTCGCGAGCGCCAGAATTTCGCCTGTCTTGACGTTCATCACGATTGCCGCGCCCCGCTGCTGGACATTGTGTTCAATGACCGCGTTCTCGAGGTGCTTCTCCACATAGTGCTGTACCACCTCGTCGATGGTGAGCACCAGATTTTTCCCGTTCTCCGGATCGATGTACTGCTCATACTCGAGCGGCATAGCCGTGCCGCTTGCATTCTTTGCCGAGGTGATTTTTCCGGGCAGTCCCTGGAGCTCCTCGTCGTAATAGGCCTCCACTCCCTGGAGCCCGTAGTTATCCGTGCCGACAAATCCGATCACGCTCGAGGCGAAGTTCCCGTAAGGGTAGTAGCGCTTCGTGTCCTCCACAAGCTCGATCGCCTTGAGCTTGTGCTCCACCTTAAATTCGCGCACCCGGTCGGCCTCCTCTTTTTCGACCTTACGCTTGATAATCTCATAGTAGTTTTTCTTCTTCGTCTTTTCGAGCACCGTCTCCCGGTCCACTCCGAGAATGTCCGAGAGGCCGTCCGCGATCAGCTCGGCCTGCTCGTCGCTTTCGACTGAGCTCGGGTTGATGTACACCGTCTCCACCGTGGCACTCACCGCAAGCTTCTTCATATTTCGGTCGTAGATGGTCCCTCTCGCCGGGGTGATGGTCGCATTTCGCATCTGCTGGGTGGTCGCTTTCCCGAGATAGAAGTCGTGCTTCACAATCTGCACATAGAACAGGTTGATAAAGACCGGAACCACGCCCAGCAGAATAAAAATCACAAAAATGACAAGCATCCGCTTTCTCGTCCGCTTGTTGACCGTCGCTTTCAAATTTTTATTTGCAGAACCGCTCATCTTTCTCCTCACTCATTCGCCGCCGTTTTAAATGCACAAAGAGAGTTTTTGAGCATAGCGCTCTCAAACTCTCAAATTTGTTTTAATTCATTATATTAGTCTCAGTGGGAAATATTCAGCAAATCCAGAATGTCGTCGACAAACCCGAGAATTCCGCCGCGCTCGCTCTCGAGATGTTCGACCTTGTCCTTCTCGTTGAGCGCGATGTACTCCACCTGATTCTTGTCAAGCTTGCTCATTCCGAAGTTGTAGATGGCCAGCTGCTCCACATTGCGCAGATCGACCATCGAAGCATAGCTGATTTCGAGCGATTTGTACTCGTTCTGGAGGGTCTCAAGCTGGCTGGTGGCCTTCGAGATCTCGCTCGTCGTCTCGGTCAGCTGGATATAGCCGAACACATTCGCCGCAAAGATCGCGATAAATACCGTGCACGCGAGTAAAATAGAGACCGAGGTTTTTTTGAGATTCTTCTTGCGCTGTCTCTCCGCAATGTTGACAATCTCCGCGCGGGCCTTTTGATTGGTTTTGGCTTCAAAAGTCTTAAAGTCGTAAGCCGCGCTCCCCTGTCTCTGTGCCATAATTTTGTCTCCTTTTAAATCTTCTCGAGCACTCTCAGCTTCGCGCTGCGCGCCCGGTTATTTTCTGCGAGCTCCTCCGCCGACGGGAGGATCGGTTTCTTTGTCAGTATTTTTGCCCGCGGCTTCTTTCCGCAGACGCAGACCGGAAAATCTTTCGGGCAGGTACAGCCCGATGCGAGTTCGGCAAAAGCGGATTTCACAATCCGGTCCTCGAGCGAATGGAAGGTGATCACCGCGAGCCTGCCTCCGCTTTTCAGCTCCTCCGCAATGTCGAGCACCGCCTGCCGCAGAATCGAGAGCTCGCCGTTTACCTCGATACGGATCGCCTGAAAGGTCCGCTTTGCGGGGTGCCCGCCCTCTCTTCTCGCCGCGGCGGGAATCGCCTCCTTGACAAGTTCCGCAAGTTCGGTCGTGCGCTCAACCGGGGCTGTCCTCCGCGCCTCGCAGATGCGGGTGGCGATACGCGGCGCGAATTTCTCCTCCCCGTACTCCCGGATCACCCGTGTCAGCTCCTCCCAGGAGTATTCGTTTACCACCTCGCGCGCCGTGAGGCGCTGCTGCTTGTCCATCCGCATGTCGAGCGGCGCCTCCTTCTGATAGGAAAACCCTCGCGCGCCGTCGTCCAGCTGAAAGGAGGAAACCCCGAGGTCGAGCAGCATTCCGTCAAGCCCGTCCATCCTCTGCTCCGCTAAAATCCGGCGGATATTCTTAAAGTTGTCTTTTACAAAGGTGATCTTTTCGAGGTGCTCTGCCAGCCGCTCTCTCGCCCTCTGCTGCGCAAAGTCATCCTGGTCAATGCAGAGCAAGCGGCCGCTCTTCAGTCGCTTGACAATCTCGAGCGAATGTCCGCCGCCGCCGGTTGTCCCATCGGCATAGAGGCCGTCCGGCCGGATGTGGAGCGCTTCAATGCACTCGTCCAGCAGGACTGATACATGTTTCAACTTCTCCATTCTCAAAATCCGAGCTCGGTCATGGCCTCTTCGATCCGCTCGCCGGTCATCTTGCCGCACTCGGCCTCCCAGGCCTCCTTATCCCAAATCTCCGCACGCATCGAGGCGCCGATGACCACCGTCTCCTTGGTGAGTCCCGCGTACTCCCGCAGATTTGCAGGGATGAGCGCCCGGCCCATCGAATCGCACTCCGCCACCGTCGCATTTGCAAAGAAAAAGCGTTGCAGGTCCCGTCCCTTCGAGAGCGGCAACGCCCGGATCTTCTCCTCCAGCTTCTGCCACTCCTCCGCGCCGTAGACAAAGAGGCTGCGGTCGAGCCCCCGCGTGATGATAAACTGCTCCCCGAGCTCCTCGCGGAACCGCTGCGGAATGGTGAGACGTCCTTTGGCGTCGATATTATGGCTGAATTGGCCAATCAACACCGCTCTTCACCCCCACTTAGAAACATTTATCACCACTCATTGACACTTTAGGTTTAGTTTACCGTGATTATTGCCACTTTGCAACCCTTTCGGCAAAACAAATCATAGATCTTGCGGAATTTTTTTATTTTTTTGTGCAGAACGCCTGTTCGCACACAATATATTGTGATAGCAGCAAAAAGCGGACCGCATCTGCGGTCCGCTTTTTTTGATTCTCTTTATCGTCTTCTGTGTTCGCCTTTTTTTGTCGTAGAGAGCTGCAACATGACGCCCGCGAGCGCCACAAGCGCCCCTATCGTGAGCTGCACCGGCATATTCTGGACGTCACACAGCACAAACAGCGTCGCCACCCCCTCGAATCCACCTCCGAGCGCGGTCGAGACGATCACCACCGGCCGGACAAAATTCACCGCGAGCACTCCGATCACCGCGGCGATCACCAGGTGGAGCGCAAAGAGCCCTCCCCCTGTCCCAAAGACAGCGGCGAGAACAGAATAGCTCATCCAGCCACAGAAGAGAAAGACCCCCGCAAGATAAATCCGGTTGGCCAGCACCGCGAGCAGCACCCCGAGCACCAGCGCCGCAATCAGCGCAAACAGCGCAATCCCTGTAAAGTGCAGCGCCAGCCAGCCGCCGAACACCGCACCTGCCACAAAGCCCGCCAGCGTCATCCCTACGCGCATCAGCTTGTATCCGAAAAAGCAGCCGACAAGCGACAGGATCGCCGAGAGAACCAGCATCACCGTGTTGCTCTCCAAAAATGCCGCAATCTGATTCCACTCAAAGTTCACCGTTTCTCTCCTTTTTCCCAGCACTCTGCGCCGGAGATGCCGAGCTGTTCCGGTACAAAGCGCGGGTCTCTCCCCTCCCGCTTCTGCCGGGTGTAGTCTCGCAGCGCCCGCAGCGCAATTCCCCCGAGGCAGAAGATCGCGATCAGATTGACAAGCGCCATCAGTCCCATCAGCACATCCGCAAGATCCCACACCACCGAGAACTCGAGCTGCGCCCCGATAAAGACGGCCGCAACCGCACTCAGCCGGAACACCATCAGCAGCGCACGGCTGTCTTTAATAAATTTCAAATTCCCCTCGGTATAGCAGTAGTTCCCGATCAGTGAGCTGAAGGCGAAGAGGAAGGTAGACAGCGTGATAAAGTGAATTCCCCACTCGCCCACCTGCGAAGAAACCGCCTGCTGTACATAGGGCATCCCCGTCAGCTGCGCGCCGCTCTGAACCCCTGTGACCAAAAGCATGATTGCGGTCGTACTGCATATCACTATAGTGTCGATAAAAACCGACAGCATCTGGACAAGCCCCTGCTTGACCGGATGGGAGACGTCCGCCGTAGCCGCCGCATTCGGCGCAGAGCCCATGCCCGCCTCGTTGGAGAAAAGCCCGCGTTTCACTCCGTACATCACCACTGAGCCTGCAAATCCCCCGGTGATCGCCCGGAAGTCAAACGCCTCGCGGAAGATCGCCTCGAACACTCCCGGAATTGCCGACGCATTTTTTACCGTGATGAAAACTCCAAGCCCGATATAAACAAGCGCCATCACCGGCACAAGCCCGGAGGTGATCGCTCCGATTCGGTGTACGCCGCCGAAGATTACAAGCGCCGTGAGCGCAGCGAGCACTCCGCCTGTAATCACCGGCAGCCACTGCGCGAGCGCGCTTCCCTCCGCCGCGTAGTACTCCAGCGCCGAACTCACATTGAACGCCTGCAGCGCATTAAATCCGTAGGCAAAGCAGCAGATCAGAAACAGGGCGAACACCACCCCGAGCCACCGCTTCTTCATCGCCTTCTGAATATAGTAGGCGGGGCCCCCGCGGAATTGTTCTCCGTCCCGTTCCTTGTAGATCTGCGCAAGCGTACTCTCGACAAAGGCCGAGGCACTCCCGATCACCGCCAGCAGCCACATCCAGAACACAGCGCCCGCGCCGCCGGCGGCAATCGCCGTTGCGACACCGGCAATATTCCCCGTTCCAACTCGGGACGCAGTCGAAATCATCAGCGCCTGAAAAGAGGAGACCCCCTTCTCCCCACGCTTCTTTTCAGTCAAAATTCGCAACGCCTCCGGAAACAGCCGGAACTGTACTCCGCGCGTCCGCACCGTGAAATAAAGTCCCGCCGCTACCAGCAGCGCCACTAAAATATAGGTATAGAGAAATTCGTTCATCCCTGAGAGCAACTTCTCCAGAAAAACCCCTCCCTCTCTTTCTTTTTTCTTATCATACTATAGCGTTTTGGTCACTTCAAGCCTCTTTTCCATTCAAAACCGCTCACCCAGAACGCCTTATCCCCAAATCAAGAGACCAAACGCTGCGATTTATTGTAATTTATGCACAAAAATCTATGAATTTTTTCGGCATCTGATTGATTTATTTTGATTGACTTTGATTGTTTTTGGTCGTATTATAAATTTGAACTTACAAATCTACCAAGGAGGCGATCCCTACGTTAACCGAAGAGCGTTTTCAGCTGATCCTTCAGCTGCTCCAGGAGCGCAGCACAATTACTGTGCAGGAGCTCACCGAGCAGCTCCACTCGTCGGAGTCCACGATACGCCGCGACCTCAACACCCTGGACGCACAGGGGCGGCTGATCAAAATTCACGGCGGAGCGATGGCGGTCGGCGGCGAATACCGCACTCAGGACGCCGCCTTCTCCCTTCGCGAAGACCAGAACCGGGCTGAGAAGCTGCGTATCGCTCAGTATGCCGCCTCTCTCATCCGCGCACACGATTTCGTCTATCTGGATGCGGGCACCTCCACTGCGCTGATGATCGACTTTATTACCGCTCAGCAGGTCACCTTTGTCACCGACGCCCCCACCCACGCCAAACGGCTGGTTCAGCGGGGATTCACCACCTACGTGCTCGGCGGCGAGCTCAAGCTCACCACCGAGGCGCTGGTCGGTGTGGATACGGTGAACGCCCTGCAGAAGTACAATTTCACAAAGGGATTCTTCGGCACCAACGCCGTCAATCTTCACACCGGCCTCTCCACCCCCGACATCAACGAGGCGGAGGTCAAGGCACAGGCACTTCTGCGCTGCCGGGAACGCTATGTGCTCGCCGACCCGAGCAAGTTCCGCCAGATCTCTCCGGTGAGCTTTGGAACATTTGGAGACGCCACGATTCTCACAACCACTCTGAACGCTCCGGGCTATCGGAGCTGTAAAAACATCGTGGAGGTGGACAAATTATGATTTACACCGTCACCTTTAACCCCTCGCTCGACTATGTTGTCGCTCTGCGTGAGCTGCGGCTCGGCGAGGTTAACCGCGCGGAGCAGGAGGTATTAAATCCCGGCGGAAAGGGAATCAATGTCTCAGTGGTGCTCTCCAATCTCGGCGTCTGCAACACGGCGCTCGGTTTTCTCGCGGGCTTTACCGGGCGGGAGCTCGAGCGCCGGCTGCGAGCCTTCGGCTGCCACACCGATTTTATCTCCCTGCCGGAGGGGCTCACCCGGATCAACGTCAAGCTGAAGGCCGAATGCGAGAGCGAAATCAACGGCCTGGGACCGGATATCCCGCCGGACGCCCTCTCCCAACTCTATGAGAAGCTGGACGCGCTGGGGCCGGGCGACGCGCTGGTTCTCGCCGGGAGCATCCCCGCGACGCTCCCCTCCGACGTCTATGAACAGATCATGGCGCGGCTCTCCGGCCGCGGGGTCGATATCACAGTGGACGCGACAAACGACCTTTTAAGAAAGGTGCTGCGCTACCGCCCCTTCCTCATCAAACCGAACAACCACGAGCTCTCGGAGCTGTTCGGCATACCGCTTGAGACAGACGAAGAGATCATCCGCCACGCCCGCAGGCTCCAGGAGCTCGGCGCCCGGAACGTCCTCGTCTCTCTGGCCGCCCGGGGCGCGATTCTGCTGACCGAGACGGGCGAAGTGTATCAGAGCCTTCCGCCGGACGGCACCGTGCGCAACTCGGTCGGCGCCGGAGACTCGATGGTCGCCGGATTTCTCACCGGATATCAAAACACCTCCGACTATCAAAAGGCGCTCACACTCGGTCTTGCGGCGGGCAGCGCCTCCGCCTTCCTGCCCTGGCTCGCAACCCGCGACGACGTCGCAAAACTGCTCACAAACCCCATCGAATACGGAATATAGGAGGAAAAAGCTATGCGTATTACCGATCTGCTCCAAAAGCAGGCAATCGACCTTTCCGGCAGCGCCGCCGACAAAGAGGATGTCATTGGCAAGCTCGTCTCCCTCATGGAGAAAACCGGCGTCGTCCGCGACAGCGCAGCCTACCGCGCCGCTGTCCTCGCCCGTGAGGAAGAGGGCAGCACCGGCATCGGCGAGGGGGTCGCCATCCCCCACGCGAAAACCGACGCCGTTACCGCACCGTCGCTCGCGGCGATGGTGCTCCCCGAGGGGGTCGACTACGACTCGCTCGATGGGCAGCCCGCCCATCTCATCTTTTTAATCGCCGCGCCGGACACTGAGGACAACGTCCATCTCGACGTACTCGGCCGGCTCTCGGTCCTGCTGATGGACGACGGCTTCCGCGCGGCGCTCTGCGGCGCGAAGAGCGCGGACGAATTTTTACAGCTCATCGACCGGGCGGAGCAGGAGAAATTCGCCTCCGAAGACGCCCCCGTCCCGGCCGAGACCCACTACCGGGTCCTCGCCGTTACCGCCTGCCCCACCGGTATCGCTCACACCTACATGGCGGCCGAGAGTCTGGAGCAGACCGCAGCTGAGCTCGGCATCTCCATCAAAGTGGAGACAGACGGCTCCGGCGGCGCAAAAAATGTGCTCACCCCGGAGGAGATCGCCGCCTGTGAGTGCATCATCGTCGCGGCGGACAAAAAGGTAGAGACCGCCCGCTTCTCAGGCAAACCGGTGCTCTTCACCAAGGTCGCAAACGGTATCAGCAAAGCGGAGGAGCTGCTCACCGAGGCGACAAGCGGCAAGGTCCCTGTTTATCAGAGCGAAGAGCGGTCGGACGGCGCCGTCCCGCAGGAGCGCGAGGGGGTCG
>CAJFTX010000015.1 GCA_904420075.1 uncultured Clostridia bacterium | reverse complement strand
TTTGAGAATTTCGGAGAACATTGAATCACAAAAAGCAGGGGCTTTCGCCCCCTCGCCGGACGGCTTTGCCGTCCGCGCCTTCGGCGACCTCTTTTTGTGGTATAATATTTTGTCGTCTTATGAGCCGGATGGAAGCCCGTCCGAACCTGCCGCGCATCGCGGGCTGTATAACGGGCCTGAGGTAGGGCGATGGTGTCAAGCGCTTGGCGCGGAAAACCGTGCCGGAACATTGAAGCTGTAGTGTAGTTTTTGAGTGTCCGATATCAAAGACAGGAGCACGGCCGGCGCGGTTTCTCCGCTGTGGCAGAAGAGCGGATGGGGAACCGAACGCCGGGACGGGCAGCTTCCGGGAGCGAACGGCGGTAGCGGTTGCGCCCGAGGGAGTGAACTGAGGAGACTGACCGTTGAGACTGCCTCTGCCGGGAAAGTGGGCTGAGGGCGATATGGGGAACGCTTGGGAAATATCTCGGGAAGTTTATTGGGGATCGAGACGGCAGGGATATCTCTTATCTCCGCTGTGTGTAGCAACTTGAGCGGACTGCATTGGTTAGCGGAGGTGCGACGGAGGGGAGCGGAGAGTACTCCGGGGAAATGAGAGTTGAAGTGGGACAGAAGTCCCGGGAAAATGGAAGAGGAAGAGAGTGTAACATCTGGAATGAGAAAAGCGTTTTTTTTGGCGGTGGCGGGCGGAATCTGTATTGCGCTCGGCGGAATCGCCTATCTTTCGGTGGAGAATACGGTCGTAGGTGCGGTCCTGTTTACGGTGGGACTGTTTGCGATTGTGACGGGAAACCTGAATCTTTTTACGGGGCGCGCCTGCTTTCTGCTGGAGCACCCGCCCGCCTATCTGCTTGAGCTGTTTGTGATCTGGCTCGGGAATCTCGTAGGTGCGGGACTCGTCGGATACGCAGTACGATTGACGCGAATTGCGCCGCTCTCGGAGCGGGCTGCGCTGCTGGTGCAGACCAAACTTGCAGATACGCCCTGGAGCGTCTTTCTTCTCGCGGTGTTCTGCAACGTGTTGCTCTTCGTCGCGGTGATGGGCTTCCGGCAGAACGAACACGAGGTGGGAAAATATATCGGCCTGTTTCTCGGAGTGGTGGTCTTTATCCTCTGTGGGTTTGAGCACTGCGTGGCGAATATGTTCTATTTCAGCGTATCCAATCTCTGGAGCGGAAAAGCTGTTTTATATCTTGTAATTATTACGTTCGGGAATCTCGCGGGGGCGGTGCTGGTGCCGCTGATTGTGCGGCTCGGACGGGGAAGGAGTGCTGGGAGATGAACAAGGTAAAAATTACGGTACTTAAGACAACGTTTGACCGGGAGCTCGCCTTAGAGTATGGCGCGGAGGGGCTTAGTCCCTGTCCGATGCTCTCGGAGGGCCAGGTGTTCTATGCCGACTACGCAAAGCCCGACGGGTTCTGCGACGAGGCGTGGAAAGCGATCTACCAGTACGTGTTTGCGCTGGCACACGGCACGGGAGAGGGGCTCTTCTACTACGGGGACTGGATTCGCAAGCCGGGAGTGGCCATCTGCAGCTGTAATGACGGGCTGCGCCCGGTGATCTTTAAGCTGGAGGCGACCGGAAAGCGCTCTGAAATGGACTACACGCCGGTACGTTGAGCGCGGAGAGAGGAGGCGGCCTTGAATCTTATTTTACTGCTGGCAGCGGTGGTGATCTTCGCCTGTGTACTGATGAACAGACTGACCAACCGGCTGGGTCTGCCGGTTCTGCTCGCCTTCATCGGCCTCGGGATGTTATTTGGCTCGGACGGAATTTTAAAAATTCCGTTTGAAGATTTTGAGATGGCGGAGAAGATCTGCTCGGTGGCGCTGATCTTTATTATGTTCTACGGCGGATTTGGGACCAATCTCCGCGAAGCGAGGCCGGTGCTCGGCCGGGCGCTGCTGCTCTCCTCGGCGGGGGTGGTGGTGACGGCGGCGCTGACCGGGCTGTTTTGCCACTTTGTGCTCGGTTTTGGACTGCTCGAGGGGCTGCTGCTCGGGGCGGTGCTCGGCTCAACTGACGCCGCGTCGGTCTTCTCTATTCTGCGCTCGAAAAAGCTCGGCCTACGGTACCATACGGCCTCTCTTTTGGAGGTGGAGAGCGGCAGCAATGACCCTTTTGCGTATATGCTAACAGTAATTTTACTGTCAGTTATGGGCGGAGAGCAGATGGGTGTGCTCGAAGTGCTGAGAGCGGTGGGGGCCCAGCTGGTGTTCGGCGCAGGTTTCGGTCTGCTGATCGCCTGGGGGGCGATTCGGTTTCTGCGGCGCTTTACCTTCCCGAATTCGGGGATGGAGACGGTGTTTGTGCTCGGGGTGGCGCTCCTCTCCTTTGCGCTGCCGACGCTGGTGGGCGGAAATGGATACCTCTCAGCCTATGTGGTTGGGATTTTGCTCGGAAATGCGAAGCTCAAAAACAAGAACGAACTGGTGCATTTCTTTGACGGAGTAACCGGGTTTGCTCAGATGGCGCTTTTCTTTTTGCTGGGGCTTTTGGCTTTCCCCTCGCAGATGGGGATCAATCTGCTTCCGGCGCTTGCAATTGCGCTCTTTTTGACCCTTGTGGCGCGACCGGTCGCGGTCTGCTCTCTGCTCGCGCCCTTCCGGGCGAAGTTCGGACAGCTTGTGGTGGTCTCCTGGGCGGGGCTGCGCGGAGCGGCGTCGATTGTCTTTGCGATTCTGGTGCGGATGAGTCCGGTTGCGGTGGGAAGCGACGTATTCCATATCGCTTTCTGTGTGGTTCTCTTTTCCATTGCGATTCAGGGGTCGCTGCTTCCGCTCTGTGCCCGGCGGACCGGGATGATTGATGAGACGGAGAGTGTGCTCAAAACCTTCAGCGACTACTCGGATGAAGAGGGGGTGCAGTTCATCCGGATTGAACTCCGGGAGGAAAATCCCTGGGTGGGGAAAAAAATTCGTGAACTCACCCTGCCTCCGAGAATGCTCGTCGCGGTGATCTACCGGGGAGAGGGGACGGTGATTCCGGGGGGCGACACCGAATTTCTGCCGGGGGATATCGCAGTACTCTCGGCTGTGTCAAAACCGTCGCTGGGAGATGCGCGCTTCGAAGAGGTGGAGGTGGAGAAAAAGAGCAGCCTGTGTGGGCGGAGGCTGCGCGAGATCGAGCTCCCGGCGGGAGAACTGGTCGTCCTGATCCGTCGGGGCGAAGAGATGCTGGTTCCGAAGGGGGATACGGTGATTCTTGAAGGGGATCTGCTGGTGCTCAACGAGAGGAACTGACACCTAGAAAAAACGGTGAGTTGAAGGATGAGAAGAGGGTGAATCCGCGGCGGGGCCCGCGATTGAGGCGGTGCTATTTTTCGGGTTACCCGCTGCGCTTTCGTCTCCCCCAGAGAATTATTCCCCAGGGCTGTTTGCCCTGGGGAATAATTCTCTGTAGGACGATTTTCTTAGAGCTCCGAATCATATGTTTCGGACGGCCCCCTCCAGATCGGGATAGAGTCGCTCGCAATATCTGGGCCGAGGCAGAGTTTGCACGGAGCAGTTAGGAGGGAGACGCCTTTTGAGGGAACGGCCGGTCCCTGGGAGAAGAGGCGAGAGGAATACATTCAAGTTGTGACAAGAGCGGTGTGCTGCGCCTCGTCGTAGTCGACGGCAAAGCCAAGGTGCTCGGAGAGGAAGCGCAGGGGGACGAGCGTTTTGCCGTTTATGAGCTGTGCGGGGAGCGGCATCTCGAGCGGGAGGCCGTCGACGGTGGCGGTGGTGCTGTTCTCGGTGAAGGAGATGGCGTGTCCGCCGTAGGCGATGGTGGTGACGCCCGCGTCCCAGGAGACTTTGGCACCCGCTCGCTCGAAGAGGAAGCGCACCGGGATGAGGGTGGAGCCGTTCTGCACGACCGGCGGGGTCATGAAGCTCAGGAATTCGCCGTTCAGCTTCACCCGGATGGAGGGGGTGATGAGCGGCAGGAGCGTATCTGCGCTCTCGATGGAGATGACATTGTTCTCATCCCGGTATAGGATGCGCCCGTTGCCGAGCACGCCGTAGGCGCAGGGGTAGCGGGTGATGCCGTCGGGCGAGACGTAGCAGTCCGGAGAGCGGTCGTCCTTCAGGAGAAAGAGCCCGGAGACAGGGTCGCCCTGCGCTTCGATAAAATCCCCGTATACGGGCTCGTAGGCCACCCTGGCGGTTTCGCCGTCGGGATAGGTGAGGGTGCCGGTGAGAGGGCTGTTCTGATCGGTGCGGTAGTCGGAGACAAGAGAGTGTGTGCCGTTGGAGGCCTCCATCCCGGAGGGCTTCTCAACGGGGGTATCGATCTGCTCCCAGTGGATACCGTCCTTTGAGCGGGAGAACCGGGAGGGAACAAGCGCAAAAGGCAGTGGCCCCTCGATCACATGAAAATACCCGTCCTGATAATAGAGAGAGTAGACAAAATAGCGGGAGTGCGAGGCGGTGACCGTCTCAAAATCGGCGAGGAAAAAGTTTTTATCCCTAAGAGAGGCGAGCAGGCCGTACTCGGTGAGACGGTAGGAATAGGATCCGCCGTACGGCAGGGGGGAGTCTATCTCGACGAAGAATCCGTCTTCGTAGCGCAGGCATTCTCCGCTCGCCGTGTACGCGAGAAGGAGGTCGCCGTTCTCATAAAAGACGCTGTCTGATCCCATCTGATAGTAGTTGGAGTCGCTGCAGAGCTCCCGGGTCCAGGTGAGGAGGTCCTCGGAGCGAAGCTGATACAGCGGATCGAGGCGGATGTGGTATGCGCCGGCGTAGTAGCAGAGATTGGGATAGAGGTCGGTACCCGGCAGCTCGTACCGGGTGAAGTGAACTCCGTCGTCGGAGATGTAGATTCCGCGTTTGTAGCCGCCGGAGCAGACGACAAACTGCCCGTTCATGTAGAACATGTCCGCGCCGTCGGGAATGTCTTCGATCCGCTCCCAGTGGATCCCGTCGGTGGTGGAGAAGGTGCCATAGATCGCTTCGCCGTCGTAGACGTGGGCGAGGATGCGCCCGCCCGCGCAGAGGCTGCTGATCACGGGAGCGGCCGGAAGATTGTTTTCCATCTGGGTGAAGTGGACTCCGTCGGAGGAGGTGAGGGTGACGCCGGGACCGAAGGCGACGCACGTCTCCCCGAGCCAGTAACAGCGCTCGACGTCGGGCAGGTCGCGGCGCAGAGTCCAGTTTTGAAAATCGGTGCTGGTCGTGAGCTTCTGGTTGCGGATTCCGATGAAGAGCTCGCCGTTGTAGTCAAGTTCGGAGATGTTGCCGAGAGCGAAGTCATAGCAGTACTGGGGCGCGGCGGAGACCGGTGCGCATGAGAGGAGCAGCAGCAGCGCGAGCAGCGCGGGGATGAGACGGCGTTTCATAGAGATTCCTCCTTTTAAAAACTGACGGAACTCAGATTGCAGGTGTGGAGAGCTCCGCGATGTGGTGTGCCGCGTCATAGGTGACAGAGAAGCCGAGTTGCTCCGAGAAGAAACGCAGAGGAATGAGCGTTTTGCCGTTGATCAGCGAGACGGGATGGGGGAGAGTGTGCTCGATCCCGTCGACGGTGGCGGTGGCACTGTTCTCAGTGAAGGAGATGGAATGTTCGCCGTAGGCGATGGTGGTGACGCCCGCGTCCTAGGAGACTTTACCGCCCGCCCGCTCGAAGAGAAAGCGCACGGGGATGAGGGCGAGCCCCCTCATCCGTCACCACCGGCGGGGTCATGAAGCTCAGGAACTCGCCGTTCGATTTCACCCGGATTGCGGAGGGGACGAGCGGCAGAAATGTCTCCTCACGCTCGATTGAGATGACATCTCCCTCCTCCCGACGCAGAAGCAGGCCGCCGCCGAACGTCCCGGAAATAAAGGGGAAGCGGGTGATCCCGTCGGCCGAGAGATAGCTTCCGTCACGTCCGCCGCTGTCCGAGAGGAGGAAGAGACCTTCTCCCGCCTGAACCTGGACATAGTCGCCGCTCGTGTACTCATAGACCACGCGGGCGGTGCTGCCGTCCGCATAGGTGAGGGTGGCGGCGGTGGGCTTTGGAAACTGTACGGCGCTGCCGCGGGGGATATAGTCGGAGGTGAGGGTGACGCCGTTTACTGTGCCCTCAAGTGGGCGGGAGGACTCGGGGGCGTCGCAGCTCTCCCAGATGAGCCCGTCCCGCGACCTGAAGCAGCGGCACGAGGAGCTGCCGCCGTACAGATAGGCGACCATGTAGGCGTAGAAGTACCCGTCCTGATAGCGGAGCCCGGAGAGGGTGTGGCAGAGGTGGGAGGTGGTGATCGTCTCGTAATCAGAGAGAAAGAAGAGCTGGTTCCCATAGACGGCGATCAGTCCGTGTTCGGTCAAATAGTAGGTATAGGCCCACTGCCCGCGGTCGGGAAGCGGGGAGGGCTCCATGCGGAATCTGCCGTCCTGATAGCGCATACGGCTGCCGTCCGCGAGATAGGCGAGCTTGTGGTCGCCGTTCTCATAAAAGACGCTTCCAAAACTGAGGGGAAACTGGTGGAGGTCATCGAACGGCTCGGGGGTCCAGGTGACGAGATCCTCAGAGCGGAGCACGGTGAGGGGGCTTCCCTCGGCCTGGATGTGGTAGGCGCCGTCGTAATAACAGGCGTAGGGGGAGAGGTGGCCGCCCGGCAGATCGTGCCAGGTGAAGTGTACCCCGTCGTCCGAGAGGTAGAGGCCGCGCATGTAGCCACCGGAGCAGATGGCGAACTGCCCGTTCATGTAGGACATATCCGCGCCGTCGGGGACGCCCTCGATCCGCTCCCAGTACACTCCATCGGAGGTGGAATAGGTACCGTAGATACCCTGCTCCCGGTCGTAGACGTGGGCGAGAATGCGCCCGCCCGCGCAGAGACTCTTGTTGATCCGGACAGGCAGATTGTTTTCAGCCTGGGTGAAGTGGACTCCGTCGGAGGAGCGGAGGGTGACGCCGGGGCCGAAGGCGATGAGTTCCCCACCCATCCAGTAACAGCGCTCGACGTCGGGCAGGTCGGGGCGCGACGTCCAGTGCGTAAAGTCGGAGCTGGTGACAAGTTTGCCGTTGCTGATGCCGATAAACAGCTCGCCGTTGTAGTCGAGCTCGGAGATGTCGCCGAGCACGAAGTCATAGCAGTACTGGGGCGCGGCGGAGACGGACGCGCATGAAAAGAGTAACAGCAGCGCGAACAATACGGGGATGAGACGGCGTTTCATGGGGATCCCTCCTTTTCCTGAATCGAAACAAACTATTTCTAATTTTAGGATAGGACAACGGGAGAGATGTCAATAGAGTGGAAAAAAGAGGTCCTCTCCGGCGGAGAGGACCTCTTTGAGGAGGGGTCAGCGGTCGAGCGCGGCCCTGATAAAGGCGAGAAAAACCGGGTGGGGCAGGTTCGGCCGGCTCTTGAACTCGGGGTGGGACTGCAACCCGACGAAGAAGCGGCAGGCGGGATTTTCCACCGCCTCGACGAGCTCCCCGTCCGGCGAGGTGCCGGAGAGGACGAGGCCGTGTGCCGAGAGGGTGTCGCGATAGGTGTTGTTGACCTCGAAGCGGTGGCGGTGCCGCTCGGAGACGAGCGCCTCCCCGTAGGCCGCGCGCAGCAGAGTGCCCTCCTGTACGGCGCAGGGATAGGCGCCGAGCCGCATGGTGCCGCCTTTTTCGCTGACGCCGCGCTGGGCCTCCATCAGGTCGATCACGGGGTGGGGCGTCTCAGGGACGAACTCGGAGGAGTGGGCCCCTGCGAGGCCGCAGACGTCGCGCGCAAACTCGATCACCGCCGTCTGCATCCCGAGGCAGATGCCGAAGTAGGGGACGTCGTGCTCGCGGGCGTAGCGGGCGGCCTCCACCATGCCCTCCACACCGCGGGAGCCGAAACCGCCGGGGACGATGATCCCGGCCGCTCCTCCGAGCAGGGCGGGGGCGGTCTCCCGGGTGAGCTCCTCCGAGTCGACCCAGGAGATCTCGACTTTCGCGCCGCAGTGGAAGCCCGCGTGCGAGAGCGCCTCCATCACCGAGAGATAGGCGTCGTGCAGGGCGACATATTTGCCGACAAGCGCGATTTTGACCGTCTTCTCCCGGTTTTTGATGAGCGCAGAGAGGGAGAGTAGCGGCTCGAGGTTGGGCGAGGGACAGCAGAGACCGAGCTCCCGACAGGCGACCGTATCGATCCCCTTCTCGTGCAGGGCGAGCGGCGCGTCGTAGATCGAGGGGAGGGTCAGATTCTCGATGACGCAGTCGGGCTTCACATTGCAGAAGAGGGCGATCTTGTCGAGCACGCCCTGCGGGATCGGCTCGTCCGCCCGGGCGACGATCAGGTCCGGCATGATGCCGAGCGCGCGCAGCTCCTTGACCGAGTGCTGGGTCGGTTTGCTCTTGTGCTCGCCCGAGCCCTTGAGATAGGGCACGAGGGTGACGTGCACAAAGAGGCAGTCCTGCCGGCCGACCTCGAGCGAGACCTGGCGGATGGCCTCCAGGAAGGGCTGGCTCTCGATGTCGCCGGTGGTGCCGCCGATCTCGGTGATGAGGATGTCGCAGCCGGTGGTCTCGGCCGACTTGTAGATGAAGTCCTTGATCTCGTTTGTGATGTGGGGGATGACCTGCACCGTCTCGCCGAGATAGCCGCCGCTGCGCTCCCGCTGGAGCACGCTGTAGTACACCTTGCCGGAGGTGAGGTTGGAGTAGCGGGTGAGATTCTCGTCGATGAACCGCTCGTAGTGCCCGAGGTCGAGATCGGTCTCGGCGCCGTCCTCGGTGACGAACACCTCGCCGTGCTGGTAGGGACTCATGGTGCCGGGGTCGACATTCATATAGGGGTCGAGCTTCTGTGCCGCAACCTTGAAACCGCGCGCTTTGAGAAGCCGGCCGAGCGAGGCGGCGGTGATCCCTTTTCCGAGGCCGGAGACGACCCCTCCTGTGACAAAGATATATTTTTTCATCAAAAACTCCTTTCCTCCACGCCGGGCGGAGACAAAATAAAAACAACTTAAAGGCGGGCGGAATCCGGCGCCGCGGAGAGGCCGGCGAGATGGAAAAAGAACCGCGGAGAATGTTTTGCCCGCCGAGAAACGCGGTTTGCCCCGTCCGGAGCCCGGACGGGGCAAACAAAAGGTGGTGGAGGTTAGACCTCCACCACGCCCTCAAATACTTTTTGGCAGCTCCCCTTCATGCGGACGATGCCGTCATGGTAGGAGACGCGCAGCTCGCCGCCGCGCTGGAGTACCCGGATGTCCCCGTTCGCGTCGCAGTGGCCGCAGAGGATAGCGGCCACCGCCGCCGCGCAGGCGCCGGTGCCGCAGGCGAGCGTCTCGCCCGAGCCGCGCTCGAACACCCGCATCTTCAGCGTGTGCCGGTCGACGACCTGAACAAACTCGGTGTTCACCCGCTGGGGGAAGAGCGGATCGTGCTCAAACTTCGGGCCGAGCTCCGCGAGGTTGAGCGTGTCCGGCTCCGCGACAAAGGTGACGCAGTGCGGATTGCCGACCGAGAGGCAGGTGATCTCGTACTCGCCGTCCGCTACCGCCACCTTCTGGCCGACGATGGCGTCTTTGAGCAGGCTCTCGCCGCGGGATACCTCGGCGAGTCTCGCGGTGTCCACCGGCACCTCGCCGGGGGTGAGCACCGCGCTGCCCATATCGACCTTGACCGAGGAGGCAAATCCGTTTTTGGTGGTGACCTCCGCCGCGCGCACGCCGGTCGCGGTCTCGACGGTGAGATGGGTGCCGCGGATGATGCCGCGGTCGAAGAGCAGCTTCGAGATACAGCAGGCCGCGGTGCCGCACATCAGCCCCTCGCTGCCGTCGAGATTGAACATGCGGATCTTGACGTCCGCTCTGTCCGACTTCTCGTAGAGCACCACCCCGTCGCCGCCGATGCCGTAGTGCCGGTCGGCGAGGGTCACCGAGAGGGACTCCGGGGAGTTGATCTCGGTGTCGAGGCTGTCGATATAGATATAGTCGTTGCCGGAGCACTGCATCTTCGTGAACTTCAGCGGCTGGCGCTCCGAGCGCATGTTGTTGATGTCGACAAGCTCGGTGTTGATCTCGCTGTAGCCGCTGCTGAGGCTGTCCGCGAGGGCGTTGGCCGTGTCGATCGAGGTCAGGCACGGGATGCCGAGCAGGCTCGCCTTGCGCCGGATCTTGACGCTGTCGCGCGCCGGGTCGCGGCCCTTGGTCGAGGTGGAGATGATGTACGCGAGCTTCCCGCTCTCGAGCAGGGTCATGGTGTTGTCGTCCGGGTTCTCGTGGATCTTGTTGACCCGGATGACCGGGAGGCCCGCCGCCTTCAACACGTCGGCGGTGCCGCCGGTCGCGTAGAGCGCATAGCCCAGGCGGTGGAACTTCTTCGCGATCGGGGCGATCTCACCCTTGTCCGAATTGCGCACAGTGAGGAAGACGCCGCCCTCCCGCTCCAGCTTGTAGCCGGCGGCGAGCAGCCCCTTGTAGAGCGCCTCGTCGAGGTTCTTGGAGAGACCGAGCACCTCGCCGGTCGACTTCATCTCCGGGCCGAGCTGGGTGTCGACGTCCGACAGCTTCTCGAAGGAGAAGACCGGGACTTTGACCGCCGTGTAGGGCGGCTGCTTGGCAAGGCCGGTGCCGCAGCCGAGTTCCCGCAGGCTCTGGCCGAGGCTCACCTGCACCGCGAGGTCGCACATCTGGATGCCGGTGACCTTGCTCATGTACGGCACGGTGCGGGAGGCGCGGGGGTTGACCTCGATGACGTAGATCTGGTCGTCCATCAGGATGTACTGCAGGTTGACAAGGCCGACGGCGTGAATGCCGGCGCAGATCTGCTCGGTCACCTTGACAATCCGCGCGGTGAGGTCGTCCTCGATGCGCGGGGCCGGGTAGATCGCGATCGAGTCGCCCGAGTGGATACCGGTGCGCTCGACGTGCTCCATGATGCCGGGGATCAGGATGTCGTGCCCGTCGCAGATGGCGTCGACCTCGATCTCACGGCCGGAGAGGTATTTGTCGATGAGGACAGGGCCGGTCTGCTTCTGGCGCAGGATGATCTCCATGTACTCCTTGATGTCCTTGTCCGAGAAGGCGATGATCATATTCTGGCCGCCGAGGACATAGGACGGGCGCATGAGCACCGGGTAGGAGAGGGCGTTCGCCGCCGCCAGCGCCTCGGCCTCGTTGGTCGCGGTGTGTCCCGCCGGGCGGGCGACGCCGATCGTCTCGAGAAGCTCGTCGAACCGCTCGCGGTCCTCGCAGAGATCGATGGTGTCGGCCGAGGAGCCGATAATTTTTACGCCGCGGTCGGTCAGCGCGTTCGCGAGCTTGATCGCGGTGCCGCCGCCGAAGGCGACGATCACGCCCTCCGGCTTCTCAAGCTCGATGACGCCCATGACGTCCTCGATATTGAGCGGCTCGAAGTAGAGGCGGTCGGCCGTGTCGAAGTCGGTTGAGACCGTCTCGGGGTTGTTGTTGATGACGACCACGTCGTACCCGAGCTTCCGCAGCGCGCGCACGCAGTGGACGCTCGCGTAGTCGAACTCGATGCCCTGGCCGATCCGGATCGGACCGGAGCCGATGACGACGATCCGCTTGTTGCCGGTGTCGGCGTGGGCGGCCGCCTCGTCCTCGCCGGCGAGCATCGTCGCGTAGAAATAGGGGGTGGCGGCGGCGAACTCGCCCGCGCAGGTGTCGACCATCTTGTAGGTCGGACGGACGCGGGGGAAGGAGCCGTCCGGCGTCGGCAGCGAGGCCATTTTGGAGAGCTCCAGCGCGGTGACGCGGGTGTCCTCGCAGAGGGTTGCCCCGGAGAGACGCGCGATCGCCGCGTCGGTGAAGCCGAACCGCTTCGCCTTCAGGAGCAGCTCGCGGCTGGGCGCGCCCTTTGTGAGCGCGCGCTCCACCTCGAGGATATTCACAAGGTTCTCAAGGAACCAGAGGTCGATCTTGGTGAGGTCGTGGATCTCACGAGTGGTGACGCCGCGCTTGAGCGCCTCGTAGACGACAAACAGCCGCTCGTCGGTCACCTTGTGGAGTGCGGCGCGGACCTCCTCGTCCGACAGCTGCGCGAGCTTCGGCATCGTGAGGGTGTCGAGCCCCACCTCGGCCCCGCGCACCGCCTTCATCAGCGCGAGCTCAAAGGTGTCGGCGATGCTCATGACCTCGCCGGTCGCCTTCATCTGGGTGCCGAGGTCGCGCTTGGCGTAGACAAACTTGTCAAACGGCCACTTCGGGAACTTGACCGCCACGTAGTCGAGCGCCGGCTCAAAGGCCGCGTAGGTCGTGCCGGTGACCGCGTTTTTGATCTCGTCGAGGGTGTAGCCGATGGCGATCTTGGTCGCCACCTTTGCGATCGGGTAGCCGGTCGCCTTGGAGGCGAGCGCCGAGGAGCGCGAGACGCGGGGGTTGACCTCGATGACCGCGTACTCAAAGCTGTCCGGATTTAAGGCAAACTGGCAGTTGCACCCGCCCTCGACCCCGAGCGCGTCGATGATATTGAGCGCCGCGGTGCGCAGCATCTGGTACTCCCGGTCGGCCAGGGTGACCGCCGGGGCGATGACAATCGAGTCGCCGGTGTGCACCCCGACGGGGTCGAAGTTCTCCATCGAGCAGACGGTGATGCAGTTGCCCGCGCGGTCGCGCATGACCTCGAACTCGATCTCCTTCCAGCCCGCGATACACCGCTCGACGAGCACCTGGTGGATCGGGGAGAGGGAAAGGCCGTTCTCCGCGATCTCCCGCAGCTCCGCCTCGTCGTGCGCAATGCCGCCGCCGCTTCCGCCGAGGGTGAAGGCCGGCCGGATGATAACCGGATACCCGTTCGAGGCCGCGAAGTCGAGCGCGCCTTGAAGGTCGGTGGTCACGATCGAGGGGATGACCGGCTCGCCGATCGCCTCCATCGTGTCCTTGAACATCTGGCGGTCCTCCGCCTTGTCGATCGTCTCGGGCGAGGAGCCGAGCAGCCGCACGCCGTGCTTCTCTAAAAAGCCGTCTTTCGCCAGCTGCATGCAGAGGGTGAGACCCGTCTGCCCGCCGAGACCGGAGAGAATCGAGTCCGGCTTCTCCTTCTCGATGATCCGCTTGATCGTCTGGAGGGTCAGCGGCTCGAGGTAGATGTGATCCGCCATCTTGTTGTCGGTCATGATGGTGGCGGGGTTGGAGTTGACAAGGACGATCTCGATCCCGTCCTCCTTGAGCATCCGGCAGGCCTGAGTGCCCGCGTAGTCAAACTCGGCGGCCTGCCCGATCACGATCGGGCCGGAGCCGATTACCAGTGTCTTTTTAATGCTTTTGTCGAGCGGCATTTACTTTCCCTCCTCCATCATCGCGATAAATTTGTCAAACAGGAAGTCGCTGTCCTGCGGGCCGCCGCACCCCTCCGGGTGGAACTGCACGGTGAACACCCGCTCGTTTTTGTAGAGCAGGCCCTCGCAGGTGCCGTCGTTCACGTTTTCAAAATAGAGCGAGGCGACGTCCGCGCTCACGCTGCCGGTCTTGACCGCGTAGCCGTGGTTCTGGCTCGAGATATACACCCGGCCGGTCGTGAGGTCGCGCACCGGCTGGTTCGCGCCGCGGTGGCCGTATTTCAGCTTCTCGGTGGAGAAGCCGTGGGCGAGCGCGGTGAGCTGATGCCCGAGGCAGATGCCGAACACCGGGATTCCGAGCGCGATGATCTCGCGGAGGTTCTCAATCTCGATGCGGTTGTCCGCCGGGTCGCCGGGGCCGTTCGAGAGCATGACCCCGTCGGGGGCGAGCGCCTTCACCTCCGCGGCGGTCGCGTCGTGCGGCAGGATGTGCAGCTCGCAGCCGCGCGCGAGAAGTTTGCGCGCGATGTTCTCCTTGTACCCGTAGTCCATCAGGGCGACGGTGTACTTCTTCTCGTCAGGGAGTTTGACAATCTCTTTTGCCGTGGAGACGGCGGGCACCGCGCCCTCCACCCGGTAGCTCCGCAGCGCGGCGAGGTCAACCGACTTCGGATCGCGGGTGATCGTGCCGTTCATCACGCCGCTCTCCCGGATGATCTTTGTGAGCTCCCGGGTGTCGATCCCGTAGAGCCCGGGGACCTTCTGGGCTTTTAAAAAGGCGTCGAGACTGCCCTCCGAGCGGAAATTCGAAGGAGTCTGACACCATCTGCCGACAATATAGCCCTTGACGTGAATCCGATCGCTCTCAAAGTCGGGCGGGATCACGCCGTAGTTACCGATTAAGGGAAAGGTGGAGACGAGAATCTGACCAGAGTAGCTCTTGTCGGTCAAACTCTCAAGATAGCCGGTCATCGCGGTGGAGAACACCACTTCGCCGAGCGTCTCGCCCTCATAGCCAAAAGACTCGCCCTCGAAAACTCTGCCGTTTTCTAAGACCAGATACGCCTTTGCCATTGCTTCTTCCTCCATTTTACTCGTCCATATCCAAATTACATTCTAAAATATTATACTTACATCCGACACGTTTCGCAAGAGGGAGTTTTCAAAGTTGCAAAATTTGGAGAAAAAGGGGGCGGAGAATCGAATTCTCCGCCCCCTTTTGCGCCCGTCGGGCGGAACTTTAAAACATCTGGACGTAGTCCTCCCGCTCGGGTCCGACCGAGAGGTATTTCACCGGCGCGCCGACCGCCTTCTCGATATAGGCGATGTAGTCGAGCGCGGCCGCGGGGAGGTCCTCACGTCTGCGGCACGTGGAGACGTCGCAGTGGAAGCCCGGCAGATACTCGTAGACCGGCTTCGCCTTCGCCAGCGCCTCGCCGTACGGGAACTCGGTGGTGCGCACGCCGTCCACCTCGTACGCCACGCAGACCGGGATCTGCTCGAGGTAGGAGAGCACGTCGAGCTTTGTGAGCGCCAGGGCGTCCGCCCCCTGTGCGCGCACTCCGTAGCGCGAGGCGACGACGTCGAACCCGCCCACTCTGCGGGGACGGCCGGTCGCGGCGCCGTATTCGCCGCCGGCCTTCCGGAGCTCCTCCGCCTCGTCGCCGAACATCTCGGCGGTGAAGGGTCCCTCGCCGACACAGGTCGAGTACGCCTTGATGACGCCGATGGTGTCGGTGAGCCGGAGCGCCGGGACACCCGCGCCGATCGGCGCATAGGCCGCGATGGTCGGCGAGGAGGAGGTGTAGGGGTAGATACCGAGGTCGATGTCACGCAGGGCGCCGAGCTGCGCCTCGAACATGATCTTCTTGCCGGCCTTCTCCGCCTCGGTGAGATAGGCGGGCACGTCGCAGACGAAGGGCAGCAGCTCCTCGCCGTACTTCTTGAGCCAGGCGAGCATCTCCGAGGCGTCGATCTTCGCGCCGTAGCCCGCGAAGGTCAGATTCTTCCACTCGACGAGATCGGAGAGACGCTCCGCGAGGTTCGAGGCGGTGAGATCCGCCATGCGCAGCGCCTTCTTCATATATTTGTCCGCGTACACCGGGCCGATGCCGCGGCGGGTGGAGCCGAACTTCTTGTCCGCCAGGCGGTCCTCCTCCAGGCAGTCCTGCTGCTTGTGGTAGGGCATGCAGATGATCGCGCCCGAGCTGATCTTGAGATTGTCCGGCGTGATGCGGATGCCCTTCTCACGGAGACGCGCGATCTCGCCGCAGAGGTGCTCAAGGTCGATGACCATGCCGCAGCCCATGACGTTCACCGTGTTCTCCCGCAGGATGCCGGAGGGGAGCAGGTTCAGAACGAACTTGCCGCGCTCATTGATGACGGTGTGGCCCGCGTTGTTTCCGCCCTGGTAGCGGACGACCACGTCGTAGCTCTCGCCGAGGAGGTCGACCATCCGGCCCTTCCCCTCGTCGCCCCAGCCGATTCCAACAATAGCAGTTAACATAGCTTGACTCCAATCCTTTACTGATTTTTTCCGCTTTCTATTATACATGATTTGCGCCGTTTGTGCAGCTTTTTTTTCAGCTTGCGCTTTTTTTTAGAATTTGGTATATTGAAGAGAAATGAGTTTGGGAGGGATGGCGATGAAACGGGCGCTTCTGGTGGCTCTCTGTGTGGTGCTGCTTCTGCTGCTGCCGCTCGGGATCTGGACCTTCTGCGCGTCGAGCGATCTTGCGGGGCTGCCGGCCGCGATCGAGAAGGGGACGGGGGAGGAGCAGGTCGCCGTTTTGGAGACGGCGGAGAGCGGAGACTTCCTCGCGGCGCTCTTCTCCGCGGGGGACGAGCGGCAGCGGGTCGCGCTCTTCCGGAAAAATCTCTTCGGACGGTACGAGTTCTTTGGGGACGGTTCGGGCAGCGGGGCGGTCCACACCTACAGCTACAGCGAGCGGGGCGAGCGGACGCTTGTGGCGGTCTACGGCGCGTGGCCGGAGGGGGCGGAGCGCTACTCCTTCGAGCTCGGAGGCAGGCGCTTCGAAGGGGCTCGGAAGGGGGAGCTCCTGCTCGACCTCTACCTCGAGGAGGGGGTAAACTCGTCTGCGGGAAATCTCACCCTCTACGGCGTGGACGGGGCGGAGCTCTAGAGCGAAGAAAGGGGGCGACGGAGCGCTCCCGCGATCGGAGAGAAGCGGAAGCAGAGGCTTCCCCGGGACGGCCGTCCCGGGGAAGCCTCTGCTGAATCGGGCGATAGAGAATAAGAGGCGGTTTGACGCCTGAGAGGGAGGTCGAGCTGGAGCCGCGGCGCCGGGCGCTCCCTCCGATTCCGGCTGCGCCGCATTTCCCGGACGCCAGGCCTCTTTAGCGCTCCTCTTTGAAAAACATGATAAAAAAGCCGAGAAGCAGAAACCCCGCACAGAAGAGGGAGGCGAGAGCGTCGAACCGCCGGGTGAGCGCGTCGCCGAGCACCGCGCCCGCGAGGAAGGCGAGGATCACGAGATAGTAAATCCGGCTGCGGCGGCACTCTGCGCGATCCCGCCGGAGAAGGCCGAGAGACAGAAGCTCGGTTGCGGTGCGGAGGTTACCGGTGCACATGGTGGTCGCAAGCGTGCTGCCCGCGATGGTGCGAAAGCTCTCCGCCTGGAGCGCGCAGACGAAGGAGACCAGACTTGTCACGAGCCAGTTGTGCGTCGGCGGAAGAAAGGCGCAGACGGTGAGGGTGACAATCTCGAAGAGGACGGTGATCTGCCGCCAGTGGAGCGCCTCCCAGCGGTTGTGATGACGGATCACCTCGGCCATCGCCACCCCCGCGACGAAGGCGACGATCGGGATGAGATAGGAGAGGGCGGCGGAGAAGTTCCGATCGGCGAGGTTCATGCCGAGCAGCACGATGTTGCCGGTCTGCGCGTTTGCGAACACACGGCCGCGGGCGACATAGGTGTATGCGTCGAGAAAGCCGCCGGTGAGCGCGAGGAGCAGCCCCATCGCCACCGACTCGGACATCTGCCCTCTTTTTCTGTGGGTCATAGCTACCTGCCTTTAGATGAAGTCTCCAAAAAGGCACGGCGTGACGCCGCGCCTCTTCGGGCGAGTTGTGCCGGCGGATGTGCAGCGAATCCGCCGGACGGATCGGAAGAGATCGGCTCGAAAATCAGATCGGCCGCCCGTCTCTCCCGCGAGTGCGACTTAGGCCTCGTGGCTGCCGCAGAAGTGGTTCCCGCAGGAGTGTCCCTCTCCGTGATCGCCGCAGGAGTGCCCCTCTTCGTGGTGGGAGCAGGAGGTGGACGGGTCGAAAGAGAGGGTGCCCGCCGCGAAAGAGGCCGCCGCGGCGTCCGCCTCTCCGGTGACGCCGGGATAGAGCGAGATGCCGGCCTCGGCGAGCGCGGCCTTCGCGCCGCCGCCGATGCCGCCGCAGATCAGCGCCTCCGCGCCGAGCGACTTTAAGAGTCCGGCGAGCGCCCCGTGACCGCTCGAGCCGGTGTCTACCACTTCAGAGGAGAGTACCCGGCCGCCGCCGATCTCATAGAGTTTGAACTGCTTCGAGTGGCCGAAGTGCTGGAATACCTGTCCGTTTTCATAGGTGACTGCGAGTTTCATGACAAAAATCCTCCTTTTATTAGAGCACGAGCGACGGGGCGGCATAGGTGCGTGCGGCGAGCTCCTGGTCGAAGAGATACAGCCCCTTCGAGTCGGCGCCGAACAGCTCCATCTTCTTGATGAGGTCCTCGGCGTTCTTCTCCTCCTCGCCCTGCTCCTTGACAAACCAGTCGAGAAACTGCATGGTGCGGAAGTCGCGCGCGCTGTAAGCCGCGTCGTAGATGGTGTGGATAAGCCCGGTCACATACCGCTCGTGCGCGAGCCCCGCCTTCAGCGGAGCGGTGTTGTCCGAGAAGGTCTGGTCCGGCTTTGCGACCGCCTCGAGGGAGACGTGCTCGCCGTTGTTCTGCAGGTACTGGATGAAGAGCATGGCGTGATCCCGCTCCTCCTGGGCCTGGACCCGGTACCAGTTCGAAAAGCCGGAGAGCCCCTGCTCCTCATAGTAGTTGGCAAAGTCGAGATAGAGATAGGCGGAGTAGAACTCCTGATTCACCTGAGTGTTTAAAAGTTCCGTCACTTTTCTGTCGAGCATAGCAAACTTCCTCCTTTTCTTTGATCTATACCAGTTTAGTCCTCTTTGACGAGAAAATCAAGAGGGGCTTGCGCGCGGGGAGAGCTTGTGCTATGATACAGACAAAGCGAATATGCAAGGGAGCTGGGTAAGGCCCGGCTGAGAGTAAGCGACACGTGGGGGAGACCCCGGAGACTTAGACCTTTGAACCTGATTTGGATAATGCCAACGTAGGGAGTCTTTTTTGTCTATGAGCGCACGCCAGATTGGGCGTGCGCTTTTTATTTTGTAAAGGAGGAGAGCAGATGACACAGATGGAGGCGGCGAGAGCCGGAACGGTTACCCCGCAGATGGAGACGGTGGCGAAAAAGGAGGGGATCGCCCCTGAGGTTTTGCGCGAGCGGGTGGCGCGCGGGACGGTGGCCATCCCCGCGAATGTGCGGCACACCGCCCTCTCGCCCGAGGGGATCGGCGAGGGGCTGCGCACCAAGATCAATGTGAATCTCGGCATCTCGGGCGATCTTGCGGACTACGAGGTGGAGATGGAGAAGGTGCGCCTCGCCATCGACTTCGGCGCGGAGGCGATTATGGACCTCTCGAACTACGGCAAGACGAGCAAATTCCGCACCGAGCTTGTCGCGATGAGCCCGGCGATGATCGGCACGGTGCCGATGTACGACGCGGTGGGCTACCTTGAGAAGGATCTCATTGATATCACGGCGGACGACTTTCTCCGGGTGGTGCGGGCGCACGCCGAGGAGGGGGTCGACTTTATGACCATCCACGCCGGGATCAACCGGCGGGCGGTCGAAGGGTTTCTAAGAGAGGGGAGACTGACCAACATCGTCTCGCGCGGGGGTTCGCTGCTCTTTGCGTGGATGCAGATGAACGGGAAGGAGAACCCCTTCTACGAGCGGTATGACGAGCTTTTGGAGATTTTGCGGGAGTTTGACGTGACGATCAGCCTCGGCGACGCGCTGCGCCCCGGCTCGATCGCCGACGCGACCGACGCCGGACAGATCGGCGAGCTTCTGGAGCTCGGGCATCTCACCGAGCGCGCCTGGAAGAAGGGGGTGCAGGTGATGGTCGAGGGGCCGGGGCACATGGCGATGGACGAGATCGCGGCGAACATGAAGCTCCAGAAGAAGCTCTGCCACGGCGCGCCCTTCTATGTGCTGGGGCCGCTTGTGACCGACATCGCCCCCGGCTACGACCACATCACCTCCGCCATCGGCGGGGCGATCGCGGCGGCAAACGGGGCGGACTTTCTCTGCTATGTGACGCCGGCGGAGCATCTGCGGCTGCCGGATACGGACGATGTGCGGGAGGGGATCGTCGCCTCCAAGATCGCGGCCCACGCGGCGGACATCGCCAAGGGGGTGCCGGGGGCGAGAGAGATCGACAACAAAATGAGCGACGCCCGGCGCCGGGTGGATTTCGAGGAGATGTTTACCTACGCCGTCGACCCGGAGAAGGCGAGACGCTACTATGAGAGCGCGCGGCCCGCGGAGAAGGGCACCTGCACCATGTGCGGGCGGATGTGCGCGATGAAGACGACAAACGACATTCTGGCGGGCAGAAAGGTGGAGATTGAAAAATGAGAGAGGTTTCCGGGATGCGGCTCAAAAAGATGGTGATGCTGGCGATGTTTGTGGCGATCGGGGTGGTGATCTCCCCGATTCTGCGGGTGGAGGGCTGCTGCCCGATGCAGCACGTGGTCAACATCGTCTGCTCGGTCTTTATGGGGCCGTGGTACAGCCTGCTGTGTGCGGTGCTGATCGGGGTGATCCGCATGGCCTGCATGGGGATTCCGCCGCTCGCGCTGACCGGCGCGGTGTTCGGCGCGTTCCTCTCGGGGGTGTTTTATCGGATCTCGAAGGGGAGCATCTTCGCCGCGGCGGGCGGCGAGGTGTTCGGCACGGGGATCATCGGCTCGATCGTCTCCTATCCGGTGATGGCCTTTCTGATGGGGAGAGGCGAGGTCACCCTCTTCTTCTACACGCCGAGCTTTCTCGCGGGGACGCTGATGGGCGGCTCGATCGCGGTGGTCTTCCTCTTCGCGCTGCGGCGGGCGGGGATGCTCACCAAGTTGCAGGCGCAGCTCGGAGGCGCGCTGTGAGAGATCTGCGGCCCGCGCTGCGGGCGGCGCGGCCGCTCGTCCACTGCATCACAAATCCGATTGCGATAGGTGACCAGGCGAACATCGTCCTCGCCGCCGGGGGACGGCCGATCATGGCGGAGCACCCGGACGAGGTGGGGGAGATCACGGCGGGGGCGGGGGCACTGCTCCTGAATCTCGGGAACATCACCGAGGTGCGCATCCGCTCGATGGAGCGGGCGGCGGCCGCGGCCGCGCGGGCTGGGGTGCCGGTGACGCTCGACCTGGTGGGTGTCGGCTGCTCGGCGCTGCGGCGGGAGTTTGCGCTCCGGCTGCTTGCTGCGTATCCGGTCGCGGTGGTGCGGGGCAACCTCTCGGAGGCGCTCGCGGCGCTCGGGAGGGAGAGCCACGCCCTCGGGGTGGACGCGGGCGACCGGGCGGACGACGCCGCGCGCACGGAGGTGGCGCGGGCGCTCGCGCAGCGGTGCTCCGCGGTGACGCTGGTGAGCGGGCCGGTTGACGCGGTGTCCGACGGGGAGCGGGCGGCGCTTGTCCCGGGCGGATGTGAGCTGATGGGGCGGATCACCGGGACCGGCTGCATGCAGGGGGCGCTTGTGGCCGCCTTCACGGCGGTGGCGGAGCCATATGACGCGGCGGCGTTCGGCGCGGCGCTGCTCGCCCGGGCGGGCGAGGCGGAGGCCGCGGGGCCGATGGCGCTGCGCTTTGAGATGATCGACCGGGTTTACGGCATGGAGTGGAAGGAGGATGTATGAGACGGTTTGACCTCTCGCTCTATCTCGTCACAAACGGGGACGGGATGGAGGAGGAAGCGTTTTTTCAGAAGGTGGAGCGCGCGCTGCGCGGCGGGGTGACGCTCGTGCAGCTGCGGGAGAAGGAGCTCGGCGGCGGGGCGTATCTCGCGCGGGCGGTCCGGCTGCGCGAGCTGTGCGACCGGTACGGCGTGCCGCTCATCGTGGACGACCGGGTGGACGTGGCGCTCGCGGCGGGGGCCGCGGGGGTGCACGTCGGGGCGGAGGACCTGCCGGTGGAGGCGGCGCGGCGGCTGCTCGGGCCGGACCGGATTGTCGGGGCGACGGCCAAGACGGTGGAGGCCGCGCGGGCGGCGATTGCGGCCGGGGCGGACTATCTCGGCGTGGGGGCGATCTACCCCACTGAGACCAAGGTCAAGACGGTGCTGACCCCGGTCGCGCGCCTTGCGGAGATCCGGGCGCTCGGGACGCCCTGCGTCGCGATCGGCGGGCTGTGCGCGGACAACCTTGAGGTGCTGAAGGACAGCGGGGCGGACGGTGTCGCCGTGGTGCGGGCGCTGATGAGAAGCGAAGACCCGGAGGCTGAGGCGCGCACGCTGCGCGCGCGGGTGCGCGAGGTGCTGGGAGGTGCGAAATGAGGCGGGACTGTGTGCTCACCGTCGCGGGGGTGGACCCGAGCGGCGGCGCGGGGGTGGCGGCCGACCTCAAGACCTTCTCGGCGCACGGGTGCTACGGGATGTGCGCCGTCACGGCGCTGACCGCGCAGAACACGCGCGGGGTGTACGGCGTGCGGACGGTGGAGCCGGAATTTGTCGCCGAGCAGATCAGGCGGGTGTTTGAGGACATCCCGCCCGACGCCTGCAAGGTCGGCATGACCGGGAGCGCAGAGGTGACCCGGGCGGTGGCCCGGACGCTGCGGGAAGTGGGCGCGCGTCGAATTGTCTGCGACCCGGTGATGGTGGCGACCTCGGGCGGGCGGCTGCTGGAACCGGGGGCGCTTGACGCGCTCTGGGAGCTGATCGGACTTTGCGAGCTTGTGACGCCCAACCTCCCGGAGGCGGAGGCGCTCGCGGAGATGGAGATCGCCGACCTCGACGGGATGGAGCGGGCGGCGCGGATCATCCGGGAGCGGGCGGGCGGCGGGCCCGCGGTGCTTATCAAGGGCGGGCATCTCGACTGTACCGATCTGCTGCTCCTGGGGGGCGGGACGGAGGTGCTGCGGGGGCGCCGGATCGAGACGGGGAACACCCACGGCACCGGCTGCACCCTCTCGTCGGCCATCGCCTGCGGGCTCTGCCGGTATCCGCTGCGGGAGGCGGTGGAGCGGGCGAAGCGCTATCTCGAGGGGGCGCTCGCGGCCGGGCTCGAGCTCGGGGGCGGGAGCGGCCCTGTCGACCACCTCTGGCGGGGGTGAAGGAGCGTCCGGGAAAGCGCGCGCACGGGGCGGAAAGGAGAGGGTGCGGGAGAACGCACATCCGCCGCGCGGCCCGGCTCCGACGTCTGCGGGGGCGCCGGAGGTACTGCCGCGCCGCGTTTCCGCTCCTTTCCTGCGTGAGGAAGTCCCCGGGACGGCCGCCCCGGGGATTTCATATGTTGCACAAAGTCGTTTCGCGCCGTCCCGCGGCCGGGCGGTTTTGGTGAAGAGGACAGGGGCTGTGCGGGCGCGGAAAAGACGGGAGAGAGTGACGCGGCTCCGGCTGTATGCGCCGGGGAAGCTCTCGGAGAAGGACTTGCGGCTCTGCGCGGCGCGCTCGCGCTTTGCTCTGCTAGAGACGGCGAAGTTTGGACGGTTTCCGGCTGCGCCGGGGCGGTTGCCGCAGCTTTGGACAGGTACAGACGCGGCTCTTTTGCGGGAGCTGCGGCCCTCTCCGAGCGGAATGCACGGGGAGAAAACGCTTGATTTTTCCCTCGCATCCCGGTATGGTAGAGAGGAAAGGGAGGCGGTTTGATGGAGGGGTTCTGGGCGATTTTGCGGCAGCCGCTGGTGAGCGGGCTGCTGAAATTTGTGATACTCGCGGCCATCCTCTGGGCGGCGCTGCGGCTGGAGGGTGTATTCTGCCGGAGACTGCGGCTGCGGCTGGAGAAGAGGGGAAGCGAGGCCGCGGCCTTTGTCCCGTTTCTGCGGGTGGTGCTCAAGGGGATCAGCTGGTTTCTCGTCATCCCGCAGATGGTGGGACTCATCCCGGGGCTCTCCAGCCTGATGACCTCGCTGCTCGCGAGCGGGGGGATTCTGGCGGTGGTGCTCGGCCTTGCGGCGCAGGACGTGCTCGGGGATATCCTCTCGGGGGTGCTGATCGCCGTTTTTAAGCCGTTCAAGCCGGGGGATATGGTGCGCTATCTCACCGACAACGTGGTCGGGACGGTGGAGGAGATCACCCTGCGGCACACGGTGATTCGCACCTATGAGAACAAGCGGGTGCTCATCCCGAACGGGACGATCAGCAAAGGGGTGATCGAAAACGCCGACTTTGAGGACGAGCGGATTCTCTGCGCGGTATTCTTCGGCATCACCTACGAATCGGACGCCGAGCGGGCGCTTGCGCTGCTGCGGGAGGAGGTGCTGACCCTCCCGGGGTACCGCGACTGCCGCACCGAGACCGAGCGGACGGAGGGAAAGCCGGAGGTGACCGCGCGGGTGTCGGAGTTTTTGGACTCGGCGGTACAGCTGCGGGTGGCCTTCTGGGTGGAGAACACGGACGCCTCCTTCCAGCGGAAGAGCGACCTCTACCTCGCGGTGAAGCGCCGGTTTGAGGCGGAGGGGATTGAGCTCGCGTACCCACATCTTGTGGTGGAGCGGAAACAGAGCACCTGATGGGTGGAAATTATGAAAAATAGATAAATAAATTATTTTTTTCTCTAAAAACACTTGCAATTTGCACAGCGCGTGGTATAATAAAAGCGTAAACAGAGGAACGGAAGAAAAGATCCGAATAGGAGAGATTCGGAAGTTCTGATTTCAGAGAAAGGGGTGAGGCCAGTGGACAATGAGTGTCAGTTTTTTCTCTGTGTGAGCGGAGCCGGTCGGGCAGGTGCCACTGGATACTTCGCCGCCGCCTGAACTTGAATGTGAGCGTTTTGCTTATGGGAGCGAAGAGGCTGCCCAAGTTGGAATACAAGTCTCAGGGACGGATAAATCCGGAGGGAATGCCGGTTTGAGATGAAAAACCTTCGCACTCCGCGCGGAGTGCCGATTTTGGGAAAAATTTCAAGGGTTGGAGTCAAAATACAGTTTACAGTGTTTGAACAGTACTTTTGACCGGCCGCTCTGCACAGAAACTAGTAACGATGGAGACAGCTTGAAACGACACCTTTCGGAGATAAAGTGGAGATTTTAAAGATGTAATCCAAGAACTACTAGGTTCCAGATAAGGAGAGATATACGCAGAGGTCCCGAGGGGACCCGGAGATGGTATCGTCCAATGGAAAGGTAAAAACTGAACGAAATAGAGGCGCTGCACCGTTTGTGCGGCGTCTTTTTTTCGGTTTCAATTCGATTCCGTGTTCCCAACGTTGCCGGAGCCTTGTGCTGTCAAGGGATGGAGCGGCATAGGAACATAAAAGAAGTTTGAGAGTTCTTGAAAGACGGCGCCCGGTCTCCTCTGACAGGAGATGACCGGGCGCTTGAGCGGAGCGTTTTACAAAATTCATTTTGGGAGCTTTTGGCCGAGGCGCGGGATGGGGGCAGCGGACGGCTTCCGTGTGGTTCCCTGTTTGCGCACCGGAGCGGATATTTGAAGGGGGCGTTTTGTTTTGAGGGTTTGTGGCTACGGTATGGGAGGATAAATTGGGGAATCAGGTTCTGGGAGGTCTCTCTTCCGCGCGCCAGACCGGTGGCCTGAGCGTGCCGTTGCTGTATTTTTTGAGAAAAGAGAGGAACTCGGCGCGGTCGAACGCGCCGTTTTTTATAAGGAGTTCCTGCTTGACCCGACTGAGCTCCACAAAATAGCCGGTTTCAACAAATCCGTTTTTGAGATAGAACGCCTTTCTCCTCACGCGGAGATCGTGGTTCGGCGCGGGAACATCGCATCGCTCGATCGAGAGAATCAGCTTGCGGCCGGGGTAGAGCTCCTCGAGTTTGCGGAGTATCTCGGAGCCGTATCCCCGGGAGCGGAGCGCCGGGTCCACCGCGAGAAACATCACAAAGACGATGGAATCAAGCGCGGCCAGATAGGCAAGTCCGCGGGGGACATCTCCCTCACGGAAGGAGAGAAATGCGGTGCTTCGGCCCAGAGAGAGCAGGCGCATCAACGGATAGGGCATCCGCTCCTCCTTCGGAAAGGAGGAGAAGTAGATCGCTTTTACCGCGTGATCTCCACGGCGGACGGGGACTGCTTGCAGTTTCAAGGGAGCGTCACTCCTTTTCCTGTTTGGATGGATAAAAAGGCGCGGCGGAACCAATTTGGTCCGCCGCGCTTCTTTTTAATAGAGCGGGTGCTTCTTGCAGAGAGCCGCGACCTCGGACTTGATCGTCTCGCGGTGCTGCTCAAAGTCGGGCGACGCCGCCAGCGAGATGAGGTGCGCGATCTTCGGCATATCCTCCTCAGTGAAACCGCGGGTGGTGATCGCCGGGGTGCCGATGCGGATGCCGCTTGCGATGCCCGGCTTCTGCGGGTCGTTCGGGATCGCATTTTTGTTGACGGTGATGCCCACCTCGTCCAGCCGGTTGGCGAGCTCCTTACCGGTCTGGTTCTTCGGACGGAGATCGACCAGCATCAGGTGGTTGTCGGTGCCGCCCGAGACGATGTCGAAGCCCTCGTCCATCAGCGCCTTGCAGAGAGCGGCGGCGTTCTTCACGATCTGCTGCTGATACGCCTTGAACTCCGGCTTCAGCGCCTCGCCGAAGCAGACGGCCTTGGCCGCGATGATGTGCATCAGCGGGCCGCCCTGCATGCCGGGAAAGACGCCCTTGTCGATCGCCTTGGCGAACTCCTCCTTGCAGAGGATGAGGCCGCCGCGCGGGCCGCGCAGCGTCTTATGGGTGGTGGTGGTGACGATATCGGCATACGGCACCGGCGAGGGGTGCAGCCCCGCGGCCACAAGGCCCGCGATGTGCGCCATGTCCACCATATAGTAGGCGCCGACCTCCTTTGCGATTTTGCCGATCCGCTCGAAGTCGATGGTGCGGGAGTAGGCCGAGGCGCCGGCGACGATCAGCTTCGGCTTCGCCTCGAGCGCCTTCTGGCGGAGCGCCTCGTAGTCGATTCTCTGGTCCTCGTCGGAGACGCCGTAGTCCACGATATTGTAGTAGAGGCCGGAGAGATTGACCGGCGAGCCGTGGGTCAGGTGGCCGCCGTGCGCGAGACTCATGCCGAGGATGGTGTCGCCCGGCTTCAGAAGCGCCAGATACACGGCGGAGTTCGCCTGGGCGCCCGAGTGGGGCTGCACGTTCGCGTGCTCCGCGCCGAACAGCTCGCAGGCGCGCTTTCTCGCGATCTCCTCCACGACGTCCACATATTCGCAGCCGTTGTAGTACCGGCGGCCGGGGTAGCCCTCCGCATATTTATTGGTCAGCGGCGAACCCATCGCGGCCATAACCGCCTCCGAGACGAAGTTCTCGCTCGCGATCAGCTCAATGCTGTTCTGCTGGCGGGAGAGCTCTTTCTCCATCGCCTCGCCGACGACGAGGTCCATCTCCTTGACAAAATCAATCGACTTCATTTGTTCTACTCCCTTACTTTTAAAATCCTTTCCTTATTTTATCAGACGCGGCGCGAAAGCGCAACCACCGAATCGGTCTGAGCGGCGCTTGCGGGGGAGGCGGAGGATGTGGTAAAATAGGGCATCGAACAAAGAGCATTTGAGGTGAGAGAGATGACGAAAAAAGAGCGGGCCGCCGAGGCGGTCAAGATTTTGAAGAACAAGTATCCCGATCCGCGCTGCTCCCTGCCCTACAAGGAGCCGTACCGGCTGCTCATCTCGGTGCGGCTCGCGGCGCAGTGCACCGACGCGCGGGTGAACATCGTCTGCGTGGACCTCTTTCAGAAGTACCCCACCCTTGAGAGCTTTGCAAACGCCGATCTTGCGGAGCTGGAGGAGATGGTGAAGCCCTGCGGCTACTTCCGGCAGAAGGCGAAAAACATCCGAGACTGCTGCCGGATGCTGATCGAGAAGCACGGCGGAGTGGTGCCCGACACGATGGAGGAGCTTTTGAAGCTGCCGGGCGTCGGCCGAAAGACGGCGAACCTGGTGCTCGGCGACGTCTACAACATGCCGGGCGCGGTGGTGGCGGACACCCACTGCATCCGGATCACAAACAAGCTCGGCCTTGTGACGAGCAAAGAGCCCGCCAAGGTGGAGGCGCAGCTGCGTCCGCTGCTCCCGCCTGAGGAGAGCAACGACTTCTGCCACCGGCTCGTCTACTTCGGCCGGGACGTCTGCATCGCCCGGCGGCCGCAGTGCGCGGCGTGCGAGCTTGCGCACCTCTGCCCGTCGAGGGAGAGCGTCTGAGCGGGGGCGGTGGGCGGCTCTATTTCGTGGTGAGCCAGCCGGGCACCCGTGTCGCGCGGCTACTGGGACTCTTTACCCGGGCGCGGCGCAACCATGTCTCGCTGCTGCTGGAGATCGGAGCGGAGGAGATGTACAGCTTTGGACGGAAGGTGCGCTGGTTCCCGCTCCGGGGCGGCTTTGTGGTGGAGCGGCTCTCGGAGGGGGTGCTGCGGCTCTGCGCGGCGCGCTCGCACTTTGACCTTGTGGAGGTCAGGCTGACAGAGGAGCAGAGGGAGGCGGTGCGGGTGCGGCTCGGACGGTTTCTCGCCGCGCCGGAGCGATACGCCTACAATCTGCTGGGACTGCTGCCGCAGCTTTTTGGCTTTGTGTGGGTGCGAAAGCGGCATTTTTCCTGTTCGCAGTTCTGCGCCTTTCTGGTGGAGGGAATTCTGCCGCTGCCGAAGCGGTATCCGGCGATGCTGCCGGAGGATTTTTATAAGTTGGGGAGGGTGGTCCGCAGCGGGCGGCTCTCCGAGCTGCTGACAAAGGAGTTTTTGATATGATCAGAGTGACAAAGGCGAAGGTGCTGAACCTGGAGAGTGCGGCGCGCGGGGCGCGCAACCCGCTTGCGAGTTGGGAGCGGAGCGACAGCACGGGGACGGGGGACGCCTTCCGGCTCGGCGAGGCGGATCTCGGGCTGCTCGCGCGGCTCTCAAAGGCGGGGAGCGACCACCGGAAGTTCAACCGGATGATCCTCCTCTGCTGCGACATCGAGGCGCCGCTCTACTGGTGGAAGGAGTACGACACCTATAAGGTGGGGACCGTCGCAAATTCCACCTCCACCATGCATAAGATTCACGCGAAGCCCTTCTCACGCGCGGATTTCAGCTGCGACCGGATGAACGAGACGGGACTTGCGGCGCTCGACCGGGTGATTGATACACTCGAGGGGCTGCGGCTCGGCTTTGTGGAGACGGGGGATAGGGAGCTCTGGTACACGATGATTCAGCTGCTGCCGAGCTCCTACAACCAGCTGCGCACCTGTACGCTAAATTATGAGAACCTCATCAATATCTACCGGGCGCGGAAAAACCACAAGCTGGACGAGTGGCGGGAGTTCTGCCGGTTTATTGAGGGACTGCCGTATGCGAAGGAGCTGATCACCTTTTGATGACGCTCGGGCTGAACGGGGACGCGGCGCTGATTCGCCGCGAGGTGTTTATCGAGGAGCAGGGATTCTGCGACGAGTTTGACGAAATCGACGCGCGGGCGCTCCATCTCGTGCTCTACGAGGGGGAGACTCCGGCGGCGACCGGACGGCTCTTCCGGGGGGAGGGGACGGACGGGATCGTCTACTGGATCGGCCGGGTGGCGGTGCGGAAGTGCGCGCGGGGACGGTCGCTCGGCCGGACGGTGCTCGCGGCGCTGGAGGCGGAGGCGGCGCGCCTCGGCGGGAGCGAGGTCCGGCTGTCGGCGCAGCTGCAGGCGGAGGGCTTCTATGAGAAGCAGGGCTACCGCAGGTGCGGCGCGGAGTATCTCGACGAGCACTGCCCCCATGTGGAGATGCGAAAAAGGTTGAAGTGAGAGGCGGAGTATGGTCTTATATTTTTCTGGGACGGGGAACAGCGCATATGTCGCGAAGCGGATCGGGGCGGCGACCGGGGACGGGGTGCTCGACCTCTTCGAGCGGATTCGAGGACGCAATATTTCGGCGCTGCGCTCGGAGCGGCCGTGGGTCGTCGTCGCGCCCACCTATGCCTGGCGGCTGCCGCGGGCGGTGGAGCATTGGCTAAAGGAGACCGAGCTTCTGGGAAGTGAGAAGCTCTATTTTGTGCTGACCTGCGGAGAGAGCATGGGAAATGCGGGGGCCTATCTGGAGAAGCTGGCCGCCGCGAAGGGGCTTTTGGACCTGGGATGCGCGGCGGTGACGATGCCGGAGAACTACATCGCGATGTTTGAGACGCCGGGCCAGGAGGAGGCGCTGGAGACGATCGCGGGGGCGGAGCGGGCGATTGATGAGCTCGCCCGCCGGATCGGGCGGGGCGAGGCGCTCCCGCGGCCCGCTGTGAGCTGGAAGGACCGGCTGCTCAGCGGCGCTGTGAACCGGATATTCTATCCGGCGTGCGTCCACGCGCGGAAGTTCCGCGTGACGGAGAAGTGCATCTCCTGCGGGCGGTGCGCCGAGGTCTGCCCGCTTGCGAACATCCGGATGGAGGGCGGCGCGCCGGTCTGGGGGGAGAAGTGCACCCACTGCATGGCCTGCATCTGCCGCTGCCCTGCGGAGGCGATTGAGTACGGGCGGCACAGCGAGGGCCTGCCGCGCTATGTCTGTCCGAAGTAGGAGCGGACAAGATGGGACTTGCCGATTGAAAAAAGAACGCCCCGGGGGTCAGGTCCACGGGGCGTTCTTTTTTTGCGGGGAGACAGCGCGGGCGCGCTGTTTCCGGAGCGACGGGGAGCGGAGGTGCTCTGGGGTGCGGCGGTGAGAGGCGAGAGATAAAGTATATAAAATGGAGCCGCTGCGCTCGGCGACTGCCTCGCGAACGATATGGACGGAGAGGCGGCCGCCGCCTGCGCTGAAAAAAGAGATGACACTCAGCGGACTGTGGACTCCCCCTGGTAGAAGGAACCCATCGAGCGCAGCACCAGCCGGCGGGTCAGCTCCGCCATATGGCCGGGAGATTCCTCCCCGCTTTCGAGCAGCCAGGTTTTGATCAGCCCGAAACTGCCGTGCAGGCAGAAGGCGAGTGCGTAGCGCAGGTCCTCCCCGGCGGAGGGAAAGTGCGCCTCCAGCATGGGGAGCAGATGGGCGCGGAGGACCGACTCGATCCGGTGCACAAAAGCGAGGTCGCCGTGCGGACCGACCAGGGCCCGGCAGATGTCGCGGTTCTCCTCGAGGATGGAGAAGGCCGCCTCGATGGCGGAGAAGCCGTCCGTCCCCTCCGAGAGAGTGGCGATGGCCTGCTCGATCTCGGCGAGCAGGGTGCGCTCGATCTCGGCGAGCATGGTATAGATATCGGTGTAGTGCAGATAGAAGGTGGAGCGGTTGATGTCCACCTCCTCCACGAGCTCCTTGACGGTGATCTCGCCTATGGGCTTTCTCTCCATCAGCCGGGCGAGGCCTGCGCGCAGCTGCGTGCGGGTTTTGCGGACGCGCCGGTCGAGCTTTTCGGCCATTTCGATTCCTCCCTGTTCTGGACAGTGTTTCAAAGCTGTGTCGAATAACCTGCGGACTGGAGTCGGTCTGACGGTTAAACGACGCTGCGGGGCGGGATTGATGGTTGTATCCCGCTTTTCTCCATCGTATAATATGGACAGCAAAAAGTCAACAGTTTGTCTATTATTAGAAAATAAATCTAGTAATATACGACGTGTTTGAAAGGAGAGAGTGCTGCCATGATACGGCAGGAGTGGAGACGGCTGTTACACAACAAGGTGCTGCTGGTGGTGCTGATCGCGATTCTCGTGATTCCGACCATCTACACCACGCTATTTTTGGGTTCGATGTGGGACCCCTATGGGAAGCTCTCGGAGCTGCCCGTCGCGGTGGTCAACTGCGACCGGGAGACGGTCTACAACGGGAAGGAGCTGCATGTGGGTGACGACCTGGTGCAGAATCTCCGGGAGAGCGGAGAACTCGCGTTTGACTTTGTGGATGAGGAGCAGGCGAGGGAGGGGCTTCTCTCGGGGAAGTACTACATGGTGGTGACCATCCCGGAGGACTTCTCGGCGCGGGCGGCGACGGTGACCGACGCCCGGCCGGAGCAGATGGAGCTCCGCTATGAGGTGAACCCGGGCAGCAACTACATCGCGAGCAAGATGGGCGAGTCGGCGATGCTCCGGGTGAAGGAGGGCATCTCCTCCGAAGTGAGCCGGGTCTACGCTGAGGAGATGCTGGGCTCGGTGGATGAGCTGGCGGACGGCATGGGCCGGGCGGCCGACGGCGCTGCGAGCCTCGGGGAGGGGACGGCGCAGCTGGCGGACGGCATCCGGGACTACACGGGCGGAGTCGCAGCGCTCAGAAGCGGCGCGGACACGCTCGACCGGAAGAGCGGCGCGCTTCAGGGCGGAGTGAGCTCGCTTACGGACGGGACGGCGGCCCTCAAGAAGGGGAGCGGCGCGCTCGTGTCCGGGCTCGGGACGCTGGAGCAGGCGCTTGCGGCGACGCCGGACGCCGCCACGATTCAGACGCTCACCGGCGGATTTGAGCAGCTGCACACGGGCATTCGGACGCTGGCGGACGCCGCGGCGGCGCTGCCGGACGGCTTTGACACAGAGAATCTCGCGGCCGCCGTCGGCGGAATCGGGAGCAGCGCCTCCGACGCGGGCGGGGAGCTTGCACAGGTTGCGGCCGCGGCGCAGCGGCTCGCGGAGAGTGAGCTCACCCCGGAGCAGCGGGCGGCGGTGGCGGAGATCCTCTCCGCCTCGGGAGAATTACAGGGGGATCTCGGCGAGATTGGGGAGAACGCCCGTGTGGTGGGCGGAGCGCTCCAGCAGCTCGCTCCGGTCGCGTCGAAACTGCCGGAACTCAAGGGCGCGGTGGCAAAACTTGCGAGCGGGGCGGACGCGGTGCTGCCCGGCGGAGAGCGGGCGGTGAGCGGGATGGCTCAGGCGCTGGGCTCGGTGCGCGGCGCGGTGAGCGGGCAGCTCCTACCCGGCGCGCAGCAGCTCGATGCGGGAGCCTCCGCGCTGCAGCGGGGCGGAAATAGCCTCCGCAGCGGCGTAGGCGCCTACACCGGCGGTGTGGGTGAGCTCGCGGCGGGGGCGCAGACGCTGGCCGAAAATTCGGGTGCGCTCCAGAGCGGCGCGGAACAGCTCCAGAGCGGGGCGGGGACACTCGCGCAGGAGCTGGCGGACGGCGCGGCGCAGGTTGCGGACGCGTCGGGCTCTGACGGGACGGCGGAGATGATCGCCTCCCCGGTGGAGCTGCGCGAAGAGCGGGCGACGCTGGTGCCCGACAACGGCCACGCGATGGCAGCCTATATGATGTCGGTCGCGCTCTGGGTCGGGTGCATCGCGTTTTGCATTATGTATCCGCTGACCGAGTATGAGGGCGAGCTAAAGAGTGGGCTGCGCCTCTGGGCGGGCAAGGCGACGGTGGTCTACCCGGTGGCGATTTTGCAGGCGGTTGTGATGTTCGCGGCGCTTTGTGCTTTCTGCGGCTTTGCGCCGCAGGAGATGGGACGCACGCTGGGGGTGGCCTGTCTCGCATCGGTCGCCTTTATGGCGGTGATGTACTTCTTCAACGTCTGGCTCGGCAAGGTGGGCAGTTTCCTGATGCTCATCTTCATGGTGGTGCAGCTCGCGGGCTCGGCGGGGACCTATCCGGTCGAGCTGTCGGGCGGCTTTGTGGCGAAGATTCACCGGTATCTCCCGTTTAGCTACTCGGTGGACGCCTTCCGCAGCACCATTGCGGGCGGCGGGAGCATCCGTACGGCGGTGCTGGTGCTCGGCGGCATCGCTGTGGTGTTCACGGCGCTGACCGTGTTGCTTTTCCACGTGAGGGGAAAGCGGATCAAGGAGGGGCGGCCGGTGCTCTCCACCGCGCTCGAAAAGAGCGGTCTTGCATAAAACCGGAGAAAGCCCGCGGCGCTTATGCGCCGCGGGCTTTCTCCTGAGTTGACGAAAATGACGAAATGATTTGTGATAAAATGGGGATAGAGAGGGGGAAAAACAGTGGACGAAAAGAGTTTTTACAGAGCGGAGATCGCCCGGATGCGGGCGGAGGACCCGAGCGGAAACGCGGAGACCATCCGGATGATGGAGCAGGAGCTTTTGGAGCTGGAGCTTGCGGAGCAGGGGATCGAGGGCGAACTGACGAGACGGCGGCGGGAGAACGCGGAGATCATCCGGCGGGCGGAGGAAAGACATGCCGCCGAGGAGCGCGCAGAGCCGGCCTCGGAGGGGCGGACGTCCCGGCTGGAGACGATCGGCGGCGAGGAGTACGACCCGTTTGCGGACTGGCTGAACGGCGGAAAGGAGTACGGCAGGAGCCGGGCGGGGAGGCTTGGCATCGACCGGCACGGCGAGATCTACGCGCGGGAGGGGGAAAGCGAGCTGGACCGGAAGCTGCTGGGGCTGAAGTGGACGTATGAGCAGGAGCCGGAGCGGAGAGAGGAGATCGCGGCCGAGGCGGAGGCGCTGAGGCGGGAACACCCGAGGGAGTACGCGGTGACGGCGGAGCGGCCGCTCGCGGACTATCTGCTGATCGACACGCCGAACGAGGCCTATTTTGAGGAGAGACCCGACCCGATAGGCGCGCTTGCGCAGGCGCTCTTCCCGGAGGGGGTGGAGCCGAGGGACAGCGTGCACGCGCCGGACTACTGGGGCGGGGAGGCGGCGCTGCGGGAGGCAGCGGCGCTCTTGCCCGCGTTTGCGCCGAAGCTGGAGGCGCCGGAGCGGCCGCAGTACCGCGCGGGGGAGCGGATTGAGACCGAGGCGGGGACGATCGAACTTCTGCCGGACAACCGGGTGCGGCTCACCCGCCCCGGAGAGGAGGGGCTGGGACAGGAGCAGCCGCCCCTCGCGGAGGGGAGGGACCCGGAGCCCGGGAGTTTCCGGATTGCGAGCGGAGAGAGTTTTGCCGATTGGGCACAGAGTGGAGAGCAGGCGGATGAAAACTATGAGTGGAATCAAAAGGCAGAAAAATCAATTGCAGAGGGGGAAATAGAGGATTCGGAGGGGCTCATTATAAATCAGAGCGGGCTGAACCAATTAAAATACGGAGACGATACCTCTAACATCAACGGCTGTGGATGGATTGCAGCATATAATGTGAGAAAAATGTTAGGGGAAGATGTGACTCCGTCAGAGGTGATTTATGAGATGGAAGATACCGTGCTGGTAGAGGGAAGATTGGGGACACACCCCTTTCGCATGGCGCGCTATCTTTCAGAGAAGGGATATGATGTCACCTGCACAATGCTTGAGAAGGATATGGAAAAAGCTGCGGAAGATGCGGATGCAGGAATTTACTTCTATCTGTTCCAAAGTAAAAGGGATGGGCTTCCGAGGGGACATAACGTTGCATTTCGGAGGAGTAAATCTGGTAGAAAAGGGTGGTACACTTTTTATAATTGGAATGGTGAAAAGCAGAAAGAAAGTACTACATTTTCAAAGTTTGTAAAAGAAAATCAACCTTTTTCTCAGGTGCTGATTACTGTAAAGAAAAGATAGAAAAGGCTCCAAAGGCAAGGCGCGCCTTTGGAGCCTCTTTATCCAAAATAGTGATATATGTGAAAGGAGAGAAAGGAGAAAGCCAGTATCGTAGGAAGAAAGAGATTGGCAAAGGAAAGGGAAACCCAGAAGAGCTTGTTGCGAAACTGGCTGAGCTTGGGGAAAAAGTAGGTGAGTATGGCGCAGAGTCCGCCGGCAAGCGCAAAGCCGGCTGCGGTGGGCAGGTAATAGCGGTGCTGGGGAATCATGCTATAGGAGAGCGTTCCCAGATCGTACATTGGCCATCCGGAGATGGGGCTATGTTGAGAAATTAAAAGCTCGACCGAAGTGAAACCGAGTATAAGCGCAAGCACGAGATAGGTTGTGGTGGAGAGAAAAGTGGGAGCCCAGAGCTCGCGGAACGAAATCTCATCTGTAGGGAGGATGAGAATGAGAGCTGCACCTGCGGCCATACAAAGGAGTTCGAGTGTGCAGAAAAAGCTGACATGTTCCAGGGTATAGCAGTGGAAGAGGATGAAGAAAAAGCGCAGCAGGATCGGGAGCAGGAGCAGGGCGTGGAAGAGGACGATGGCGAGGTTGAAGCGTATCTTTGACACAGAGCGCCTCCTTCTGGAAGAGCGGAATTAGATTCCAGTATTTGCTAACAGTATAGCACGGTTTTTATGGATTGGAAAGCGGAAAAGGGGAGGCGGACGGCGAGAGAGAAGAGGGAGCCGTAACGATATGAGATGTAGTAAAGCGGAAGAAAGGTGGTGAAGCGGCCGCAGTACCACGCGGAGGAGCGGATTGAGACCGAGGCAGAGGGGCGGCGCTCGGGTCCGTGAATCCTTTTGGCCCGGCGGAGGAGCTGTCGGGCGGGACGGAGAGGTCTGCGGCGCCGGGCGCTCCGGCGGCGGGAGGGAGATTTGACACGGGGGAGCGCTGCTTTGGAACACCGCTTCAACCGGGGCGGGGACTGTGAGGACCGCTGTGGAGAGCAGCGGGTGGAGGGGGGAGCGGCTAAAGCCGCTAGAATAAAAAGAGCGGCCTCCCAAATGGGAGGCCGCCCGGGTAGCAGCTTTAGTGATTTGCGACGGCGGTGTGGAAGTTCATCAGGATCTGTGCGACTTCCGCACGGGTCGCCGTGCCGGTGGGATCGAGCGTTCCGTCGTCCCGGCCGTTTAAGACGCCCGCGTCCACCGCGAAGGCCATGGCGTCCGTCGCCCAGGAGGAGACGAGCGCCCCGTCCGCAAAGGCGGAGAGGTCCGCGCGGCCGCTCACGTCGTAGCCCTTATAGGCCGCGTAGCGGTAGAGGATCGCCGCCATCTGCTCGCGGGTGATCGAATCGTCCGGGCCGAAGCGTCCGTCGCCGTAGCCACCCACGATGTCGTTTGCCGCGGCCCAGGAGATGGAATCCGCAAACCAGGCGTCGGCCGAGACGTCGGTGAAGGCGCCGCCGGACGCCGCCGGGCGGCCCTCGAGATTATAGAGCACCTGGGTGATCATGCCGCGCGAGAGCTGCATGTCCGGCGCAAAAGTTGTGGGGGTGACCCCGGTCATCATGCCGTTTGCGTAGACATAGCAGACCGCGTCGTGGAACCAGGCGTCGGCCGCGACGTCGGTGAACGGGTGTCCGGCCGGCGCCTCCGGGACGAAGGTCGCCGAGACGGTCACGCGGGAGTCCGGCATGGTGAAGGTGTAGCGCGTGTCGGAGAGCTGGGTCACCGGGACGGCGGCTCCGAGCTTATTGGTGACCGAGAGCGCGCCGAGGGTGTAGCCCTCGTCCGGCAGCGCGGTGACTGTGACAGTCGTCCCGCGGTCGGCGCTTCTCGGGCTTACCGAGAGGCTGCCGTGCTCGGACGGCGTGACGCTGACGGTGTAGCTGCCCGCGTCGGGGTTGCCGCCAGGAGTGCCGCCGGGGGTGCCGCCCGGAGTGTTTGTGCCGGAGGAGCTCAGGTCCTCCGGACGCATGGTGGGCGCCGTGTAGTACGGCTCGGTGACAACCTTGAGGCCGTCCGCGCCCACGATAAGATCAGAGAAGTTGGGCTTTTTCGCGCCCCAGTAGTTGTGGTCGAGCTCGAGCGTGCCGGTGCAGCCGGGGATACCGTCCGAGCTTGCCGTGCGGACCGCGTACTGACCGTAGGTGTCGTCCGAGGAGACCGAGAGGAATTTATTCTCCTCGATGGTCACGGACGCGCAGGGGGTCTGGTCCGCGTCCCAGCTCGGCTCGAGCCGGATGCCGTTGGCGTTCTCAAAGGTGTTGCCCGTGACGGTGACGCCCGCAGTGCCGATAAAGGCGATGCCGGACTTCACGTTGCGCACGGTGTTGTCCTTGTAGGTGATGTTGCCGCCCGCGCCCGGATTGTGGTAGGCGGAGATGGTGTAGCCGTCGATGGTGCTGTTTACTACCTGGAAGTTCTCCACGTTCAGCGTGGAGATACCGAGGATGACGCCGTCCGAGGCCGGAGCCCGGAAGGTGCAGCTGTCGACAGTGACATTCTTTACGAGCGGAGTCCCCTGCACATAGAGCGCGGTGGGATTGGTGTCGAGGCTCACGGCGTTCGAGACGCCGGTGAAGGTGATATTTCTGAGGGTGACGCCGTCGATGTCACCGATGATGGTGAGGGTGTCGAGCTCGGTGCCCTCCACACCCACGAGGGTGAGGGGCTTTGTGAGCTTCAGGTCGCCCGCGTAGTGGACCCCGTCGAGGGTGATGACATCGCCGGGCTCAGCGGCATCGAGCACCGCCTGCAGATCGGCCTCCTCTGTGACGACAAGGTCGGTGAGCTCCGGATCGCGGTAGAACGAATTTACCGGTGCGGTGAAGCCTTCGCCGGTCTTGATGAGCTGCTCGTAGGAGCTGCCCTCCCAGTAGTTTTCGCTGAAGTCCACCTCGCCCGCGGTCGCCTTCTCAAAATTGATGGCGCCGGAGTTTATGAATTTGTTCTCAGAGACGACGAGCTCCGCGCCGCTGAGGTCGGTCACCACCGGGGTGGACCAGCTGGTGTAGCCGATGGTGGAGTAGGTGTAGTCGGGGTCGCCGTTCCAGTTTTTGACGCCCTCGAAGGTGTTGTTCTGGACGGTGACAGACGCGTTTGCGGTGCTGTCGAAGGTGATGCCGGAGTGCTCGAAGAGGTTGCCCTCGACCGAGGCGCCGGCGACATCTCCGTTGAAGTAGAGAGAGGCGCCGTACTCCGCGTACTCCTCGTAAGTATAGCCGCCGAGCTCCGCGCTGTCGAGCCCTGCGAGCAGACGCTCGGGGATCGGGGCGAAGCGGCAGGCCTGCACGGTGAACCGGTCGGCGTCCGCTGTGACCTCCACGGCCTTATTCGGCTCGATCTTGTTGAGGATTACGAGCCCGGAGAGGGCCACGTCATCCGCAAAGACGGTGATGAGGTTCTGGGTGTTCCAGCCGCCGTTTGCGGTGTAGTGGGTGCTGTAGATGTTGGCGCAGGCGTCCGCCGCATCGGTGATGGGCGTGCCGTCCGCCGCGACGCCCTCGATTGTCACCGAGCGGACGACCGGCAGATACCAGCTGTCGCCGTAGGTCTCCTCCACAGGGGTACCGGTGGCGCGGCTGGTGGGCCGGACGTTGTAGTCGCCGGGGTAGACCTTCAGGGTGTCGCCCTCTTCGGCCGCGGCGAGCGCGGACTCGAGGGTGGGATAGAACTGGCCGTCGATCTCCACCGTCTGGGAGCGGCCGAAGGTGTGGCCGTTCTGGTTGACGGTGACGTTGCCGAGGATCGCGCCCTCAAAGTCGTCCTCAAGGGTGATCGAGTCGGTCTCGTCGCCGGTGCGCTCGCTGTAGATGGTGCCGCCGATCTCGTTGCCCTCGCCCAGCGTCAGCGAGACCGGGTTCTCATAGGCGGGGTTGTCCGCCGCGTACATCATGCCGACCGAGCCCCAGCCACCCGCGGGGATGGTGCTCTCCGAGAGGGTGACGTTCACCGCGTTTGCAAGGGCGACGCCGCACTTGCCGAAACCGGTGACGGTAAGCTCCGTCACAGTGGCGTCCTTGACGCCGTGGAGATTGAGCGCGTGCCCGCTCTCGCTTTCGAGAGAGACGTTCTGAAGTGCAAAGGACTGCACGAGCCCGTCGCCCTCCACCCGGGTCACCTTCAGCGCGGAGACGTTGCCGTCGCCCGAGGAGACGACCGAGAGATCCTCAAAGGTCACGTTGTCGCCCGAGACGAGGACGCCCGCCTGTCCGGAGCAGGAGTAGGTCTTGCAGTCGATGACCGTCTTGTCCGCGCCCGCGCCGCGTACGACGACGTTGTTCCGCGTCAGACGGAGCTGCTCATTGGCGCTCGGGGAGAAGGTTCCCGCCGCGAGCTCGAGGGTGACTGTGTCGCTGCCCTCCGCCGCATTGACGGCGGCGAACGCCTCGGAGAGGGTTGTGTAGCGCGCGTCGCCCACGGTGGCGATAAAGGTGGGATTTGTGACGGTGTTATCGGAGACGGTGACCGTCCCCGGGTCGAGCGCCTCGTCACAGTAGACCGCCTCGTCCGCGCCGTCGATCGTGTTGCCGGTGACGGTGAGCGAGGAGACCCCCTCGAGCGCGTAGACCGCGACCGAGCCGTATTTCCATTCGTTGTCCGCGGTGTAGGAGAGGCCGGAGATCACGTTGTCGGTGACGGCGGCGCTCCCGCTGCGCAGGACGATACCGTTCTGGGCGATCACCGCCTGCGGGCCGACGCCGGTGATGGTGTTGCCGCTGATGGTGACCTTACCGGTGGTGTTCAGGTCGATCGCCTGCTTCTGGAAGGCGGTGATCGAGGAGTTTGTGACTGTGACGTCGCCCGCGCCGCTTACCAGGATCGCGCGGCCGTACTGGACGCCGCAGACCTCGCCGCCGTCCGCCGTGCAGCGGATGTCGCGGAGGGTCACGTGGTCAACCGTCAGGGAGGCCTTGGCGAGCACGCCGTCAAGTCCGTGGTGCTCGCCGGTCGGCCCCGCGACGGTCAGATCGCGCAGAGTAAGGTCGCTCTCCGCGTAGATCGCCGGGTAGGCGGTGCGCCCGCCGAAGTACTCGCGCGACGCGCGGGTGGCGGGGTCAAATTTCAGAGTAACCCCGTCGCGGGACTCGCCCACAAGGGTCAGGGGCTTGTCCGCGCCGATGACCAGATTCTCCTGATAGGTGCCGTTTTTGACGAGAATCGTGTCGCCGGGCTGGGCGGCGTCGATCGCCGCCTGAATGGTCTGATAGGGGGATTCTGCGGTGCCTGATGGGTCGTCCGCTTCACTCGCCGCGTCCACATAGAGATCCGGGGTGGACACGTCCGCCGCAAATACTGCGGTGGGAGACAGAGCGACGAGCATACAGAGCGCAACCGCGATACTGATAAGTCGTCTTTTCATACCGCTTCTCCTTTGTTGTTCTTGGTGAATCTCCACGGAACTGCTCTGTGGAGAGAGAAGAGCGCCGCTGTGAAACAGACCGGGCACGAGGTGGTGTCAGTCCAAATCCCCCTTTCTCTACAAATATGTTGTAATATACCACAAAATTTATATTTTGTGGTAAATAACACGAGACGGAACCGGGAGGAATTTCCCGGAGGAGGGAAAAGAGACAGCACAAATAGGCCGGACTTTTTTGAAATTTTTCCGGCCTATTTGTGCTGTTTTTTAGAAGGAAGTGATTTCCAAAAAAACCTTGTTTTTTTGTAATAGGAAAGATATAATAGGACTTACAGAAAGGGCGTTGTGAAAATTCAATCAAAACTATTTTTCTGTACGAGGCGGAATACCACAAAATATAAATTTTGTCGTATTAGATCAAAAGGCCCAACTGTTCGATTCTGCGGCGGTGTTCGGCGCCGCTTTCTTTGATATAAATGCGGGTTGTCTCAACGCTTACATGGCCGAGCAGGTCGGCCAGCTTGGAGAGATCTTTTTCGATGGTATAGAAGGTCCGGGCAAAGAGATGGCGCAAATTGTGCGGGAACACCTTTTGGGCGGCCACGCCCGCGCGCCGGCAGAGCGCTTTCATTTCGCTCCAGATATTGCTGCGGTCCATGGGACGACCGCTTTTGGTAATAAACACCGGGCCGGAGTGGATTTGTTTTGCGCGCAGATAGCAGAGGAGCTTCTTCTTGAGCGCGCCGCTCAGAAAGACGGCGCGCAGCTTGCCTTTGCAGCGGACCTCGACCTGGCCGCGCCGCACGGCGTCCGCCGTGATATACTGGAGCTCGCTGACCCGAATCCCGGTGGAGCAGATGGTCTCCATGATGAGGAGAATCCGCTGGTTGCCTGCGTCGCGCGCGGTGCGCAGCAATTTCAGATACTCCGCCTTGGAGAGCTCGCGCTCTTTGCTGCAAAAGATCTGCCGCTGCCGTTTGAGCGATTTGACGCGGAGCTCCTCGTACCCGGCGAAGCGGAAGAAGCTGTTGAGCGCGGCGAGAGAGACGTTGACCGTGCTGGGGGAGTGCTGCGAGATGAGCTGTTCTTTGAACCGGATGACGTCCTGTTTGGTCGCCAGGGCGGACGTTTGCAGCGCATGGTGGAACCGTTCGAGTGCGCGGAGATAGTTCTGGATGGTGCCGGGACTCCGCTCCTGTTCGATGAGATGGAGCCGGAACGCGTCGATCAGCTTGCCGGTGATACGGTATGATTTCATGGGTGGCCTCCTTAAGTTGTATCAGATGTGATAGAATTCTGTTAGCGTCTCCAAAAAAGGAGGAGAAAAGGCGGATGTTCCGATGACGGTGCGGGGGCGGAACTTGGAAGCGTTGAACGGGAGTGTTGTGTCGCGGGCAGCCGGTGTGCTATACTGTAAAAAATGACAGGCAGCATAGCCGGGAGGGTAACGTATGAAAAACTGTGCGCAGGTCTATGTGGAAAACAGCATGGAAGCCGCCGGGCGGTATTGCAGCGCTTTTGGGGCGGAGAGAACCTTTGAGATGAAAAACAGGACAGGCGACGCCTATGAGCACTGCGAGCTGTCGGTAGACGGGGAACTGTTTCTGGCCGTCAGCGAGGCGGCAAATCCCTGCGACGTCGACGTCGTCCACAGAGAGAGATGGCAGACAATGACCTTCAACGTGTGTGGAATGGGGAGCGAGGAAGCGGTGCGGCGGGCGTTTGACGTCCTGGGCGACGGCGGCGTTGTGGTGGAACCGATCCAGGAAGTCCCCTGGAGCAAGTGCTGTGCGACTGTGATTGACAGATACGGTGTGTGCTGGTGGATCTCCATTTGACGGGGGATGCCGTCCAGAGCTCCGCAGATCGGCCAACAAAATAAGACGATGTCGAGGTGGAACATCGTCTTATTTTTTATCGACAGGTGCAGCGGAGCTTCAAGAGATATACCATAGTTTCCTGCGCCCGCAGGCGCGATAGAGTTCCGCTATGGAGCGGCGGGCTCCGCGGCGGGCTCTTTGGCCCAGCGGCCGAGATGGTAGCGGATGGCGGAGGGGATGATGCCGAGCGCCCAGCCGAGCGGGTTTGCAAACCAGATGCCGAAATAGCCGAACAGCGCCGAGAGCACGAGCGCTCCGCCCACCTTGAGCGCGAGCTCCACCATGCCGGAGAGGAACGGGATGGCCGCGTCCCCCATGCCGCGCAGGGTGTTATTATAGAGCAGGATGACGCCGAGCGCGGGGAAGAAGACCGAGTAGACCCGCAGGCAGCCGCGGGCGATGCCGAGCACCGAGTCGAGACGGGCGTCCCCCTCCGAGAGGAAGAGGCGTACGAGGTGATCCCCGAAGAGGAAGGAGAGCACGGCGGAGAGCACGCTCAAAACAAGGATGATGAGAAAGGTCTCGCGGAACCCCTTTTTGATCCGGTCGAAGCGCTTGGCGCCGAAGTTCTGTCCGGCAAAGACCGAGAAGGCGCCCGCGAAGTTGAGATAGGAGATGGTGGCGAACTGGGTGAACCGGTTGACGGTGGTGAAGGCGGCGACGACGTCGCTGCCGTAGACATTGATGGCGCCGGTGACGGTCATCTCGCCGATCGAGAGCAGCACGCTCTGCGCGCCCATCGAGAGACCGAGCACGGTGATCTCCCGCAGGGAGTCCCAGTCGGGGGAGAGGTCGGCCCGCGTGAAGGAGAGGGAGCGGAACTGACGCACCAGCAGAAAGACACAGACGGCGGCCGAGCAGAGCTGGGAGAGGACGGTGGCGATCGCCACGCCGGGCACCCCCAGGTGGAAGACCAGCACGAAGAGCAGGTCGAGCCCGATGTTTAGAAGGGTGCAGAAGATGAGCACGAAGAGCGGGGTGCGGCTATTGCCCACCGCGCGGAGGATGCCCGCGGCCCCGTTATAGACGATGAGGCCCACCGAGCAGCCCATGCAGATCCGGAGGTAGGCCGCGGCGTCGTCGAGAATGTCGGCGGGGGTCTGGAGCAGGACGAGCAGCGGCCGGGCGCCGAAAATCCCCGCCAGCGCGAGCAGCAGCGAGGCGGCGAGAGTGAGATAGATCGAGCTTATGACCGCGCGGCGCAGAGCGGGCTTGTCCGCCGCGCCGAACCGCTGGGAGATGACGATCGAGAAGGCGCTGGTGAACCCCAGCGCGACCGAGGTGAGAAAGAAGGTGGCCGAGGTGGTGGCGCCCACGGCGGCGAGCGCCTGAGAGCCGATGGTGCGGCCGACCACCAGCGTATCCGTGAGATTGTAGAAGAGCTGGAAGACGCCGCCGATCAGCATCGGGATCGAGAAGAGGACAATCGAGCGCAGCGGATTTCCTCTGGTCATGTCGAGGGTCATGGGAACTCCTTTCTGTCAGCGCAGCAGCGCGTAAACTCCGACGCCGAGGAAGAACAGGACCGTGGAGACGAGCACCGAGCCCGCGGCCATATCGAGGTCGCGGCCGTACTCCTTGGCCCAGACGGCGGAGAGCAGCGCGCAGGGGGAGGCGAAATACAGTGTCATGATTGCGGCAAAGCCCGCGTCCTGGGTGAGAAGGAAGAAGAGAGCGCAGGCGAGCGCCGGGACGGCGAGCACCTTGAGCGCGCTTGTGAGCAGCACCGGGCCGCGGAATATGGTTTGCAGATTGCAGCCGACCAGCGTCGCCCCGATGAAGAGCATGCCGAGCGGGCTCGTCAGAGAGGCGAGGGTGGAGGCAAACTCCAGCCACGCGGGAAACGGCACCCGCAAAAGCGAGAGCGTGATACCGAGCAGCAGGGCGGCCGTGCACGGATTTGCCACCGCGCGCAGCAGCGAGGCGCGCGCGCCCTCCTGACGGCGGAACTCAAGGTGGTAGAGCGACCACAAAAAGAGGTCCTGAGTGGTGGTACAGAGCATGGTGAGCACCACCCCCTCGGGGCCGAAGAGGGCGCTTGTGACCGGCAGGGTGACATAGACGATGTTGCCGATCGAGAGGTTGAAAAGATAGATCGGCCGTCTTGCCGGGTCCGCCCGGCGGAAGACGAGCTTCCCGAGAAGATAGAGCGCAAGGGTGAGCCCTGCCGTGCCGAGGACGGCGACAAGACTCTCCGCGAGGATGGCGCGCAGATCGGTGCGCATTAGGCTGGTGAGGATGAGCAGCGGATAGCAGAGCCGCAGCATCAGCTGCGGCAGGTGGGAGAAGGCCTCCTCGCCGATGTAGCCCGTCTTGCGGGTGAGAAAGCCGAGCCCCGCGATGGCGGGCAGGGTGATAAGTGGGATGAGCGTTTCCATAGGGCCTCCAAAATATTTCTGCTTGCGCGCAGAGGTGGAGCGGCGTATAATAAACAGGATGCAGAGAGAAAGGACAGGCGCGGAAATGAAGGTATTGGGCGAGTATCTCTCCCGGGAGAACATCAGAAAATTTATGAAATACTGTCTCACGGGGGGCAGCTCGTTTGTCATCGAGTATCTGCTTTTCTTTCTGGCAAACGAGGTGCTCGGACTCTACTACGTGCTGGCAAACGCCATTGTCTACACGATCACCTTCTGGTTCTCGTTTCTTGTGAACAAATACTTCACCTTCCGCTCGAAGGGGAAGATGGGCTCTCAGCTCTACCGCTTTGTGCTGCTGTACGCGTTTAACATGGTGGTGACAAACGGGATGTTCTTCCTGCTGTCCGACGTTGTGGGAATCCCGCCGCTGATCGGCAAGGTGTTTGTCTCAGGGATGGTGGTGCTCTGGAACTTCCCGATCTACCGCCGGTTTATCTACAAATAAAACCGGCTCTGCGCGCCTGAGACGATTGGGCGCAGAGCGGAAAAATATCCGAAAAAGTCGCGGCCGGGAAACGGCCGCGTTTTTTTAGGCAGGGAGAAAGAGCGCGGCGGCCCCGGCCTCGCGCAGAGGGACTCCCTCCTCCGCGGTCGCGCAGGCGACGGCGAGCGGGACTGCCGAGAGCGGGAGAAGCGCCGCGAGATACCGCGCGTCCACCGCGCAGCCGGGGAAGAGGCGGACCATCTGCGCGCCGAGCGCCGCCATCGCGCGCAGCTCGGTCGGGGTGAGCGCCTCGCCGATCACCGGGACGTCGAGCGGGGCGCAGGTGCGGAACACCGCCGGGTCGGGCGCGGGGGTGGCGATGAACTTCGCGCCCGCGTCCACCGCCTCGAAGGCGCGCTCGGACGAGAGCACGCCGCCTGCGCCGACTGTGAGCTCCCGCCCGAGCCGGGCGACCGTCTCGCGCAGCTCCGCGACGCCGGCGGAGACGTCCACCTCCACCGCCTCGCATCCGCGGGCGGCGGCCCGCTCCGCCTCCTCCGCGGTGCGCACCTGGAGGACGGCGGGGGCGAGGGTGAGCAATTTGAGCGTATGGTTCATCGAGAAGACCTCCCTACTAATTTACTATCTGTTACTATACCAAATCGTCCGGATATTGACAAGAGGGCGGTTTTATGGGTATAATATTTTTACGCGCTGCGCGTGCGCCGCGCGGAGACCAGAACTGTAACTGCGGTGTCAGATAGGACCACACTAGTCGGGGAGACAGCGGCACCCTGCGCCCGCAATCCGCTACAGCGGGGACGAAGGCCGGCCCCGGGCGGGCGGTGTGTGGTCAGACGCAGGTCCGGGACGATGAGAGGCGGGCCTCCCGCAATGGGCGGCCGTGAACCGTGTCAGGTGGGGAACCAAGCAGCACTAAGCGGTTTTTGTCCATGTGCCGGGAGAATTTCCTGTCTTGAGTTTTTGGGGTTGTGTTCCGCACATACCGTCTTGTTCAAAGCCGGATGTGTGGTCCTATGTGACACCGGGAGGGGCGCGTGATCCGCGCCCCTTTTTTGGAAAGGAGGAGCCTTTTTGTACCAGGCGCTCTATCGAAAGTGGCGTCCGAAGGGATTTTCGGATGTCTGCGGCCAGGACCACATTGTGAATGTGCTGAGACGGGAGGTCGCCTCCGGGCGGATCTCGCACGCCTATCTCTTCTGCGGCTCGCGCGGGACGGGCAAGACCACCTGTGCGAAAATCCTCGCGAAGGCGGTCAACTGCGAGCGGCCGGTGGACGGCGACCCGTGCGGCGAGTGCGCGAGCTGCCGCGGAATCGACGCGGGAAGCGTGCTCGACGTGGTGGAGATCGACGCGGCCTCCAACAACGGGGTGGACAGCGTGCGGGAGATCCGCAGCGAGGTTGTGTACACCCCGGCACAGGTGAAAAAGCGGGTGTATATCATCGACGAGGTGCACATGCTCTCGCAGGGGGCTTGGAACGCGCTTTTGAAGACGCTCGAGGAGCCGCCGGAGCACGCGGTTTTTATCCTGGCGACGACCGAGCTTGCCAAGATCCCGGCGACCATCATCTCCCGCTGCCAGCACTTCGACTTCCGGCGGATCTCACGGGCGACGGCGAAGGCGCGGATTTTGGAGATCTGTGAGAGAGAGGGCATTGAGATTGAGCCGCTGGCGGCGGAGCAGATCGCTGCTGCGGCGGACGGCTCGATGCGCGACGCGCTCTCGATTCTCGACCAGTGCGCGGGCGAGGGCGCGGTGACGGCCGAGCGGGCGGAGGAGCTCTGCGGGCTGATGCCTGCGGCGCGGATCTGCGAGCTTGCGGAGAGCGTTGTGGACGGGGACTGGAACCGCGCGATGGGGTGCTTCACGGCGCTCTACGAGGGGGGCCGGGATGTGGAGAGCCTCGCGGAGGCGCTGCTGCGCTGCTTCCGGGATGTGATGCTGGTGCAGAGCGGCGCGGCGGGCGAGCTTTTGTCGGCGGTCGGGAGCGATGCGGAGCGGATTACGGCGCTCGCCGAGCGGCTGCCGCTGCCGCGCACGCTGCTCATCCTGCGGGAACTTGTGGCGCTGATCGACCGGCTGCCGCGCACCGGGGAGCGCCGGTGCGAGTTTGAAGTCGGGCTTTTGCGGCTCTGCAAAGCGGAGGAGTTCGGCGGAATCGAGGCGCTTGAGGCCCGGATCGCCCGGCTGGAGGCGGCGGTTGCGGGCGGCGCAGCAGCTGCTCCGGCGCCGCAGCGGACGGCGGGCGGCGGGGACACTGCGCGCAGAGAGAGGACGGAAAAGCCCCCCGTGCAGAGCCGGGAGATTCCGGCGGCGCCGAAGGTCGCCTGGGACAAGGTGGCGGGAGACCTCCCCTGGGGCGGCGCGGCGGACGCCCCGCCCTGGGAGGAGCCTCCGGCGGAGGCGGACCGGAGTGGGGACGCAGACGTCCCGCCCTGGGAGGAGCCGAGGCCGCGCCCGGCGGCGGAGAACGTCCCCCGGCGCGGAGAGGCGGCCCCGGCGCGGGAGGCTCCCCCTGTGAGCGCGCAGGCGGCGGTTGCGGGAGAGGGCGGCGCGGCGGTCCGCGACCGGGCGGCAAAGCTCATTCCGCCGGGGATTGCGGTCTTTCTCCGAAAGAGCGAGGTCGTTCTTTCGGACGAGGCGGTCACGATACACACGCCGGACGAGATCAGCCTTGTGATGCTCGAGCGGGAGGAGAGCATGCGCGCTCTCGCGGCGGCCTTTGAGAAGGCCGCGGGGCGGAAGCTCGCCGTGCGCGTGCAGAAAGCGGAGAAAAAAGCGGCGGCCGCCGATCCGTTTGAGGCGCTGAAGCGCGAGCTGAAGCCGGGCGGCATTGTGAAATTTACCGAATAGAAGGAGAGATTACAGAATGAAAGCGAGACTTCCGAAGGGGATGGGCGGCGGCCCGCAGAACATGAACGCGCTCATCAAGCAGGCGCAGCAGATGCAGGACAAGATGGCCGAGTACCAGGAGGCGCTCGAGGGGCGCGAGTTCGAGGCGAGCTCGGGCGGCGGCGTGGTGTCGGTCGTGATGAGCGGCAAGAAGGTGTTAAAGTCGATCAAGCTCGCGCCCGAGGTGGTGGACCCGGAGGACATCGAGATGCTCGAGGACCTGATTGTGGCGGCGGTCAACGAGGCCGAGAAGATCGTGGAGGAGACCACCGAGCAGGAGATGGAGGAGCTCACCGGCGGCATCAACATCCCGGGGATGCTCTAAGCGATGCAGTACTATATTCCGGCGATCGCGAACTTGATCGAGCAGTTCGCGCGGCTGCCGGGGATCGGGCAGAAGACCGCGCAGCGGCTCGCCTTCTCGGTGATCGGGATGCCGGAGGACGAGGTGGAGCGCTTTGCGGACGCGCTCCGCGAGGCGAAAAAGGGCATCAAATTCTGCAAGGTCTGCTGCAATATGACCGACGGGGAGCTCTGCTCGATCTGCGAGAGCGACCGGCGGGACAGGGACGTGATTTGCGTGGTGGAGCAGCCGCGCGACGTGGTCGCGATCGAGAAGATGCGCGAATATAAGGGGCTCTACCACGTGCTGCACGGGGTGATCTCCCCGCTCGACGACATGGGGCCCGAGCAGCTGAAGATCAAGGAGCTGCTCGCGCGGCTCGCGGAGAGCGACGTGAAGGAGGTCATCATGGCGACCAACCCCACCATCGAGGGGGAGGCCACCGCCCTCTATATCAGCAAGCTCATCAAGCCTTTCGGCATCAAGGTGACGCGGCTCGCCTCGGGCATCCCGCTCGGCGGGGATCTCGAGTACGCCGACGGCAACACCATCCACCGCGCCTTCGAGGGGCGGCAGGAGATCTGAGTGCTGTGAAAGAAAACGTTCCGTTTTTTTCCTGTGGGTTCGGCGTCGGAAGCACGGAACGAGTTGGGACGGGAAAGCGCCCTGCGGCATCGCCGCAGGGCGCTTTTTGATTCGCTAATAGATCGCGTCCCGGCTGAGAAGCTCCAGCTCCTCGAAGAAAAAGTCAAGGCCGCCGTTTCGCACCTGCCAGAGAAAGTCGTCGGTCACCAGCACCCGTATTCCCTTGGGGTCGAACCGGTAGTCGGGGTCGAGAGGCTCGGCGTTGTGAATCACCTGGTACCCGGCGACGACATGGTAGACGGTCAGCCGGCGCAGCTCCCGCCCCTCCGAGTTCCAAAAGACGATGTCCGAGGTGGGAAGCTTGCTCTGGTAGCCGGGCAGGTAGCGCCGCAGAGTGACTTTGTTGAAGCTCTCGACCAGCTGATCGATCTGCTGCCGGTCGGTGATGCGATAGTGGCCGGAGGTGCCGTAGGGATAGGTGATCTCGGCGACCTGCTCCGCCTCTATGGGCGGGAGCGGCACCGGCCAGAGCCAGAAGGCGACGGGCGCGGCGATCAGGAGCAGCAGCGCGCAGACGAGAATGGGCCATAGTTTGCGTCTGTTCATCTTATCCCTCCTCCTTATCCGGCGCCGTCTCCATCAGCTCGTGGATATAGTCGGTATTGAGTCCGGGGGGATAGGCCTCCCAGCGGATGTGCTCCCGGTCGATAAATTGAGACGGGAAGAACGATATACACTGGCCGCTTTTGGTGCGCAAACTGAGCTCACCGCCCCCCACGACAAGCGGGAAGGAGTCAACCCGGAGCCTGCGGCGGAAGGTGAGGCCGCTTAAATGGTTTGCGAGATAATGGATTACCTCGGGGTCGCGCACGACAATCTCTTCCCCGTTCCGGGAAAACTCGACCGAGTCGATCTCCTCCGGAGCGATGGAAAAGAGATGGGTCGGCCAGTTCCAGTAGGCGAAGTAGGAGAGAAGCGCGATGAGCAGGGCGAGCGGGACGGCGATGAGCAGGATGCGAAGCGGTTTGCGCCGTTTCATCAAAAAACACCTTCCTGTTTTGCCATGAGCTGGTTGGGCGGAGCCGCTTAAAGCCAGGTGTCCCAGAGCTCATGTGTACGGCCATACTCCCGGTACGGCTCTAGATCAAATTCCCCGGAGACCAGCCACCAGACGTAGAGACCGCCGTCACCGGTGAAGCGGATCGACTGGGGGGAAAAGAAAGTGATTGCCTGATGGGTGCCGTTTTTCATAGAAAATGAGATGGCGCTTCCTCCCAGCACCATGGCGTCGGGAGAGTAGTAGTACGGCCGGACGGAGAGGGAGTTACACCGCGCTGCAAGGTCCGTAATCAACGCCCTGTCGGTCGATTCAAAATAGACCGAGGCGGAGGTAAAGGTGACGTAGGCCACCTGAGCGGGATCGACCTGGATCGCCTTTCGGGGCCAGAACCACAGCAGCTGGCTGATACAGCTGGCAAGAAAGGCGACAGAGCCCAGCGTGATGAGGAAGATGCCGTAGAGCTTGCGTGCCGTCACAGGATTCACCCCCCCGGAAAAGGTTCAAGTTTTGACCCAGATCTTATAGCCGCGCATATGGCCGTAATACCCGATCTGTACAAAGCGACCGTAGCGCTAAAAACCGTCCATAACAAAGAGATAATTGGTACCGGAGGTGCTCTTGGCGTGGCCGAAGTTGAACACGGCGTGGCCGGCTGTACCAAAATTGCTGTTCGCGGCGAGGTGGACGAGAAGCGGACAGTTATCGTTGAGCGCGTTCCGGTAGAAGTCAAAATCCTGTGTTGTCGTAGGAACGCCGCAGTTCCAAATGCCGCCCGGCATAGGATCCACACCACCGAAAAAATGTCTGAAGCCGTCGAGGGTTCGAGCACTGTCGGTACCGTCCAGACTTGTTTTTGTAAGATCGGATACGGAGGACTCCCTTTGTGCGCACAGAAGAGTTCCTGATTTTAAGATAACATCACTACTAGAATTTGTCAATCGAAAATTGTATATATGATATAAAATGATAGGAGTATAAAGCGATTTATTTGGGTAAATTGACATGAAATTAAGAAAAACACCCGTTTAAGGTGTTTTTGAGCTTTATATAAGAGTTTTGCGGGGCTACTCCTCCGGGAGCAGAAATTCCACGACCGCGGCGGGCGCGCCGTCCACCTCGAGGCTGACGGTGGAGATATCCCCGGCGCGGTAGAGGACGGGCGTGATGCGCTCGCCGAGCTTTGCCGCGCGCTTATATTCCACCCGGAGCCGCCGGATGTCCGGCGCGGGCGGGAGGCAGTTCGCCGCGAGATCGACATAGCGGGCGTTGTTCATGTGCCCGTAGCAGTCGATATGGCTGTTTGCGACGCGGACCGGCTCGAGCGGCTCCGGCGCGGCGTCGGGCAGCTTGATCCGGCGGGGAAGCACCTCCATCGGATAGGGCGGCTCGGTCGGGTAGCGGTCGAGCACCTCCTGGGAGAGGCGGGCGGGACGCCCGGTCTCAAGGCTCACGAAGGAGCCCATGGTGGAGGAGGCGATGCAGACCTCGCCCCGCTCATCGTAGAGCATGGTGTTGCGGTGACCCCAGAACTTCTCGACCGAGTAGACCCAGACGCGGACGGTGAGATGCTCGCCGTAGGACGGCATGCGGCGGACGTCGAGCTGACGGGAGACGATGAAGCAGCCGAGCCGCTTCTCGGCGAAGTAGTCCATCAGCCACGGATTGGTGTTCATCTCAAAAAAGCTCCCGTTTTGAAGAAGATCGACGGCGGAGCCGGGTTTCAGCCGGTTGTCCGGCCCGACCTGGGCGATGCCCACCTGGATGTGATATTCGTACATGAAATGCCTCCTGGAAAAATTGGCGCCGCCCCGGAGAGCCGGAGCGGCGGGGTGAAAGGCGGGGAACAGGCACAGGGAGACCGGTGCTCCCTGCGTAAAACTGCGGCGGCGGGAGAGGACGCCCGCGCCGGGGCGCGGATATGTCCTGCGGCGGCTCTGCGGATGGGCTGCCGCCTGCCGCGGCCGGGCTACTCCGCGGAGCCGGGCTGCTCGGGCAGCGACTCGTCCTCGTCGATCCAGCGCTGGACGGGGATCACGATATAGTCGCTCGCGGTCGTGCGGATGACCACCTGAGAGATGCCGGCGTTGATAATCTGGCGGGTACACATGCTGCAGGGCATCGCGTCCCCTAAGAGCGCGCCGGTCTTGCCGTCGATCCCCACGAGGTAGAGGGTGCTGCCGAGCATCTCGCGCCGGGCGGCCGAGATGATGCAGTTGGCCTCCGCGTGCACCGAGCGGCAGAGCTCGTACCGCTCGCCGCGGGGGATGTTCAGGCTCTCGCGGGTACAGTAGCCGAGGTCGATACAGTTTTTGCGGCCGCGGGGCGCGCCGTTGAAGCCGGTGGAGACGATCTCGTCGTTGGAGACGATGATCGCTCCGTACCGGCGGCGCAGACAGGTGCTCCGTTCGGCCACCGTCTGGGCGATATCGAGGTAATAGTTCTGTTTATCTACGCGCTGCATGGGCAGTCTCCTCTCCTGGTTCTGCTCTTTATGCTATCACAAGAGGGAGGGGTTTGTCGAGAGGGGACCGGAAAAAGAGGAATTCGGCCGCCCGGACGGGAAACGTGCGGGGGCTGCACGGTGGATTTTTCCCCGCCCGGTGTGGTACAATGCTCAAAAAGAGAGGAAACGCTCATCAAATTTTAATGAAACTGCGGTACCATAAAAACGGAGGTGATCGGATGAGAATTCTGCTCGCGGAGGACGAACGGGATTTGAGCGAGGTTGTGGCGCGAAAACTGACGTCGGACGGGTACAGTGTGGACTGCTGCTACGACGGGGAGGAGGCGATCTATCTGCTCTCCTACACCGAGTATGACGCGGTGATTCTGGACATTATGATGCCGAAGGCCGACGGCTTTGCCGTGCTCCGCTCGCTGCGGGGAGCGGGGAAGACCACCCCGGTGCTCTTTCTCACGGCGAGGGACGCGGTCTCCGACCGGGTGAAGGGGCTGGACAGCGGGGCGAACGACTACCTGGTCAAGCCCTTCGCGCTTGCGGAGCTCTCCGCCAGGCTCCGGGCGATGACCCGCAGCGCGTTTGCACTGCCGGACAACCTGCTGTCGGTGGGGGATCTGGAGCTGGACCGGGCCGCCCGCTCGGTGCGGCGCGGCGGCAGGGAGATTGCGCTCTCGGCCAAGGAGTTTGCGCTGCTCGAGTATCTGATGCTCAACCGGGGGCGGGTGCTCTCGCGGGAGACGATCGAGAACCACATCTGGAATTTCGACTATGAGGGCGGGACCAATGTTGTGGACGTCTATATCAGCTATCTGCGCAAGAAGATCGACGGGGGCGCGGGGGAGAAGCTGATCCACACGGTGCGGGGCAGCGGCTATGTTCTGCGGGGAGGAGAGGACGGATGAGACATCTGTCGATACGGCTGAAGATCACGCTGTGGTTCTCCGGCGCGCTGGTGCTCGTGGTGGCGATCACCTATTTTGCGATTCTGGCCGTCAGCAGTCAGGTGATCCAAAAGACGGTGCGGGACTCGCTGCTGCACACGGTGGAGGACAACGTGGACGAGGTGGAGTTCTACGCCGATCTGTCCGGGATGGACCCGCATGAGGTGGACTATTTTCTCCAGTATGGCGAGGGATATCTGGAGGTGGACGACGACTTTCTCGACGCGGTGGGCGGGGTCTGTACCGGGCTGTACCGGACGGACGGGACGCTGCTCTACGGGGAGAATCCGGTCGCGCGGGAGCTGAATGGGCTGGAGTTTCGGGATTCGGTCGTTCAGAGGGAGACGGTCGCCGGGACGGTCTACTACGTTTTTGACCGGAAGCTGACCGGAGAGGGGCTTGCGGGGCTGTGGCTGCGCGGGGTGGTGTCGGAGCGGCAGGGCGAGACCCAGCTGCACACCATCTCCAAGCTGTCGCTGATCGCGCTTCCGCTGCTCCTGCTGCTCGCCATCGGCGGGGGCTACCTGATCGCGCGGCGGATGCTCCGTCCGGTGCAGCGGATCTCGGAGACGGCCGCCGGGATTGAGAGCGGCGGGGATCTGAAACGGCGAATTGAGCTCGGCCCGGGAGGGGACGAGCTGCACCAGCTCGCGGACAGTTTCAACCGGATGATCGGGCGGCTGGACCGGGCGTTTGAGGCGGAACACCAGTTTGCCTCGGACGCCTCGCATGAGCTGCGTACGCCGGTGTCGGTCATTCTGGCGCAGTGCGAGTACTCTCTGGAGGAGGAGAGAGAGGCGGAGGAGTACCGGCGGGCGCTCGAGGTGATCCGGAGGCAGGGGAGGAGAATGGCAAAGCTGGTGGGAGAGATGCTGGAATTTGTCCGGCTGGAGAACGGCCGCGGCGCGGTGCGGGAGCGGGTGGCGCTGACGGAGCTTGTCCGCTCGGTCTGCGCGGATATGGCGCTGATCCGCACGAGCGGAATCGAGCTGAGCTGTGAGGCGGAGGAGAACCTCTTTGTGCGGGGAGACGCCGGGCTGCTCGAGCGGCTGCTCGCCAACCTGATCGGAAACGCCTACCGGTACGGACGGGAGAACGGCCACATCCGGGTGCGGCTCCGGCGCGACGGAGACGGCGCTGTGCTGTCTGTCGCCGACGACGGGATCGGCATCGAGAAGGAGGAGCAGGAGAATATTTTCCGCCGCTTTTACCGGGTGGACCGCTCCCGCGCCGAGGGCGGCACGGGAATCGGCCTTGCGATGGCGGCGGAGATCGCCCGGATTCACGGCGGTACGCTGGGGGTGGAGAGCGAGCCGGGCAGGGGCAGCACATTTACCCTCCGGCTGCCGGGAGACTTTTAAACAGATGCCGTCCGGGAACCGGACGGCATCTGTTTTTTTGCGGTGGAGCGGAGAGCCCCGCCCGGCATTCCCGGGACGGAGAAAAAATCGCCGTTTTAATTTTGTTTTAATCTTTGACCGCTATACTGGGCTCAGAAACAGAACGGAAAGGAGTATCTGCTATGGCACAGTTAAAAAATCTGGTTTCGACGCCCCTGAGAAAGGGGATTGCCGCCGTCTGCATCATCGCCGCGCTGGCGCTTGTGGGGACGGGGACGGCGCTCGCCGCGAGCGCGATTGCGAGAGGAAATGCCATCGGCGCAGAGCAGGCGCAGAATTTTGCCTTTGCGGACGCGGGGGTTGACCCGGCTGCGGCGTCGAATCTCCACACGGAATTTGAGTTTGAACAGGGACAGTTTGTCTATAAGGTGGAATTTGTGGCGGACGGCACCGAATATGAGTACTGGATTCGGTCGGATGACGGCACGGTTGTGAAGAAGGAGCTGGAGCTCCTCTCCGCGGCCGGGACGGATGCGCCGGTGACCGCGCAGATTACCGCCGAGGAGGCGAAGACCGCCGCGCTTGCGGATGCGGGTCTGGATGCGGGAGCGGTTACCTTCACCGAGGTGAAGCTGGACCGGGACGGCGCGCTCTCGGTGTATGACGTGGACTTTTATACAGCGGAGGCGCGCTACGAGTATGAGATCAATGCGGCCACCGGCGCGGTCTACAGCAAGAGTAAGGAGATAACGGCCTCCTCAGGCGGCCAGACCTCGGGCGGTCAGGCCTCAGGTGGTCAGACCTCGGGCGGTCAGGCCTCAGGCGGCCAGACCTCGGGCGGT
>CAJFTX010000014.1 GCA_904420075.1 uncultured Clostridia bacterium | reverse complement strand
TGAGATTCACCCGGTAGTCGTTTTTCGCCCGAATCCGATCCTTCTCCGCCTGCCGGTTTTGGCTCATCATAATCAGCGGCGCCTGAATCGCCGCGATGCAGGAGAGCACCAGATTGAGCAGAATAAAGGGGTAAGGATCAAACGCCCCCGCGCCGAACAGCGCATTGATGCCCATCCAGACGGCGAGCACCAGCACAAAGCAGATGATAAATCCCCAGCTCCCGGCAAAACGCGCAATTCCGTCCGCCGCCCGCTGCCCAACCGTCTCTCTGTCGATGTCGTCCTCTGAAACCTTGCTCTCCAGAATCAGCTCAATGATCTCCCCGTCGTCGATGTCATCCCGGATATCGGTTAAAATATCCCGCACCATCAGATTCTTCTGTAATCGGTCCAAAAGCCCACACCTCTCTTTTCATAAGAGAAGTATGGGCTTTTGGGCGCTCTTTTATTCCGCTAAGGTTGTCCGAAGCGTATCCACCTGTCCGCGCTTTGTCCGAATCAGGAACAGAACGCTCGCGCCGAGCGAGAACACCTCCGCAATTGGAAACGCATACCAGACAAAATCCACCCCGACACGCGAGAGCAGATAGGCCGCCGGCATGAGAATCACAAGTTGGCGCAGCATCGAGACCACGAGACTCTTTCCTCCACTTCCTACCGCTTGGAAGAAAGTGGAGAACACGATCCCCACTGCCGCCGGCAGAAAGCAGAGTGAAATGGTCCGAAGCGCCGGAATTCCGAGCCGCAGCATCTCCTCCGAGGGATTGAACATCCAGAGCAGCTGCGATGGAAACAGATTGAACACAAGCTCCCCCACTCCCATGATGCCGCAGGCGATCAGCGTGGCATATCGCAGCGCCTGCATCATCCGTTTTTTGCTGCCTGCACCGTAGTTATAGCCGATGATCGGGAGAGCTCCCTGCGTCAGACCGAACACCGGCATAAATACAAACGACTGCAACTTGAAATAGGCTCCGAGCACCGAGACCGCCGCCTCGGAGAACCGGATCAGGATCAGATTCAAAAAGCTCACCATCACGGATGAAATCGCCTGCATAATAATCGAGGGAAACCCCACTGCATAGATTTCCCGGATCACTCCGGCTCTCGGCCGGAACTTTTTGAGTTCAAAATTCACCTCGTGCTCCCTGCAGTGCACCAGGATCGCCGCAAGCACCATTCCAAGAATCTGCCCCAGAATCGTCGCGAGCGCCGCGCCTGCGACGCCGAGTTTCGGGAAGCCGAACAGACCAAAGATCATGATCGGGTCCAAAACAATGTTGGTGACTGCTCCGGTCAGTTGGATAAGCATCGGAAAAATCATATTGCCCGTCGCCTGCAACGTCTTCTCAAGGCAGCTGGACAGAAAGAGGCCGAACGATCCGATCGTCACAATATAAGTATAGGTACAGCTGTACTCCGCCACAATCTCGCTCGAAGCAAACGCCCGGATAAAGGTCTCGGTCCCAAAAAGTCCGAGCAGCGCGAACAGCAGGTAGGAGAGCGCCGCCAAAAACAGGCCGTTCTCCGCCGCAAGGCTCGCCGCTTCCCGTCTTTTCTCCCCGAGCCGCCGCGAGATCAGCGACCCCGTACCGATCGCCGTTCCCACTCCCACCGCGATCATCAGCTGCTGAACCGGAAACGCGAGACTCACCGCAGTCAGCGCAAATTCATCCAGCTGCGCGACAAAGATGCTGTCTACCACATTGTAGAGCGATTGAATCAGCATCGAAAACATCGCAGGGATCGACATTGATACCAGCAGCGGCAGCACCTTTGCGGTACCCATTTTATTCGCTCTTTGCACTTCCTCCACAGGATTTCCCCCTTTAAAATACGCCCAGACAGGATGCCCGGGCGTACTCTTATGCGTTCGGTTCTACCGAAATCAGATTGGGATAGATTTTTTTCATCCGCTCGTCCGGGAACCGGTCGTCGAGCAGCTGTTCCAGCGCGTTCGCCGGCACGGGATTGGTCTTTCTCGCCTCCATACGCAGCGCCGCAGCCGACGAGACAATGATATTAAATACCATAAATACCACAAGAGCGATGGTGATCCGCCGTCCGATTTTATTCGGCATTCGCTCGATCAGCTTGGAGAGTCGTGGAAAAATCTCCTTAATCCACATCAATCCCAGAACGCCCCAGAATACCATATACAAAAGCGACGTTCGTCCCCCGAGTATTCCAAATTTATCATTATAGTTCCATGAGATGGTGTGAAATACATACTCCTGAAACAGCGAACACGCCGCCTCAAACAGGCCGCCAATAATGGCGCTGCCCATAAAAATCAAAAAGTCGCTTTTCTTTGCAAGCCAGTTGAGTCCCAGGGTCATCAAAATCGCTCCCACACCGTAGACCGGATTAAACGGCCCGTAAACCAGTCCCTGACGGCTCTCAATGCGGTGCAGCGTGGCCAGGCACCAGAGCGTCTCTACAATCACCCCAATAATACATCCGATAAAAAAGATCCAGAAGAGCTTGTAAAAATTGAGTCCCGCTGCAAACGACGGCTCTCTTTTCTCCTCCGTCTGTACCGTTTCTTTCTGCACCTTTCTCCCCCTTTCGACTCCATTTTGTCCTATTATATAGAAAACGATTCTCTTTTGCAATCCATTACACTTTTCTTTCCAAAATTCAGTTGACAAGTTCGCACACTTTCATTATAATAAATAAGCACCTTATTTGGAGCGGTATCGAAGTGGTCATAACGGGCCTGACTCGAAATCAGGTAGCCCTCACGGGCTCGTGGGTTCGAATCCCACCCGCTCCGCCAAAGAAAAATCCTCTGAAACATTTCAGAGGATTTTTCTTTTTATATAGAAGCTTTTGCGGTTCTCAGGGCTCTATTGCCACCTTGATCACACCCTGCTCCCGGCCCTCAAAGATCCGGTAGGCTTTATCAATCTCCCGGAGTGGAAAGGTGTGGGTGATCAGCGGAGTGGTGTCCAGCTCCCCGCGCTCAATCAGCCGCAGAATCTCCGTACAGTCGCAGCCGTCCACTCCGCCGGTTTTGAAGGTGAGATTCTTGCCGTAGATCTCAGGCAGTGGAAGGATCTGCGGACGGTCATAGAGCGCCACGACCGTCACCACCGCATTCGGTCGCGCACACTCGTATGCGAGGCGAAAGCTCTCCTCCGTCCCCGCCACCTCCAGAACCACATCGGCGCCGCCGTGTTCGCTCCGTTCCAGCACCGTCTCCCATACCCGCTCCGGGCCTACAACTGTCACCTGCGGATATCGCTCCCTGACAAACCGGGCCCGCGCTGCATCCGGCTCACAGACGACCACCGCTCGCGGCCCACGCTGTAACACACAGAGCAGCGTACAGATACCGGTCGGTCCCGCTCCGAGAATCAGCACCAGATCTTCCGCACCTATCTCTGAAATACGTGCCGCCCAGAAACCGGTCGCCAAAATATCTCCCACAAAAAGCGCCTGCCGGTCCGACACCTGATCCGGAATGCGGTTCAATCCCTGATTTGCGTACGGAACACGCAAATACTCCGACTGTCCCCCATCAATCCGGCAGCCGATCGCCCAGCCTCCGTCCGGACAGATACAGTTGTTGACATAGCCATGTTTACAGAAAAAGCAGGTCCCGCAAAAGGTCTCCACATTCACCGTCACCCGGTCCCCTGGCACAACCGACGTCACTGTAGGACCTACAGACTCCACAACGCCGACCAGCTCATGTCCCACCGTGATCCCCGGCACCGCCCGCGGCACCGAGCCGTGTTTGATGTGCAAGTCGCTCGCGCAGATGCTCGCGAGTGTCACCTTCACAATCGCGTCCTGTGCTTCCTGCAGCACAGGTTTCGGCTTCTCTTTCAGCTCAAACAGGCCTGGTCCGGCATAAGTATAGGCTAGCACTCCGCCTCTCCCCCTTTCCCGTACAGTATACGCCGCCGTCGCCGCGTCCGCAACAGCGGAATCCCCACAGACCGTCGGATAAAAGGGGCAGAAGCGGCAGCTCGGATCGCATAGGCCGGTTTACTCCGGCGCTTTCCCCGCACTCCCCCGCTCTTTTACCAAGCGATAATATCGCTTTTTATAACTCAAAGTATTCTAAAATCCTACTATATAGGACGGGATTAAAATCTCCCTGTTACAATTTTTTATTGTGTAAGCCCACACTCCGTTTTACTCCCAAAAAAACCCTGTTGTGAACAGGTTTTTTCTCTTTTCTTTCCTCCCTATTTTCTGGTCAATTTCACAAATATATGTGGAAAATTTTGGGTTTTGCTTGTTGACAACTGTCGAAAGATATGGTATCTTGCAAGTGACCAAAGATAAAAAATAAACATTGGGCAAAACCGGTGAAAGTCGGCGACGCAAAGCTATAGGGTCTTCGTCCTCTGGACATGACAGCCAGTTGCAGCATAATTATGCCGATCTTAAAGAGCGGTATTTTTTTGTTCAATGGCCGACCTGCGAGCTTTCTGCCCGCAGGTCTTTATTTTTTATAATAACAAAGGAAACTGGTGGACGATTATGTATCAGCTCGTTAGCGGAACCTATTCCTTGGAGGGAATTCCGTATACCTCTTACGGAATCAAGTGTAACGACCTCGTCATGGAAGATCTCTCCCTTGACCGCGATGCGGTCGCCCGTCTTGTGCAGATGTGCAACTGCGCCGCGCTTGAAAGCATCCATCTGCCGGATGTTGTGGACGACTTCCTCACAGCGCCCGACGCCGTCGAATGGGCACAAAAAACTCTGACACAGGGGGAATCAACCTATGAAACACACGCTGACAGCAGTGCAGACGCAGGCTTTTACCCGTTTGCAAGAAATGATGTCTGCATATTTAGTCGAGCGTAATGCGGAGAAAATGCTCTCTTTTTTTACCGAGGATGTCCAGAGCATCGGTACCGGAATTCAGGAGGTCGCCTTTAACAAGGCTCAGCTCCGCGCACTTGTGACCGAGGAGATTGAACTGGATCCCCTTCCGTTTCAAATCGCCTTTGAGCAGGTCTCAGCGGTCGGGGAGGAGTCCGACATCCTGCTCTATGCGGTCATCCGGGTCTCCAAGCTGCTCTCGAGCGGGCTTTCGATCTGCGTTGAGATGCGACAGACTGCGGTATTTCACCGTCAGGAGGGAGAATTTTTGATCCGCGCGGTGCACGTCTCGGTCCCCTCTGCTGAACAGCGGGAGGATGAGTACTATCCGATCAAATTCGGGGAGCAGGCGCTCGAGGAGCGCGGCACCTATCTCGACCGAAATCTTTTAAATCTCTTCAGCGACACGATGCCCGGCGGTATTATGGGAGGTTATCACGAGCCCGGTTTTCCGCTCTATTTCGTCAATAACCGGATGCTCGAATACCTCGGCTACACCTATGACGAATTTGTGAAGGCGACCGACGGGCTCGTGCTCCACTGTATCCATCCAAAGGATCGCACCCACGTGGAGCAGACCGTCTCCGCCCAGCTCGCGGAGGGCGACAGTTACACCGTCACCTACCGTATGCTCAAAAAAGACGGCAGCTTTCTCTGGGTCCATGACAAGGGCCGCCTGATTACAACGGAGGCCGGCCGTCAGGCGATCATCAGCGTATGTCTCGATATCACCGACCAGGTCGAGGCGAAAAACGAGCTCTCCTTTATCGCACAGAGCAGGCTCGGCGGAATTTTCACCGCCCGGATGGACGAGGGGTTCACCCTGCTCTATGCCAACCCCTTCTACTATCAGCTGCACGGTTACACCGAGCAGGAATTCGCAAATAAATTTCACAACAAAACCGCTCTTCTTGTCCATCCGGATGATATCGAGGAGGTCTCCGCGCAGATTGAACGCGCCATTCTTGAGCGAAAAGAGACGCTCTCTCTCGAATATCGGGTGCGTCGCGGAGACGGCAAGATCGCATGGCTCCACGCCAGCGCCGGACTCACCGAGACAAACGACGGTCTGGTTCTCAGCGGAATGGTAATCAACATCGATGACCGCAAAAATTTTGAGCAGCAGCTTCTCTGGAGCGAAAAGCGGTTTCAAATTGCAATCTCCCAGACCAAAATTAACGTCTGGGAGTATGATCTCAAAGAACGGTGTATTCTTCAAACAGAGCGCTCCTTTGAGACCTTTGGACTCGAGATGACGATCCCCCATGTGCCGGAAAGTCTGATCGAAAATCGCTTTATCCACCCCGACGACACACAAAAATACTGTGCGCTCTACGAGAGGTTGCACCGCGGCGAGCCGACGGCGAACGCCGTCGTACGCGTAAGAGCGGTCGACGGCAACTATTGCTGGGTAAAAATCAACTATACCAATATCTTTGACAAAACCGGCGCTCCGGTCCGCGCCATCGCCGTATCGGAGGACATCACTGCCCAAAAGGAGGCGGAGCAGCGCTTCTTCCAGGAGGAGCAGCTGCGCGAGATGCTCTCCGCCGATGTACTCGTCTCGACCAAAATCAATCTGACGCAGGACAAGGTCTTCCACGTCTGGAGCGACCACTATCCCCCCGAATCCTTTCAGCGGATCAGCACCTATGAGCAGCTCTCAGAGGAAATCATCAGCTATATCTCAAACACGGGGGACAAAAAGCGGTATCAGGAGCTGTTCTCTCCACAGGCGCTGCGCAAGGCGGCCCAGAGCGACCGCAAAAGCCTCTACGGCGAATACCGCTGCAAAAATTTCAACGGCCGGATTATCTGGTGCGCCTTTCATCTGGCGCTGCTACGCGACCCCGACACCTCGGAGCTGCTCGCATTTGGATATATTCGAGACATAGATGAGCGCAAAAAAACAGAACTTGCGCTGCGCGAGCGCGCGGAGCGGGATGCGCTCACCGGACTCTACAACCGTCAGACCGCTGAGTCGATGATCAGCCAGCGGCTCTCCTATCAGAAGAACCCGTCTTCTCAGTGCGCGTTTCTTATCATTGATATGGATGACTTCAAGCAGATCAACGACCGTCACGGCCACTACTTCGGCGACCGCATTCTCCAGGAGATCGGGCGGGTTCTGCGCGTCAGCAACTATTCCCAGTGCATCCCCGGCCGGCTGGGGGGCGACGAATTTATCCTCTTCTTTGAGGATGTTCCCAGTCGCGAGTGGGTGATGAGAGAGGCTGCAGCTCTCTGCGAAAAGCTGAACATCAGCTATCACACGGGCAACGAAACCCTTCAGATTTCCGCCTCTGTCGGGGTCGCGGTTTCCCCCCGCCGCAGCGCCAGCTTTCAGACGATGTTTCAACAGGCAGATGCGGCGCTCTACGGAGCGAAATTCCAGGGCAAGGCGCAGTGCAGCTGTTTCCACTCCGGAGGAACCTTTCCGCACGAGATGCAGTTGTTGCCCGACAGCTGTATTGCGAAGCGTCATCTGGGAGAGCACTGTATGCTCGACGAGCTGGACGACTCCATCTTTGTCATCGATGCCGAAACGCATGAAGTGCTGTTTATTAACAGCGTCGCTCAAAAGGAGTTCGACATCCGGGAATTCCATGACCGGAAGTGCTACGACATCCTGCAGGGCTTCCATCAACCCTGCATTTTCTGTCAGAGTCATCTGCCGGAGGAACACGGATTTAAGGTTTGGGAAAATACCAACGCCCGCCTGCACAAACGCTTCTTAATCCGCGACAAGATGATTCTCTGGGACGGACGGCGGGCACGGCTCGAGCTCTTCACCGATCTCAGCCGGCACGAGACGCGGCTAGGTGCTAAAGCCAGCGCGGAGCATGTTCTGCTCGAATGTGCCGCACTGCTGCTCGCGAGCACTTCTCTTGAGGCGGCGCTCGCCGAAATTCTTAAGAATCTCGGACAGTTCTATCGGGCGGATCGGGTCTATTTCGTAACAATCGGGGACAGGTCTTCCGTACAGATTTTACCGCAGGACTGGCACGCTCCCGGCGTCTCTGTGCTTCCGCGCGAAAGCGAACGCCTCGAAGAGAACACCCCGCACAGCTGGCTTACAGAGTTGCGCAGCAAACAGGTTGTGGTCTTTTCCGAGCTCAAACAGCTGCGCGCGCTCTTCCCGGAAAAATATAAGACGCTGCGCGAGAAGCAGATGCACGCCTTCGCTGCGGTCGCCCTTATGAGCGAGAGCGAACTGATAGGCTACATCGGCATCGAAAACCCCCGGATCAATCTGGACAACACGACCATGCTGCAGTCGCTCTCCTATTTCTTATACAATGAGATCGCCAAGCGGCGGATGGAGCAGCAGCAACACTTTGTCGCGGAACACGACGCACTCACCGGCCTTTATAATTGGCAGAGCTATACTCGTACGCTCTCCAATCTACAGCCGGAAGCGCTCTCCTCGCTCGGCGTGCTTGTGGCGGATGTCAGTCATCTGCACCTGCTCAACCAGGAGTATGGCCCCGCCTATGGAGATAAGCTTCTCTGTCTGCTGGCGGACACTTTAAAAATCGAATTTGGCGCACAGAGCGCTTTCCGTCTCTCCGGCGACTCCTTTATTGTGCTCTGCGAGGATATCACCTACGAGGCGTTCCTCTCTCAGGCAGAGGATCTGCGCGAGCAGATGGACGGCGCCTATCCCGGCAGCATTTTCTTCGGCTACGCCTGGGCGGACGAGGACATCGATCCAAATCGTATGATCAATAGCGCGCGCAAAGTGCTCTCAATCTCCAAAGGGGAGGAGCGGGGGAACATACAGAGTGACCAGCGTCTGCGCGCCATTCGCTTGCAGCGGTTGCACGAGGCCATAGAGCAACGGCATTTCCAGATCTATCTCCAGCCGAAGGCGGAGATTTCAACCGGGACAATCCGAGGCGCCGAGGCGCTGGTGCGCTATGTAGACGAGTCGCACGGAGTTGTTCCGCCGGATCGCTTTATTCCCCAGTTGGAGGCGGAGCGCAATATCCGGCACATCGACCTCTTCGTGCTCGAGGAGGTCTGCCGCACACTTCAGCGCTGGAAAAGGCACGGCTTGCACACCTTCCCGATCTCCATGAACTTCTCGCGCTGCACGCTGCTCGAGGAGGGAATTGTAGAACATATTAACAAAATTACATCCCGTTATGAAGTGGAGCGCGCTCTTCTGGAGATTGAGATCACCGAAAGCATGGGGCAGTTGGAGCGCCGCACACTCTCAGAAATCAGCCAGAAGATCATCGGGGCCGGGTACCGGCTCTCTCTGGACGACTTCGGTTCCGAATACAGTAATATCTCTATTCTCTCCTCACTCTCACTGAACGGATTAAAGTTTGACAAGAGCGTTATGAACGACCTCTACTCCAATCCCACAACCCGTCTGCTGGTAGGAAATCTGATCTCCGTCTGCCGGCAGATGGGAATTGACAGCATCGCGGAGGGGATTGAGGAACCGGAACAGCTGGATATTCTCAAAGATTTCGGCTGCGTCTACGCACAGGGTTATCTCTATAACAAACCGATTCCTGTTCCGGATTTTGAGCGGAAATATCTCAAGTTCCCCTGCTGATTTCCTTACCAATACCGTTTTGGCGGGACTTGTCCGCCCGCACCGCGCCCTCGGCAACATCTATCTTCCATTCACTTTCCAACTTTCGATTCATATCTTCCTTCCGGGGGCGCAGCGCGACGAAACAATAAAAACTGCCGGTCAATTTTTGACCGGCAGTTTTTTCTCATCTCAGAGGGTAGCTGACTCATTTTATTTTCTCCGCCTGTGAAAATCGGAATTCCCTCTCTCGGGCGGCCCCGCTGAGGATGTCTCTTTTTCCTGCCAAGTACACGCGGCAACCGGCGCAACCGCCCCCCTTCTCAGTCCGTTTTAGGCGTTCACCACAATCCGACACGGCGACGCCCCCATACGCCGTCCCCGAGTGGGCCCTTAGCTCCAGTGATCTCTCCGTTTTCTTCGGAGCGGAGCGTGGTCTCGGGCGCGCGGAGATGAGGAACAACTGCGGCCGGTCTCCATTTTGCGCCGGAAATCGTTTGAGACGCCTATTTTCTTTCTACCGCTGCAGCGGGCAGCACGCTTCCGCCGTTCTCTGCGGAATATCCGATATAAAGGGCTTCTCCGCGAAAAGAGCGATATTTATACGGGGAGGAATAGAAGGAATCTCCGTATAAAATAAAAAAAACTCCCCGGGCCGTCGCCTCCAGGGAGTTTTGTCTTTGAGCGAAAAACGGGATAAGACATAGCGCGGAAACCCGTCCGGCATCTTCTCGCCGGACGTCAAGTGGAACAGCGCCGCAGACAGCCCCTCTCTTTATCCCTTACGCCGGATCCATTTCCGACCGAGCATACCTCACAAGGGCGCCTTTTCCGTCTCTTTAAAAGAGACGAATTATGTTGAAAAAGCCCCAGAGGGTGGAAAGTGCGCCGATAATCACTCCCGCAAGGGCCATTCCCCTCCGGTTGTCCCCCTCCCGGGATGCCTGAGAGAGTCCAATCCCGGACAGGATCAGCCCCACGATTCCGACAATTCCCAAAAAATTGATCAGCAGCGACACCAGCGAAACCACAAACCCGGCCACCGCCAGTCCGTTCGAGCCTGCCGTCCGGGGCCGCGGGGCGGCGCCGGACACCTGCCCCGGATAGGCCTCCGTCACCGCCGCGCCACAGGAGGGACAGAAGCGCATCCCCTCCTCCAGCTTCACTCCACAACGTCTGCAATATTGCTCCATAGCGACCTCCCTCTCTCAGTTTTTGCGTCCATAATAGGGTGCGTACTGCGCCGCCACCTCGACCGCCGCTACCAGACTTTCCGGAGAGGCAAGGCCTTTGCCCGCGATGTCAAATGCGGTGCCGTGGTCGACTGAAGTGCGCAGAATCGGCATTCCCGCGGTGACCGAGACGGTCCCCATGAAATCGAGCGTCTTTGCGGCGATATGCCCCTGGTCGTGGTAGAGAGAGAGCACCCCCGTATAACGTCCGCTCTTCGCCAGGTGGAAAACCGAGTCGGCGCCGATCGGCCCCTCCACAGCGTACCCTTCGGCCTGTAATCGCTCCACCGCCGGAAACACCGCCCGCACCTCCTCGTCGCCGAAGAGACCGTGCTCCCCGCTGTGGGGGTTGAGTCCGGCGATTGCAAAGGTCCCCTCCGCGACGCCGAGCTGCCGCAGCGCAGCGATACAGCGGCGGGTATAGTCGCAGATCCGCTCCTCCGTCACCAGATCGCAGGCCTGCCGCAGCGAGACGTGGCGCGAGAGGAAGAAAATGCGCAGATTCTGCACCTGAAAGAGGGTGAGCGGGTCCTCCGTCCCGGTGAGCGCCGCAAACATCTCGGTATGTCCGATATAGGGCACGCCGCCCGCGCGCAGCGACTCCTTGTTGACCGCGGTGGTGACCACCGCCTGAAAGGCACCTGCCAGCGTCTCCTCCACCGCGCGCTCCACATACCGGAAGGCCGCCCGGCCGCACTCGCCGTTCACCACACCGTAGTCAAACCGGTCGGGGCCGCCGAGGTCAATCACCGGAACGAGTACCACATCTCCGCCGTCCTCCGCAAAGACGGCGCCCGCCTCCCAGCCGTTCTCAACCGGGCAGATCCGCACCGGGAGCGAAAGCCGCTGCGCAAGCGCCCTTAGAATCCCGGCGCCGCCCGCGACCACCATCTCCGCCGCCGCCCGTGCGCGCGGCTCGAGAAAGGTCTTAAGCGTGATCTCCGGCCCGATCCCGGCGGGGTCCCCCATCGGGATGACAACCCGCGGCCTCATCTCAGCTCCTCCCCCGGCAGCGGCAGGTCAAGCCGGCGCAGACTCCGGATATAGCTCGCCACGAGGAAGAAATTGTCGAGGTCCTGCTCATCCAGCCCCAGAAAAGCGGTCATCTCATCTGCAAGCTGATCGCATCCCTCCACCGAGAGATAGCCCGAGGTCTCCTCTGTTCCGATGAAGATCGGACTGCCCTCATACTCCTGCGCCCGGTCGCGGTAGAGCCGCGCGGCGCCCCCGTCGTTCTCCAGTACAAACAGTCGCGGACGCGGCTCCGCCTCCCCCAGCTTCTGCGCATAGTATTTGTTCTGCATCAGTACCGCACCGATCAACGTGCGCAGCTTGGGATCGGTCACCTCGCGCACCGGATAGCGGTCCACCAGATACTCCAGCGCCTCGGAGACGGTTCTCCGGTTGGCCGAGAGATACGGGCGGTATTTTTCATAGATCACTTTCCACTCTGCAATTTCTTCCATCGACGGTTTCTGCACGGCGTTCACCTCTTCTTATTTCTTTTTTCTAGTATACCACGCCCCGCTTCCCGCGCAAAGCGGGAATTACAAAAGCCCCGTCTTCTGAGAAGACGGGGCTTTTGCATAAGGAAGATTGTGTCGCGCAAATTCTATCCCTTGACAGAACCGACAAGCATTCCCTTGACAAAATATTTCTGCACAAAGGGGTAGATCGCAACAATAGGTAATGCCACAAGAACGATTGCCGCCATCTGAAAGTTGAGCGGCGAGATGGTCGCCATATCCATCGCACTCGCGCCGGAGGCGTCCTGGATGGCTTTGTCGAAAACGATGGTGCGCAGGAAATACTGGAGCGTCCAGTACTTCTCCTTGCTGGTATAGAGCAGCACCGAGTACCAGGTATTCCACATGTTGAGCGCGAGGAACATCCCGATCGCCGCCGTCGTGGAGGAGATCGTAGGCAGAATGATCTTAAAGAGAATCTGGAACTCGTTTGCGCCGTCGATCATCGCCGCCTCGGTGAGCCCCGCTGGGATCGCCTCGATCTGGCTGCGGATAACGATAAGATAGAACACATTGACAAGTACCGGCAGCAGCAGCGCTAAGAAGTTGTTGTAGAGGCCGAGGGTATTCGTCACGAGTAGATAGGTCGGGACGAGGCCGCCGGTGAAATACATCGGGATAATAAAGAGATAGGTGATCACCTTTTTCCCGAAAAACTGCTTCGAGAGCGCATAGGCCGCCATGGTATTGACTATCAGCGCCGCCGCCGTATAGATGACCGTCAAAAATACGGTGTTCACAAGCGAGGTGAGAAAGGTGTCTTTCCTCAGCAGCTCGGCGTAGGCGTCAAAGTTGAGTCCCTTCGGCCAGAGAGTGACCGAGAGGCTGGTAACCGCCTCTTTGCTGCTCAGGGAGACGCTGACGATATAGAGCAGCGGGACAATGATCGTGAGCATAATGAGGATGAGGACAAACGCGTTAAACACGCGAAATGTCTTCTCCGAACGCGAGACTTTCATAGGTTAATCCTCCGTTTTCGATTACCACAGCGAGTAGCCGCCGAGCTTCTTCGAGAGCTTGTTCGTACCGAACACCAGCGCGAAGTTCACAATCGACTGGGTAAAGCCGATCGCGGTCGTCAGCGAGTACTGGCTCTGCTCGATGCCGAGACGGTAGGTATAGGTACTGATGACGTCGCCGACCGAGTAGACCGTCGGATTGTAGAGCAGGAACACCTGCTCAAAGCCGATGGTGACCATCGTGCCGACGCGGAGGATGAGCAGCAGGATAAACATGTTCTTTACACCGGGCAGTGTGATATGGAAAAGCTGCTTCCACTTGCCCGCGCCGTCCATCGAGGCGGCCTCATAGAGCTGCGGGTCGATTCCCGCGAGAGCGGCGATATAGTATACGGCGTTCATGCCGAAGTCCTTCCAGATTCCCGAGATGACGAGAATCGGCTGGAAATATTGTTCCTTCGTTAAGAAATAGGTGGGCTCCATCCCGAGCTTTCCGAGCAGCACGTTCACAAGGCCGCCGTCCGGGGAGAGCACGGTCGTGACGATACTCGCGACGACCACCCAGGAGATAAAGTACGGCAGATAGCTGACCGTCTGAAGTGTCTTTTTAAACCATTTGCTGCGCACCTCATTGAGCATGAGGGCGAAAATGAGCGGGAACGGCAACCCGAACAGAATGGAGTAAAAATTGATAGTGAGGGTGTTGCCCATCACCCGCCAAAAATTGCCGTCGCTGAGAAAATAAATAAAATGTTTTAGGCCGACCCATTCGCTGCCGGTGAGCCCCTTCCAGGGCGAGTAGTCCTCAAAGCTCATAATAATCCCGCTCATCGGGATGTAGTTAAACACGAAGAGCAGGCCGAGCGCGGGTAACAGCAGAAGATAGATCGGAATATCGCGGTTTGCGCGGAATTTCAGACGCGGGGCTTTTACCTTTCCCCGCCGGTTACCGGGCGGGGCTGCGGCGGCAGCTCCCGCAGGCGAGACAGCGGCTTGTTTCATAGGATTCTCCCTCCGGGGGGGCCGCGAACAGCTCGCGGCCGCCCCTCTTCT
>CAJFTX010000013.1 GCA_904420075.1 uncultured Clostridia bacterium | reverse complement strand
TCCAGCGCCTCTTTTGATCCGTTTCCCAGAAGAGTGATTTTGTCCAGCGCCTCTTTTGATCCGTTTCCCAGAAGAGTGATTCTGTCCGGGGATAAGGAGGTGTCTAAAGTGCAAACAGCTTAACATCCGCTGACAGGAGACAGCTCATTGTAACTGAGACAGAGAAAGGACTGTGAAACTATGAAACAAAGGCTACTATCCGGCCTGCTCGCGCTGTGTCTGCTTCTTTCGCTTCTGCCTCCGGCGGCGGCGACCGATATGAGCTCGGCGCCGGAGGGAAACTGGAGCGAGTTCGCCTCCGAGGGTTGGGCGGACCAGTATGCGTCCAGCGCGGAATTCACCATCTCCTCCGCGGAGGATTTGGCCGCTTTCGCCCTGGCGGTAAACGAGGGCAAAACCTTTGCCGGCAAAACGGTAAAACTCGCCGCCAATATCGACCTTAGCGCCCACGAGTGGACTCCGATCGGAGACTGCCGGCACTACCCAAACTCCCCTGAGAGTTCCACACAGACACACCAGTTCCAGGGGACTTTTGAGGGGGAAAACTTTACCATCAGCGGTCTGCGGATTTCCGCTTATCGGGACCCCTATTCGGAGCTCGCCGGCCTCTTCGGCTATACCGTAAACGCCCATATTCGAAACGTTCGGCTGGCTGACGCCTCTGTACAGCTGGACCTCACCGCTCTGCCGTCGGAGGGCTTCGGCGGCCGGATGTGCACTGCGGGCCTGCTCGCCAGCTGGATTGTGGGCACTGAGATCGAGAACGTCAGCGTCAGCGGCTCTCTCCAGGTCACAGTGGATGAGAAATTCGTCTTTTCCGGCTTCGGCGGTGTGGTCGGACTCGCCGACTGCATCATGACGCCCGACCGGTTGGACGTGCCGGTGGAGCAGGGGTCCTCCCTCTCCTCCATCTCGGTCGAGGGCCTCGAACTTCTCTACACCGGCGGCAGCGGAACAAGCTTCGCAACTCCGGTGGGCTTCGGCGGTATTTTAGGTGCGCAGGGCGTCCTCTACACCGCGGACATCTCGATCGGCGGCGCGCCGATCGAGGAGATGGAACTGCCGACCGACATCCGGAACTGCCGGGCCGGCGGTCTCACCGTCACCCGCGTCCAGTCGGAGGGCTCCTGCCACGAGGGAGTGGGCGGCATCATCGGCGTGGCCCACGGACAGGTCTCAGTTGCAGACTGCACCGTGCAGGATTTCCACGCGGAGCTCGCGGCCGAGATGCCGGAGTACCGCTCGCCGGACGTCATCGCCGGACTGTATCTGGGCGGCATCGCAGGCGTGTTCGACGGCGGCTCCACCATGCTGCGCTGTACTGCACAGGGAGAGGTGTGCTCGGACGTGACCGGGGCGTTCTCCGACTCCACCGGCAAGAGTGGCGGTTTCTACGGCGGTCTCGCCGGAATGCTGGGCTACCCGCCTGAGGCCACATCCTACGACAACTGGGGTACCCCCGCCATCCGCAGCACCTACAAAGGGCTCGGGGCGACGGTCAAATCCTGCTATGCCGATCTCACCTTTAAGGTGCAGAATCAGGAGTCGGTCCGGCACGTGTCCTCTCTGCGGGCGATCAAAAAAGACGGGAGCATCACCGTCTCCCATGTGATCAGCGGCGTCAACGCCAATGTGGACTACGACAGCAAGTGGGTCTGCGGCTGGCTCCACGGCGGAAACGGAAATAAGTCCACTACCTATTCCTATGTGCATCCGGTGGACACAAAGCTCCTCTATGTGGGCGAGGGGGAGGAACCCTTCGACTACACCTACACCCCGCAGTACCAGACCTACGACAGCATGACCGACAACGGCGGAGGCGGGTACTTCCATAAGATTGCCGACTGGGAGCGCAGCTACACCGTGGCCTCCCCCGACGAGATCCTGGAGTCCGGTCAGGGGACAAGCAGACTCGTCTTTGCAAAACCGGGGGTCTATGACGTCACTGTCCGGCTCTCCCGTGCGGACGATCCCGACATCGCGCTCTGCTTCACGTTGCCGGTGACCGTGGTGGAGCGTCCGGTCAATCTCAGCGGTTCACTCGCCCTCTCCCACCAGGTCGGGAGTGCCGCCTGGGACCAGGACGACACCGGGGCGCATCTGCTGCATTCCGGCGCGGAGACGCTGCGCTTCCAGGGACGTTTCGACCTGACCGAGATGCAGCTCTCCGGCTCGGAGGACTTCGACAGCGCCGCCTCCTTCTGGCGGGACCTGTTCGCCGACTCCTCCTACGGTCCGGAGTACGACAACTACAACTATTTTAAGGGCAGCAAGCTCACCCTCACCGCAACGCTGGACGAGCGCTTCTCGCCCGATCAGGACTGGTCCAAGCTGTCCCTTGACAGCAACTGGCTGATTGTGGACCCGGCCGGAGCCGTCTCCTACAATCCGGACTCCCGGGAACTCGCCATCCCGGTCAGCATGGTGCAGGAAAAGCCGGACGACCCCTCCCCTGTCGTGACGCTGCGCGGCATCTCCGGGCGGCTCTCCGATGAGGCGCAGGCCGAGCTCTCGGCGGGCGAGACGCTCTCGCTTGTCACCGCGCTCCGGCTCGAGGGCGCATTTGTCGACCCGGGCTATGTCTACCTTCGAGTGCTGTGCGAGGACCGGGACACCCTGCTGTTAAAAGCGGCAACCCCTCTCGCGCTCCGCATCGCGGACGTCACCGTCTATCCCGGCGGTGAGAACGACCCCTCCGGCTTCCCGGAACCCACCTATCTCGGGCTCCGGGAGGGCGCGGATATCCGCGTAAACGGGGAGTCCTGGGAGCCTCAGGCGCACGAGGGCGAGCCCTACCCCTTCACCGTGGAGTATCGGGACGCGGCCGGCCACACGGTGGAAAATGACCGCACCCCCGGCGTTTACACCGCGCAGATCGTCCCGCTTCCCGGGATCGCACTGGAGCAGATCACCGTCGACGGCGCCCCCATCGTCTGCCATCCCGGAACGCTGACCGTGCGCCATCTGTCCGACCCGGAGCGGGGCGCGGAGTGCCACAAGCTGCTCTCCTCGGCGCCCGACTCGGCTGTGGACAAGATCACCGTCGCGGTGGAATCGGACGCGGTCTTCTACACCAACGGAAACGGCTCCGGCCTCGGCACCGCGGAGCGGGCGGGCGTCGCGCTGCTGAGCGATGAGCTGCTCCCCGACCAGAACCGTGAACAGCTGCTGATCGACCACGCTTCCGGCGTCACCTTCACTCCCGGTCAGTATCTGTTCCGCTATCTCGACCTTGTGGACACCGCGAACGGCAATGCCTGGGTCAGCGCCGACCGGGAGCTCACCGTCTACTGGCCCTATCCGGCGGGTACAGATGCCGGCGATACCTTCACCCTGCTGCACTACACCGGTCTGCACCGGGAGTACGCGCTCGGAGGCGCTCCCTCTCTGGAGGAGCAGATCGCCGCAAGTCAGGTGGAACAGATTCCGGTCGAGGCGACCCCCGAGGGACTTCGCTTCACCCTGAGCGCCGACGCTGCGGATGGGTGTTTCTCTCCCTTTGCCCTGCTCTGGACGGAGCAGGGAGGGGGCGGCGTCCCGCTCTGCGCCCTGCGCTACCAGAGCGGCGGCGGCACCCGGTATCCCACCGAGTATTACCCGGTCAATACTGTGGTCACCCTCGACAAGGTTCCCGTCCGGGAGGGCTATCTCTTCACCGGCTGGTACCGCGACCAGGCGCTTACCCACCGCGTGGACACCATCACGATGATCTCCGACCGGACGGTCTACGCCGGTTGGCAGAAGGAGGTCGCCGACCCGGACGACACCGGTGTGTCCGATCTGCTGGAGACCGGCGATCACTTCGCCTACCTCTTCGGCTATCCGGACGGACGCTTCGGCCCGGACAATCAGATGACCCGGGCAGAGGTCGCCCAGATGTTCTACAATCTTCTGCGCGAGAAGGACGAGACGCCGGCCGGCCGGTTTGAGGACGTCCCCGCGGAGAGCTGGTACGCCCCGGCGGTGAACACACTCGCCTCTCTGGGCATTCTAAACGGTGTGGGGGAAAACCGCTTTGAGCCGGAGCGCCCCATCACCCGGGCGGAATTCACCGCGATCGCGATGCGTTTCGCGGCGCCGGAATCCGGCGGCGAGAACATCTTCTCCGACGTCCCGGCGGACGCGTGGTTCTACGAACCCGTGGTGGGCTCCATCCGATACGGCTGGATCGGCGGCTATCCGGACGGCACCTTCCGGCCCTACAATCAGATTACCCGGGCCGAGGTGACCACAATCACGAACCGTATGCTCGCCCGTGCGGCGGACGGCAGCTTTTTGGGCGAACACGCGGCCGAGCTGCGGCAGTTCCCCGACGTCCCGGCGGACTTCTGGGCCTACTACGATATCATGGAGGCCACAAACCCCCACGACTACACGCGCACGGACGGCACGGAGCACTGGACAGGACTCCGGCACTGACAGCTGCGGCGGTACCTGAAGAAACACAGAGGCAAATGAGAAAAGTGGCGGTGCGGCCCGTTGGCTGCACCGGCACTTTTCATCCCCTGTCAGGCGGCATCCCGGATCACAAATTCAAGCGCGCCCGCCGAGCCGCAGGCCGCCTCATACTTCTCAAAAACGACCACAATCTCGCCGCTCTCATTGAGATAGAAATCGGTATTCTCGTTGATCAAATCGATCACCGACAAGTCGTCCCACAGCAGCTCTCTCTGCCGGTCGTCCCAACCCGCAATCGTGTTGGAAATACTGTCCGCCACAATCCGGCGGTAATCGTTTCCAAACCAGTCTTTCAGCGTTAGCACCCTCCCGCTCTCCAGGTCGATGTTGTAGTAGACATGGGAGGTATACGCCCCAAATTTTGTCTCATATTCCGAGAGCACAAAAGACGCGTAGTCCGGACTGACCGATTTGATCTCATAGTCGATCGTAATTCCCACCGGCACAAAATCCTCCGGATTTCCTCCGGTCTCCACAAACGCCTCATAGTACTCCTTCGCCCGCGCTTCGCTGTCTCTCAAATAATCGGCGGCAATCTTCCGGATCTCCAGATTGACCCGTTTTTCAAGCTCTGTCTTTCCCGTATTTGCAATCTCCGGTATCTCCACATCAATATATTTGATCTCATCCTCAAAGTGATACTCCCGAAACGTCAAAACCCTGCACAGTTCGCCGAGCACCGGCAGATTGTAAACAGCCTTTGCAAAGACGGGCGAGAGATTGAGCAGAGAGACAAAGCAAAACACGAGAGCGGCGGCGAAAGTAGCAGCCTTTCTCAGCGCGCTCCCCTGCCCTCTGCCGTGGATTCCCTCATCGATCGCGCCGCGGATCACCGAATCCAGCTCCTCAGGAATCTCGATCATTTTATATTTGGATCTATCAATCATGCTCCACATCCTCCAAACGAATTCTCAGAAGATTTAACGCCCGATACAATCTGGATTTCACCGTGCTCTGCTTCATCGCCATAATCTCCGCTATGGTCCGAATCTTCATATCTTCAAAGTAGCGGAGAATCAGAATCGTCTTCAGCTTCGGCGGCAGCCGGTCAATTTCAGCGTACAGGTCAATATAGTGCGCGCGCTCCGGTTCCCTCTGCGCCGGCAGCTCGCCCTCTGTCAGCTGGTCGAATGAGACCGTCCTCTTCCGTCTGCGGCAAAGCGTTATGCTCTCATTGATGAGGATTCTATAAAACCAGGTCCTCAGCACCTCTTTTTTCCGCAGCAGATGGTATCCCTGGAGTGCTTTCACAATGGCGTTGTGAAGAATATCGAGCGCGTCCTCCCGGTTTTTCACATAGGCAAAGGCAACTCTGTAAAACTTTTCTCGATCGTCCTCAATCAGCGAGAGAAGGTCTTGGTTCTGTTCCATTTTCTGTCTGTATCCCCTTATTCCATAAAATCTGAAATGATTTCTCCGGCCGCGCCGTCCGCTGAGACGCACACCACCACATACCGTCCGAACCGCTCCACAACAGCTCTTTCAAGCCTGTCCGCTTCTTCCGGAATATAAAGGGCAAAATTCTCTCTCTGCTCCGCGATTCTCCCCTGCGCCTTCTCGAGCGCCTTCTCCGCGGCGCCGCCGTCTTTCAGCTCAAACGCGGCGATCTCCTCCGCGGTGGCTCCGCTGCTGATATATACGCAGGAGCGAACCGCATCGTCTATCTGGTAGAGCGCTCCGGCAGTCTTCTCATCCACCGGGGTCAGCTCGTCCTCAAATCGGAGCGTCTCCCGCAAGGTCTCTGCCAGCTCTTTGATATCCACCTGCTCTGTCTCCGCGGCACAGCCGGAGGCAATCATCACACACAAAACCGATGCAATCAATATCGCTAATTTTCTCATAAATCCGACGCTCCTTATCACATCACGGTATGGGTTTTTAAGTAGTCAAGCCATTTTTGGCAGTATTCTTTTTTCAGATGGATTCCATCTGTAGCGGCGTCCTCCGGCAGGCTCCCGTCCTCCGACACAACTGCGGCGCTCACATCAATATAGTACACCTGTTTCTCCGCCGCCAAATTCGCCAGAAGGCCGTTTCGCTCTGCAATTTTATCGTTCTTTACATAGCTGTGCGTAGAGGAGACCTTCTCTGACACCGGAATAATTTCCTGGATATAGATCACCGCTTCCGGGTTGATCTCCCGGACTGTATCGATAATCTCCCCATATTTCTCGATAAACACGGAGCTGTACGGCCAACCGGTCTCATTTATCCCCAGCATGAGATAGACTTTGGCAAAGTCTGTCTCTCTCAGGGCGTCGATCACAGAAAGCTTCCTGCCGTTTTTATTGATCACTTTTTTGGTAAAGACGGTATCCACCATAAGCCCCTTGTGCACATAACCCGTCGCATTGGTCAGCCCGGTGTTGAGCAGAAGCCCCTCCGTCCTCGAATCTCCGATAAAGACGGCATCGTCAAAGTAGCTGAGGCCGACCGCTTCTGAGACCGGGACCGGTTCGGAGTACAGATAGGGCACATCGGGCTCAGGGAGACGGTCCTCCGGCGGCCGAGGCGGCTCACGACTCGGCGGATCAGCCGCCGGAGGCTGCTCCGGATCAGCCGCCGAGGGCGGCGCCGGTTCTCTCCCGGACTGCGCACAGGCCGAAGCGATTCCAAGTGCGGCGGAGAATAAAAGAACGGCTGCCAAAAGCAGGCACAGCCTGCGGCGCCTGATCCGCCGCTTCCGCGGGTTCAGATTTCTTCTCTTTGGGGCGGCAAGGCCCATCCTGTAGTACTGCATCTTTTCTTCTCCCGTTCGACTTGCTATATCAATAGACGCCTCGCTCCCTGAAAAAGACAAAAAAAACAAATTTTTTTACAATCTCCTCCAAAGCCGTATCCACGCAAAAAAAAAGAAGGACGGCATTTGCCGTCCTTCTTCTAGCGCCTATGGGTAAGCAACCCCGCCATCTCGACCTCTCTGCGCGCCGCTTCCGCCGCCGCATGTTCTATCTGCCCGAAACCACTCACACCACTTTTTTCTCTGTTGTAATCAAACAGGTCGACGGTAACGATCTCCCGCTCCGCTCCCCGCCGGCCCCTTCCGAGGAACACCACCCGATGCCCCGCCTGATGGGGCAGGAGCGTCATGCTATAGGCATACTCCATCGACCGGGAAGGAATCTCCCCCGCCGCCGCGGCCTCTTTCAGATATTCTTTCGCCTCATAGACATAGGCGGGCGTAGTGAGCGCGCGCCACTCAAACCAGCCACAGACAGCCGTCGCGCAGAGGAGCACTGCGCAGAGCGCAGCCGTTTTTTTCCGCGCGTTCAAAGCATCGCCTCCCCCCGGTCGAGCAGGCCGTCCGGGCGCTCCAACTCCGCGCGCCGCTGTAACAATTCCGAGCGGGAGCAACGGGTGAGCTCCACTGAAACGTCGGAGCGTTTATCCCACTCTACCGCCGCCTCGAGCAGCGCACACGTGTCCTCCCCGCACTCGGAGACGTAGTAAAAGACAACCTCGATCCGCTCGAATTCCGTCCGATTCCGCGCGCAGAGATAGTCAAGCGTCTCAGGCCTCAGCCCCTCCTCTTCCGCCCTGCGTTCCGCGGCAGTCCGGGCGGTCTCCCGATAGGGTTCCAGCAGATCCGGCTCGTTGCGCATCAGCAGCGCCACCGCTGCGACGGCGGCGAGCAAAAGCGCATAGCTCCCCAGAACCGGCCATAATCTTCCTTCGGTCCGCATGTCGTCCTCCTCCGCTCCCTCCGCCGAATGCCAACGGCCGGTCCTCCTGTTTACATCCCGCGCCGCCGGACGGCCGCCGACGGAATTCCTAGTCCATCCGAATCCGCAGGCAGAGGTCGTTTCTCGCGTAGTCGAGTTCACAGGTGAGCACCGCGTAGCCCTCCTTCTTGGTGGGGGCCTGTTTTTGCAGATAGGGGTTAAACCCGTTCTCCGGATAGGTAAAGACGAGCGGCCGGTCCGCCGTGAGCGTCACGCCGCGGTGTACCGCGCGCTCCCCCGCCGCGAGGGAGCACGAGAAATATCGTCCCTCCTCGATTGGATAGCCGGCGCCGCCGAGCTCAATCGAATCGCTGTTCGCCGCGAAGAGCGGGATGTGGACATACGCCTTGCCGAGCTCGGAGAGGCCGTCGATCCGGTAGTTCACCAGAACCTCCTCCTCGGTGAGTGTGAAGCGGATCTCACAGCGGGCTCCGTTGCACCGGTAGGTCATGCCGTCCTGCGTCAGCTCCCCCTCCTCCGGGAGATAGCAGGAGCGTCCCCGCTCGATCACCTCGATGCTCGCGAGGTGCGGAGTCGAGGTGGAATTTCCGCCGCCGACGATCTCGCCCACCCCCAGGCGATAGACGCTGAACAGATTCATCCGCTCCAAAATCCAGCGGCTGTCCTCCACCTGCTGGCTGTGGCAGCACATCGGCACCACCCAGTCCCCACAGCGGCGCATCCGCGCGCGCATGTCGGGGATCGAGAAATCCGCCTCCTGATAGTCCGCGTCCGGCTCGAGCAGCAGCTCCGCGTCGCGAGGCATGGTGAGGAAGTTCTGGAGATAGTAGCCGAGCAGCTGGTGCACCGTGCCGATCTCCGGCGCCTCTTTCATCCCCTCGACCGCGAGCGACGCGTAATACCGCTGTTCCGGATCGTCGAGCAGTGCGGAGGGGATATAGGCGGAGCCTCCCGTCTGCCCCGGGAGCTCTTTATACCGCTGTCGGGTGTCAAAGGTCGCGGTATACCGACAGCCCTCGTAGTAGCAGTTGAGCAGATAGTGGGTGCAGCGGCGGGCCGCCTCCACACACTTCGGATAGCGTCGCTCCGAGAGGGCGCAGAAGAGGGCGAGCGCGCCGTAGCTCACGTGGCAGTAGCCCACGACGAGCGATCCGCCCTCGAGCCAGGTGCCGGCCGGATGCTGCCCGGCGGCACAGGCCTCCATCACCTCGCCGCAGAAGGCGCAGAGCGCTTCGTCTCCCGTGTGCAGACCGTACCGGTAGGCGCAGACCACCTCCCAGAGAAAGTGATTCGCCACCGCATGCTTTTTGAGTCCCTCGGTGATCGCGCCGCTCTCATAGTCGGCGCGGATTTTCTTCGCAAGGCCCTCGCAGCTCGCATAACACCGCTCGCGCCACCGAGCGATACGCTCCGGCGGCAGATCCTTTTCCAAAAGCTCGAGCGTGGTCAGCCAGTGCAGCGTGTCCCACTCCTCATACTGGTCGTGCCAATACTGGTCATAGGTGATAATCTGGGTCATCCCGTTCTCCCGGGTGAGGGTGTAATAAAACTCCCAGCAGCGGATCGCAAGCTCCAGCGTCCGCGGATCATGATAGTAGGGATTGCGCTCGTCCTCACAGGTGTAGAGCACTGCAAAATAGAGTCCGGTGCACTGGTTGTAGATCTGCTTTTTCCCGCTCTCGTCGCGGTAGGCGCCCTCGGCGTCGATACACCCCGCAGCCGCAGGATAGATCTCCACCAGCGTCTCCAGCATCCTGTCCCAAAGTTTCATCCGTTCTTCTCCCCTCCGCCTATATGTACGTTGCAAAGTATACCCCACCATGGCGCAGAATGCAATAAAAACCTTCCAATTTCCGGGGAAATTTTGTATTCTCTGTTCGACTTTCGGACAGAATTCTGATATACTAACTCTGTATTCTATTAAAAGATCTATTTTGGAGCGTTTTCTATGGCAAAAAGAAAAAATTACACCGGCCGAAAAAGGCGGCGCATTCTTCCGGTTCTGCTCGTCGTGCTGCTCGCGGGCTCGCTCGCCTTCTTCGCCTACTCCGCGCTGAGTCAGAGCCTCTTTCCGCCGGATATCCCGGTGACCGACCCGAACGCCCCCGCCGAGCCGGAGCAGCCGTCCGAGCCGGAGAGCAAGGTGCCCGAGAGCTTCCAGGACGGCGGCATCTTCTCCTCCGAGTATGAGCGGGCCTACGAGCTGCTCTCGGAGATGACCTTAGAGGAGAAGGCGGGACAGGTGCTGCTCGCCCGCTGTCCGGAGGAGGACGCCGCCGAGGCGGTGCGCGAATATCACCTCGGAGGGCTGGTGCTCTTCGGGCGCGACTTCAAGGGGCTCAAAAAGAGCACGGTTGTGAGCAATCTCGCCTCCTACCAGGCGGCGGCGGATATCCCGCTCATCCTCTCGGTGGACGAGGAGGGCGGCTCGGTCGTGCGCGTCAGCAGCAACGAAAATCTCGCAGAGGCGCCGTTCAACTCGCAGCGGTATCTTTATAAGAATGGCGGCATCTCCGCCCTCGTGGAGGACACAAAGGAGAAGTGCGAGCTGCTCGCCTCTCTCGGAATCAACCTGAATCTCGCTCCGGTGGCCGACGTCTCGACCGACAGCGACGATTACATCTATAAGCGCACCATCGGCAAGGACGCGGAGACCACTGCCGACTGTATTGAAGCGATTGTGAAAGCGACAAAGGGCACCGGCGTCTCCGCCACCCTCAAGCACTTCCCCGGCTACGGCAGCAACCCCGACACCCACACCGGCGTCGCAATCGACAAGCGGAGTCTCGACTCCTTCCGCGAGCGGGATTTTCTCCCCTTCCAGGCCGGAATCGACGCGGGGGCGCCCTGCGTGCTCGTCTCGCACAACGTGGTGGAGAGCATGGATGAGGAGAACCCGGCCTCTCTCTCCCCCGCTGTGCACGAACGCTTGCGCGAGGAGCTCGGCTTTACCGGACTTATTCTCACCGATGATATGGCCATGGACGGCGTAACAGCTTATACCGGTTCCAAGAGCCCCTATGTGATGGCGCTCCTGGCCGGAAACGATCTTATCACAACGAGCGAGATCGAGACCCCTTACGAGGATATTCTCGCCGCAGTGAAAGACGGCTCGCTTCCGGAGGAGACGCTCGACCGCGCCGTCTTCCGCGTGCTCGCCTTCAAGCTCTCCGCAGGGATTCTGGCGGAATAAGCGGTCCTGGCGCCGAATCGCAGTCCGATCGGGGCGGACCTGTCCGTCCGGCGGGGCCTCCTCTCCCCCGGACCAAAAGCTCCGGCAAAGGGGCACAGGTATCAGAGAGGATATCCGAGTAAAACAGCGCAAAAACTCCCCGGGTGGTTGCCCGGGGAGTTTTCTTTCTTTATCAGACAGCGCGCATCACGGCGGAACTGAGCCGCAGCTTTGACCGCGCGGATCAGCTCTCTGTGAGCGCCGGCCCCTGGGGCGGTGCTCTTTACCGTGAGGCGAGCCTCATATAGTGCTTATAGAGCGCGGAGAAGCGGTCCCTGGAGCTCTTCAGCCAGGGCTTGTGCTTCCCGCAGAAGTGCAAAAACACCGTGTGTCCCATCACCCAGTCGAGGTCGCACATCCCCTCGCTGCGCAGCCGGTAGGCGGCGTAATATTTGGGGTCATAGTTCCAGATCTCGTCCGGAAGCGGAAGCGTCTTTGAGCCGTAGAGCGCGTTAAACACGTCCTGATCCGGGAGCAGCAGCTCGCCCGAGTGCTCCCGGACATAGGTGAAGACCTCCTCCGGCTTCACAAGGGTCCGCGCGCGGCCGAGATCCAGCAGCAGCACCCCCGAGTTGTAGTAGTCGTGATCGGTGCTCAGCCGGAGCCGGTTGAGGTGGTTGCCCACGTCGAACAGTCCAGAGTGGGAGGCTGCGGCAAAGGTATACTCCCCGAGCTCCCGCTCCCAGAGCGGCCGCAGCGGGTTGAGCGCCAGAATATCCGGGTCGAGATAGAGCACCCGCGCTACCGACTCCGGCAGCAGCCGGGGCGCGAGCAGGCGGTAGTACATCTCCTGCGGGTACTGCCTGGAGACGGGCGCCCCCTCAAAGATCGCGCGGTCCACCCGCAGCGGGATGAGCTCTGCGCCGCCGCGCCCGCAGTACTCCCCGAGCGCCGCAAGCTCCCGCTCCGGGATCGCGCTGTGCAGCAGAAAGATGCGGAAGCGCTCGCCGGGATTGTTCCGAAGCAGGGAACAGAGCAGCGTGCGAAACGGGCCGATATAGTTCTGATCGAAGGCGACGAGCAGCTCGATTGCCTCTCTTTGCATTCTTTCCTCCTCCCCGCTCAGAAGAGCGAGATCTGGGCCGACTCCGGGATACCCGCGAGCACCCCCGCGTCCCGCAGAACCTCCACCACCGTCTTTGACACCTTGGTGCGCTGCACCAGCTCGTCAATCGAGAGGAACTCTCCGTTCTCCCGCTCCTTCTCGATCGCGATGGCCGCGTTCGTCCCGAGCCCGGGCAGCGAATTCAGAGGCGGCAGCAGCCCCTCCGGAAGCACCTGAAATTTGGTCGAGTGGGACTTGTAGAGATCGATCGGCAGAAAGTTCAGCCCCCGCTTGTAGAACTCGTAGCCCGTCTCCAGAATGGTGAGCTGGGCGCTCTCCTTCTGGGTCGGCTTCGGCAGCGCCGCGAGCTCCCGGTAGCGCGCGAGCAGCGTCTCCATGCCGTAGATCATGTAGCGCGCGTCGAAGTCGTCCGCGCGGACGGTGAAATAGGCCGCGTAGAAGGCGTAGGGGTAGTTGACCTTGAACCACGCGATGCGGAACGCCATCATGACGTAGGCCACCGCGTGCGCCTTCGGGAACATATACTGGATCTTGACGCAGGACTCGATGTACCAGTCGGGCACGTCGCAGGCGCGCATCGCGGCCTCCCAGTCGGGCTTCATGCAGCCGTCCTTGTTCGCCCGGCCCTTTCGCACATACTCCATAATCGAGAAGGCGGTCTTTGGCTCCACCCCTTTTAGGATGAGATAGTTCATGATGTCGTCACGGGTGCAGATCGAGCCGCGGAGGTTGGTCACTCCCTTGGCGATCAGCTCCTGGGCATTGCCGAGCCAGACGTTCGTTCCGTGCGAGAGGCCGGAGATCCGCACAAGCTCCCCGAAGGTTGTGGGTCTCGTCTCCTCGAGCATCCCGCGGACAAACCGGGTGCCGAACTCCGGCAGCGCCACCGAGCCCACGCTTGAGAGGATGTCGTCCTCCGGAATGCCGAGCGGCGAGATGTCGGAGAAGAGCTTCATCGTCTCCTTGTCGTCGAGCGGAATTTTTTTCGCGTCGACCCCGGTCAGGTCCTCGAGCATACGGATAACCGTCGGATCGTCGTGCCCGAGGATGTCGAGCTTTAAGAGGTTCTCGTCGATCTTGTGGTAGTCGAAGTGAGTGGTGATGATGTCGGTGTCCTGCGCGTCGGCCGGGCGTTGGACGGGAGTGAAGTCGTGGATGTCCTTGGTCTTGGGCACGACGACGATGCCGCCCGGGTGCTGTCCCGTCGTGCGCTTGACCCCGGTGCAGCCGATGGCGTAGCGCATCCGCTCCGCCTTGCGCGGGTTGAGCCCCCGCTCCTCCATATACTTCGCCACATAGCCAAACGCGGTCTTCTCCGCGAGGGTGCCGATGGTGCCCGCGCGGAAGACGTAGCCCTCGCCGAAGAGCACCTCGGTGTACTTGTGGGCCTTCGGCTGGTAGTCGCCCGAAAAGTTGAGGTCGATATCCGGCGTCTTGTCCCCCTCGAAGCCGAGGAAGGTCTCAAACGGGATGTCAAACCCGTCCTTCGCGAAGGGCTGGCCGCAGTTCGGACAGACCTTGTCCGGCAGGTCGCACCCCGCCTCGTACTCCCCCTCCGGGGCAAACTCGGTGGTGTGGCAGTTTCTGCAGATGTAGTGCGGGGCGAGCGAGTTTACCTCGGTGATTCCCGACAAAAAGGCGACAAAGCTCGAGCCGACCGAGCCACGGGAGCCGACCAGGTACCCGTCTGAGAGCGACTTTGACACCAGCCGCTGTGCGATGATATACATGACCGCAAACCCGTGCTTGATGATCGAGTCGAGCTCCCGCTCCATCCGTTTCTCCACCTGGGGCGGGAGCTTCTCGCCGTAGATCTCCTTCGCCTTCGCGCGCGACAGTTCGGCGAGCTCCTCCTCCGCGCCGGGGATCTCCGGCGGATAGAGCTTGCCCCCGCCGGGGACCGGCTTGATCACCTCGCACATGTCGGCGATCTTCTTCGGGTTGGTCACCACCACCTCGAACGCCTTCTCCGCGCCGAGATAGGAGAACTCCTCGAGCATCTCCTCGGTGGTGCGGAAGTAGAGCGGCAGCGGCTTATCCGCGTCCGAGAAGCCCTTGGACGCGAGCAGCACCCGGCGGAACACCTCCTGCTCCGGGTCGATGTAGTGCACGTCGCCGGTCGCGACGACCGGTTTATGGAGCTTCTCCCCGAGCCGCACGACCCGGCGGTTGAGCTCACGGAGCCCCTCCTCATCCTTCACCCGGCCGCTCTCCAGAAGGAAGCGGTTGTTTGAGATCGGCTGAATCTCGAGATAGTCGTAGAAGGAGGCGATCTCCAAAAGCTCGCTCTCCGGCCGGTTATCGAGAATCGCGCGGAACACCTCGCCCGCCTCGCAGGCCGAGCCGATGATGAGGCCCTCCCGGTGCTTCAAGAGCTCGCTTTTGGGGATGCGCGGCGTCTTTGAGAAATACTCGATGCTCGACTTGGAGACAAGCCGATAGAGATTGCCGCGGCCGACGTCGTTTTTGATGAGCAGAATCTGGTGGTTGCTCCTGCTCTTCTTGATGTCGAGGTTTCCGGCGGCGATCCGATTGATCTCCGCGATGGCGGAGAGCCCGTGCTCCTCCCTCAGCTGCGCGAGCATCTTGAGCAGCACCCGCGCCGTCACCTCCGCGTCGTCGCAGGCGCGGTGGTGGTTGAAGGGCCCCACCTTCAGGTGGTCCACGATGGTGTTTAGCTTATGGTTTTTGAGATCTTTATAGAGGAAGCGCGCCAGGATCAGCGTGTCGAGCGCGGGCTGGGCGTTTACCGCCGGGTCGACCGCGCCGATGAACGAGAGGTCGAACTTCGCGTTGTGCGCGACGAGCGCCGCATCTTTCGCAAACTCCAAAAACTGCGCCACCGCCTCCGCGGGGGCCGGCGCGTCCTTCACCATCTGGTCGGTGATGCCTGTGAGCTCGACGATCTTCAGAGGGATCGGTTTTCCGGGGTTTACAAAGGTGTTAAACCGGTCCACGATCTCTCCGCCCGAGATACGCACCGCGCCGATTTCGGTCAGGCTCTCCGTCTGCGGAGAGAGGCCGGTGGTCTCCACGTCAAAGACGCAGAACTCCCCGTCAAACGGCATATCCCCGCCGGTCACGATCGGCACACAGTCGTTGACAAAGTAGGCCTCGAGGCCGTAGATCACCTTGCCCTCGTAGCCGATCTTCTTGGCGGTGGAGGCCGCGTCCGGGAAGGACTGCACCACCCCGTGGTCGGTGATCGCAATCGCCGGGTGCCCCCACTCCTTGGCGCGCTTGATGTACTCCGCGACCGGGGTTAAGGCGTCCATCGCGGACATATTGGTGTGCAGGTGGAGCTCCGAGCGCTTCTCGGGGGCGTTGTCCATCCGGCGGCGGCGTTTGACCTCGATGATGCTCTCCGGAGTCAGCACGAGGTCGTCCTCGTACTTGTCGTACTCCATCTTCCCCTTGATCTTGAGCGCGCTCCCCACCTTGATCTTGCCGTCGAGATTTGCCGCCCTGTCATTGAACAAAATCAGTTTCGCCGTGAGCGAGGAGGTGTAGTCGGTGATATAGAGGGTGAAGCGTTTGCGCTTCTTGTCCCACATCTCGCTGCACTCGTAGAAGAACACCTCGCCCCAGACGACGACGCCCACATCCTCTCCGGTGATGTTCCCGAGGGGCTTTGTCTTTCCGGTGAACGCCTTGCCGAAGAGCAGCTTCCCCTCCGACTCATCGATCGGGGAGTCGGGGTCCTCCTCCCCCTTCACAATCTTCGCGCCGCCGCCTTTTTTGACGGCGCTCTCCGGCGCGAAGAGCTCCTTCTTCTTCTCCTCCACGAAGGCCTTGTCGCTGCTGTCGATCTCACAGACGCCGGTATAGCGCACCTCGCCCACCGGTGCGAGCCGCCGCAGCTCCTCCTCAAACCCCATCGAGCGCAGCAGCGCCATCCCCCCGTGTTTCAGATTCACCGTCGCCGTCTGACCGTCGAGGGTGAGCTCCGCCCCCGCGAGGAAGGCCGCCGTCGCCGGGAGTTTTGTCCGGATCTGCTCGAGCAGATCGCCCTCCCGGCGGCGGACCAACACCCGAAACGGACAGCCGTAGGCCGTCTGGAGTCCCGCCGCGAGCTCCTCCACCGTAGCGGGAGAGAGCGTCCCCGCCTCGACCGTCACCGTCACGCTTCTCGTGTGTTCGCAGAGCTCCACCGAGCAGAGCTCCACCCCCTCATATGCCGCGAGCAGCTCCGCCTCCGGGCGGTACCGCTCGAATATCTCCTGTAATTTACCCGCTGCGTTCAACGTCTCTCCATCCTTTTTATCTCAGAAATCAGTCGGTCAACCGCCTCCTCCTCCGGGAAGCTCGCCACAATTTCGCCCGCCTTGAAGAGGATGCACTTGCCGTCCCCCCCGGCGATGCCGATGTCGGCCTCGCGCGCCTCGCCCGGGCCGTTGACCGCACAGCCCATCACCGCCACCTTGATCGGGAGCGAGACCTCCGAAAGCCGCCGCTCGACCTCCTTGGCAAGGCCGATGAGGTCGATGCGCGTCCGCCCGCAGGTCGGGCAGCAGACGAGCTCCGGTCCCTCCCCGAGGCCGACCGCTTTTAAAATGTCCTTCGCCGCCGCGATCTCGCGCACCGGGTCCTCGGTCAGCGAGACGCGGAAGGTGTCGCCGATGCCGTCGAGCAGCAGCGAGCCGATCCCCACCGCCGACTTCAGAACCCCCATCCGCTCGGTCCCCGCCTCGGTCACCCCGAGATGGAGCGGATAGTCGCAGAGCGCTGCGAGCTTCCGATAGCTCGCAACCGTGGTGCGCACCGAGGAGCTCTTAAGCGAGATGACAATGTCGGAAAAGCCGCACTCCTCCAGCAGCTTCACATGCCAGAGCGCGCTCTCGCAGAGGGCGTCCGCCGTCGGTCCGCCATACTTTGCGAGCAGCTCGCGCTGGACCGAGCCGCTGTTGACCCCGACCCGGATGGGCACCCCGCGCGCGGCGCAGGCGTCCGCCACCTCGTAGACCCGGTGCTTGTCCCCGATGTTGCCGGGGTTCAGCCGCACCTTCGCAATCCCCTGCTCCACGCAGCGCAGCGCGAGCCGGTAGTCAAAGTGGATATCCGCCGAGAGCGGCACCGGCGAGCGGCGCACGAGCTCCCCCACCGCGTCGGCCGCCGCCATGTCCGGCACCGCGACCCGCACGAGGTCCGCCCCCGCGCGCGCGAGCGCCGCGATCTGCGCGGAGGTCGCCTCGATATCGTCCGTCCTCGTGTTGGTCATCGACTGGATCGCAATCCGGTTTCCCCCGCCGATCTTTAAACTTCCGATTTTTACTTCCCTTGTCATCTCTTTACCCTCACAAGCCCGCCCCTCTTGGAGGGGCGGGCTCTCTGTCAAAACTTCCGTCCCGAGCGGGCGGTCCCTGTTTTTATCACACAGCTCAAAGAGGCGCCGCTTGTCCCTACGGACGCAGGCGCGGCAACACGGAGACTCTCCTTTGTAATGGGGCAGAGCGGAAAAAGCAATCCTTTTTTCTCCGCACCCGCAGATGCGATAAAAATTCGGCGATTTTTTCTGACGCAGCCCAGCCGCCGCGCAGAATACGCGGCAGCGGACGGCGGGGACGCCGGTCTCCGCCCGGGGCCAGTTTCAAAAATACGCAGCATGTGACCATCCCCGCCCCGCCTCACATGAGCAACAGAGCGCAGCCCCCGTCCCGGAGCCAGCCGCACTCAACTTACGCAGCAGCGCTTATCTCTTCACCCTCTACCCCTTGAGTCCCTTCGCCTGCCGCTCCATATTCTCCACTACGACGTCGTAGATCTCGCCCTGCGATGCGCAGTATTCGAGCAGCTCCCAGGGGCGGTCGGTGTGGAAGTGGAGCTTCATCACCTCTTCGTCCCCCACCACGAGCAGACAGTCTCCCGCGAAGTGCTCCCGGATGTAGTCGTCCATCTCGTCCTCCGAGACGGCGCACCCCTCAATTAAAAGCTGGGTGTCAAATCTGTTTTCCATTTTCTTTTTCCTCCTATCCCATCAGGCGGAAGATGTCCCCCGCCGTCACATAGAGCATCAGCAGCATCAAAAGTGAGAAACCGACAAAGGAGATCGCCCCCTCCACCTTGGGGGAGAGCTTCTTCCCGCGCAGCTTCTCCACCGCCAGGAGCAGCAGCCGTCCGCCGTCCAGCGCCGGCAGCGGCAGCAGATTGAAAATCCCGAGATTGATCGAGATGAACATCGTGAACATCATCAGCGTCTCAAAGCCCTGACTTGCAGCCTCGCCGATCGCCGCGGTGGTCCCCACCGGCCCCGAGAGCTGGTCGAGCCCGACGTCTCCGGTCACCAGCTTTACAATCGAGTCCCAGACCAGTCCGCAGAAGCTCCCCGCCTTTAAAACGCCGTGCTTCAGAACAGTGACTGGGTTTTTGTCCTCCCTCAGGAGGTAGAAGTCCGCGCGGGAGACGGTCATGCCGCTCACCTCTTTGGAGGGGAAGCGCACCCCCTCGAGCAGCAGCTTCTCGCCGCCGCGCCGCACCTCGACGTCCACAGGCTTGCCGCCCGCATCCACCAGCGCATAGCCGATGTCCGTGCCGATATGAATATCCTTCCCGCCAATCTTGGTGATGACGTCCCCCGCCATGAGGCCGCTCTCCTCCGAGAGCGCCGCCGGCTGGAAGAGCGCCACCGTGTTGGACACGAGCGCCTCCGCGCCCGCCGCGAGACAGATCGAGATCACAAGCCCTAAAATGAGGTTCATCGCGCTCCCCGCGGCGAGCACCGCCGCCCGCCGCCACATCGGCTGGTAGCCAAAGGCCCCCGGCTTCTCCTCGCCGCCGTCCTCCCCCTCCAGCGCACAGTAGCCGCCGAGCGGAAGGATACGCAGCGAAAAGAGCGTGCTCTTCCCCTGCCGCTTCCAGACGGCAGGCCCCATGCCGATCGAGAACTCGTTGACCTGCACGCCACAGAGCTTCGCCACCGCGAAGTGGCCGAACTCGTGCACTGTGATCAGCACGCCGAATAACAAAATTGCAATCAGTATTGCGATAATGGTCCCTCACTCCTCGCTTGGAAGCGCGGCGTCCGCGCTCTTCTATCTCTGCTCAGTATATTCCGCCGCGTGCGCCTCTATGAATGCGCGTCCCGCACGATCTGCACGGATCACATCCTCGACCGTGCGGAGCCGCTCTCCCGCGTACTGCGCGAGAAACGCGCTGAGCAGCCGGTCAATCGCGAGGAAGGGAATCTTCTCCGTAAGGAAGAGCGCGACCGCAGCCTCATTTGCGCCGTTGAGCGCGGCGGGGACGCTCCCGCCCTGCACGGCCGCCTCCCGGCAGAGCGCGAGCGCCGGGAAGGTCTCCTCGTCCGGCTCCGCAAAGGTGAGACTCCCGAGTTTTGCAAAGTCGAGCGGCGCAAGGTCGAGCTCCGCCCGCTCCGGATAGGTCAGCGCCAGCTGGATGGGCAGCCGCATGTCGGGCGAGGAGAGCTGCGCCATCACACACCCGTCCACATACTCCACCATCGAGTGCACGACGCTCTCCCGGTGCACCACCACCTGGATGCGCTCCGGCGGCACCGAGAAGAGGTGCATCGCCTCGATGAGCTCAAGCCCCTTGTTCATCAGCGTCGCGCTGTCGACCGAGATCTTCCGCCCCATCTTCCAATTGGGGTGGGCCACCGCCTCCGCCGGGGTGATCTGCGAGAGCTGTTTTCTCTTTCGTCCAAAAAAAGGTCCCCCTGACGCCGTGAGCAGCAGTTTGCGGACCTCCCGCCGGTCGGCGCAGCCCAGCATCGACTGGAAAATCGCCGAGTGCTCGCTGTCCACCGGCAGGATCGGCACCCCCTTCGCCCGGGCCCGCTCCATCACGATGTCCCCGCCCGCGACGAGCGTCTCCTTGTTCGCCAGCGCGATCCGCTTGCCCGCCCCGATCGCCTCGAGCGTGGGCCGCAGTCCGACCATACCGACCACCGCCGTCAGCGTCACGTCCGCGCCGGGGAGCGCCGCCGCCTCACAGAGCCCCTCCTCACCGGCCGTCACCCGGATTCCCTCCGGGCGGAGCCGCGCGCGCAGCTCCTCTGCCGCCGTCTCATCATAGACCGCGACGAGCTCCGGCCGGAACTCGAGCGCCTGCCGGTAGAGCGTGTCCACCGAGCGGTTCGCCGCGAGCGCAGCCACCCGGTAGCCCCGCCGTCTGACAACGTCGAGCGTCTGCTCGCCGATCGAGCCGGTCGAGCCGAGCAGCGAGAGCACAGGCTTTACCATACAATCCCCCCTTTGAGAAACGGAAAGAAGCTGACCATCGCCACCAGATAGGGCGCGACGAACAGCACACTGTCAAACCGGTCGAGCATCCCTCCGTGCCCCGGGATCAGTTTGCCGAAGTCCTTCACCCCGAAGGTGCGCTTGATGACCGAGGCGGAGAGATCCCCGAGCTGAGCCGCACCGGAGGCGAGCGCCCCCGCGATTACCAGAATCAAATAGTTTACCGTGACGCCGCAGAACCGCTCCACCACAAGGCCGAACAGCAGATAGCCGAGTGTCGCGCCGACGACGCCGCCGATCGAGCCCTCCACCGTCTTTTTCGGGCTGATGTTCGGGCAGAGCTTGTGTCTGCCAAACAGCATCCCGAAGAGCAGCGCCGCCGTGTCCGAGAACCAGGCCCCGATAAAGACGAGGCAGATATAGTATCCGCCGCCGTCAAACCGGCGCAAAAATACGATATTGGAAAAGAAATAGGGGATGACCAGCGACAGCATGAACACCACGCAGATGTGCTGAAACTTGAACTTCGGAAAGTTTACGATGATCAAAATGAACATCACAAACGCATAGAGCGCCATCCAGATGACGATCCCGCGGCGGGAGAGATCGGTCACAAACGGCACCGTCACCGCCAGCAGCAGCGAGAAGACCATGATGTGCTTGGCCTCCACATATTTCGTGACGATCAGCGCCTCATAGAGACAGACCGCCGAAATGAGCGCCACCAGCGTATTCAAAATCCCGGTGCTTGAAAAGACCAGCATCGGCAGCGTAAAGGCGACAATGAGCGCCCCTGACAAAATTCTCTTTCCCATAGAAAAAACCGTTCGCTTTCTGAGATCAAACGCCGCCGTATCGCCGCTTTCTCCCGTTGTAATCCGCCACCGCGCGGTCGAGCTCCGCCGGAGTGAAGTCCGGCCAGAGCACATCGGTGAAATAGAACTCGCTGTAGGCGCACTGCCAGAGCAGGAAGTTGCTCAGCCGCAGCTCTCCCGAGGGGCGGATGATGAGGTCCGGGTCGGGCTGGCCCGCCGTATAGAGATGCCGGGAGAAATTCTCCTCGGTCGGCTCCTCCCCCGCCTCCAGAAGCGCCCGCGCCGCGTGCAGGATCTCCGCGCGGCCGCCGTAGTTGAGCGCGATGTTGCAGACGGTGGTGTACTTTTTGCTCTTCTCCTCCACCTCGGCCATCTTCGCCTTCAGTTTGTCCGAGAGAGGGGTCCGGTCCCCCAGAAAGCAGAGCCGGATCCGGTTCTCCTCAAACTCCGCAAGCGCCGTGTCGAGATACTCGCAGAGAAGCTCCATGATCGCCTCGACCTCGTCCTGCGGCCGCTTCCAGTTCTCCGTTGAGAAGGCGTAGACAGTGATGTACTGCACGCCGATCTCCTTGCAGTAGGTCGCGATCCGGCGGAACACCTTCGCCCCCACTCTGTGCCCATACCGGCGGGGCAGGCCGCGTTTCTTCGCCCAGCGGCCGTTCCCGTCCATAATAATCGCTATGTGCCGCGGCACCGCGTTATGCTCTATTTTCCTTTTTTTTGACCAAAATGCCATTCTCCGCTCCACCGAAAAGCGTTTGGGCGGAAAGGTCCTTCCCGCCCAAACGTCTCTCTTTCATTTAAACTTCAAGAATCTCTTTCTGCTTCGCTGCGACCAGCTTGTCCACCTCGGCCGATTTCTTATCGGTCAGGTCCTGGACGTCCTTCTCGCAGGTCTTGAGATCGTCCTCGGTGATCTCGCTCTTCTTCTTCATATCCTTGAACTTGTCAATCGCGTCGCGGCGGCAGTTGCGGATGGCGACCTTCGCCTCCTCGCCGTACTTGCTGATCTGCTTTGCGAGTTCCTTTCTGCGCTCCTCGGTCAGCTGCGGGAAAACAAGCCGCAGGCTCTTGCCGTCGTTTGTGGGATTGATGCCGATGTCCGAGGCCTGGATCGCCTTGTCGATCTGGTTTAAAACCGACGCGTCCCACGGGGAGATGACGAGGATTCTCGCCTCCGCCACCGAGATCGCCGCCATCTGGTTGAGCGGAGTCGGCGCGCCGTAGTAGTCGACCACGATCTTGTCGAGCACCGCCGGATTTGCCCGGCCCGCGCGGATGCCCGCGAGCTCATTTGCAAGGGCGTGGATTGTCTTGTCCATCTTTTCGGACGCTGTATTCATCGTGTCTTTCATGCTGAGAAAGCCTCCCTTATTTCATATTATGTACGAGTGTACCGAGCTGCTCCCCCTGGAGGGTGCGCACGATATTCTGCGGGTCCGCAATACCGAATACCACAATCGGAATGTCGTTGTCCATGCAGAGCGAGGTCGCCGTCGTGTCCATCACGCCGAGCTCGCGGTTTAACACCTCGAGATAGCTGATCTCGCGGATGAGCTCCGCATTCGGATCGAGCTTCGGGTCGGCCGAGTAGACCCCGTCCACATTCTTCGCAAGCAAAATCGCCTCCGCGTCGATCTCCGCCGCGCGGAGGGCTGCCGCCGTATCGGTCGAGAAGAAGGGGTTGCCGGTGCCGCAGCCGAAGATGACCACCCGTCCCTTCTCGAAGTGGCGGATCGCCTTGTTGCGGATATACGGCTCGGCGATCTGGCGCATCTCGATGGCCGTCTGCACCCGGGCCTCAACCCCGGCGTTCAGCAGCGCGTCGCAGAGCGCGAGCGAGTTCATCACCGTCGCGAGCATCCCCATGTGGTCCGCGCGGGTGCGGTCCATCCCGGCGCCGCTGCGGCCGCGCCAGAAGTTGCCGCCGCCGACCACAATGCCGATCTCCGCCCCCATCTCCACACAGACCTTGATCTGCTCGCAGACCTTCTGCACCACGTCGTAGTCGATGCCGAACCGGTTCTCCCCGGCGAGCGCCTCGCCGCTGATCTTGAGCAGCACTCTCTTATACTTTATCATGTCGCAGTATCCCCTATCCCGAGTATTGTTATATTTATTTTACAGGAAGCGCGTCCACTTGTAAAGATTGAGAAAGCATTTCATTTTCCGTTCATATTCTGCGCAGCCCCTCCCAGCCCAGCTGGAGAAGGCCACCCGGAATCACCTTTGCGATCAGACGGTGCAGCGTGCAGACCGGCCCCGGGGTGGAGACGGCGAAGTTGTGCGCGCTGTCCCGCAGCGCGCGGCGCGCCACCGTCTCCGCCCGCGACGCAAATGGGAAGCTCCGCACCGCGCCGGGCGCCTTCGTCCGCTGCGCCTCGGGGATGAACTCGGTGTCCTTGATCCAGTAGGGACAGACGGCCGTCACATGCACGCCGCGGGGAAAGAGCTCCCACCGGAGCGCCCGGCTGTACCGCAGCAGAAAGGCCTTGCTCGCCGCGTAGACCGAGAGCTGCTGAAACGGCTGAAACGCCGAGGTGGAGCTGATTTCCAGAATCCGCGCGCCCCGCTCCATATACGGCAGTACACGCAGCGTCGTCTCCACTGCGGCGCGGCAGTTGAGCTCGATCATTCGGGCGGCCTCCTCCCGCCTGACGTCGGCATAGGACCCGATCTTGCCGAAGCCCGCCGCACAGACGAGCAGCCGCACCGAGGGGCGCTCCCGCTCAAGCAGCTCGGAGAGCGCGTCGAGACTCCCCTCCGCCACAAGGTCCATCGGCAGCGGGCGCACCGGAGTTTTACAGAGGGCCCGCAGCTCCGAGAGCCGCTCTTTTCTCCGCGCGATCACCCAGAGCTCGTCGAGCGCCTCCCCCCGGTCGATCTGGAGCGCAAACTCCCGGCCGAGCCCGCTCGAGGCGCCGGTGACAATCGCGACCTTCCGCGCGGCGCTCATCCCTCGATCAGGGCGGTCATCGCGGCCATCAGCCGCGCGCTCTCCGTCTCGGCTTCCGCGCGGGTTCTGCCGACCGCGGTGAGATAACACTTGAGCTTCGGCTCGGTCCCCGAGGGGCGCGCGATCGCGCGGAAGCCGTCCGTAAGCTCAAAAATCAGCACATTCGAGCGCGGGAGCTCGATTTTGGAGACGCCGTGCGCGTCCCGGCGCTCCCCCTTCTCGATGTCGCTCACCGCTACGACCTTCCGGCCTGCGAGCTCTTTCGGCGGGTTCTCCCGCAGGCGCGCCATGATCTCCGCCATCCTGTGCATCCCGCTCTCTCCTGCAAAGGCAAAGCTCTTTACATCATTCTGATAGTAGCCGAACTCCTGGTAGATCGCCTCCATCGCGTCATAGAGCGAGAGGCCGAGGCTCTTGTAGTAGGCCGCCATCTCGCAGATCAGCATCGAGGCGACCACCGCGTCCTTGTCCCGGCAGTAGGTCCCCACGAGGTAGCCGTAGCTCTCCTCAAAGCCGAGCAAAAACCGCTCCGGGCAGCCGGCCTCCACCAGCTTCTCGAGCTCGCCGCCGATGAACTTGAACCCGGTCAGCACATAGCGCGCCTCGCCGCCGTACTTCTTCACAAGCTCCCCCGTCAGCGGCGTGGAGACGACGGTGGAGACGACCACCGGGTTCTCCGGCAGCGCGTTCCGCTCCCGCTTGCCCCGCGCGATGTAGTCGAGCAGCAGCACGCCCACCTCGTTGCCGGTCAGCAGGCGCAGGCCGTCCTTCGTCCCCACCGCGATGCCGACCCGGTCGCTGTCGGGGTCGGTCGCGATGACGACGTCCGGCCGCTCCTGCTTTGCGAGCTCGAGGGCGAGCGCGAGCGCCTCCCTCGTCTCCGGGTTCGGATAGGGGCAGGTGGGGAAATTGCCGTCCGGCTGCTCCTGCTCCTTCACCACGCTCACCTTTGAGACTCCGATGCGCGAGAAGATCTCCCGCACCGGCTTGTTGCCCGCGCCGTTGAGCGGGGTGTAGACAACCGAGAGATTCTGCTCTCTTACGATATCGGGCAGCACCGACTGCGAGAGCACCGCCCCATAGTACGCCTCCAGCAGCTCCTCCCCGAGATAGCTGATCCGCCCGGTTTTGAGCTCCGCCTCGAAATCGCCGGGGTTCACCCCGTCAAAGAGGTCGATCTCCCGAATGGCGGCGAGCACTGCGTCCGCCGCCTCGGGGCCGAGCTGTGCGCCGTCCTCGCCGTAGACCTTATAGCCGTTGTAGGGCGCCGGGTTGTGCGACGCGGTGATCACGATTCCGGCCGAGAGCCCGAGATGCCGCACCGTGAAGGAGAGCACCGGCGTCGGCTGCAGTTCGGAGAAGAGATGCACCCGCACGCCGGCCGCCGCGAGCACCGCCGCCGCGCTGCGCGCAAAGAGGTCCGACTTGTTTCTCGAGTCGTAGGCGATGCCCACCGAGGGCCGCTCATACTTCTTCAGCAGATAGCGCGCAAGCCCCGCTGTCGCCCGGCGGACGTTGTAGATGTTCATCCGGTTGGTCCCCGCGCCGAGCACGCCGCGCAGGCCCGCCGTGCCGAAGCTGAGCTCGCAGTAAAACCGGTCGCGGATCTGTTCCTCATCCCCCCTGATAGAGAGCAGCTCCTCGCGGAGCTCCGGGTCGTCCACACGCGCAAGCCAGCGCTCATAGATCTCGTTCATCGTTTCTTCTCCTTTGTTTTAATCTAGGGATATCATACCATTTTTATCTCCCCCTCACAAGTGGGGTTCCCTTTTGGGAGGCGGCGTGGTACAATGCCTCTGAGGTGATTTTTATGGTGCGTAAGCTGATCGCGCCGATCGTAATCGTCGCGCTGCTTCTACTCTATCTTATCGGCTTTATCGTCATACTATTCCTCGTGCCTGAGCTGCCGTTTGCCGTCAAGCTCATAGGGATTCTCATCCCGCTCGCGACCGCCGCCTGTGCGGTGGCGGTGCTGGTCTCCCGCATCCGGGAAATCCGCAGCGGCGCGGAGGACGATCTCGACCGCTATTAAAAATTGATCAATCAGGAGGAACTACTTATGCTGCTTGTCACAACCGATCAGATCCCCGGCCGCGAGCTCGAAGCGCTGGGACTGGTGCGCGGCTGCACCGTGCAGTCGAAAAACTTCGGCCGCGACTTCATGTCCGGGCTGAAAAATCTCGTGGGCGGCGAGATCACCTCGTACACCGAGATGATGAACGAGGCCCGCGCCATCGCGACCAAGCGGATGGTGGCTGATGCGGAGGCGCTCGGCGCGGATGCGATTGTCTGCCTGCGGTACGCCTCCTCCGCCATCATGCAGGGGGCCGCGGAGGTCATCTGCTACGGCACCGCCGTCAAATTCAGATGAGCGGGCTCAAAGCGGAACTGATTGCACAGTTCAATGCGCTCGACATCCCCGGTATGGGAGAGGTAAAAGAGCTGTATCCGCTCGAAGGCGCATTTATCAACCTCGAGTACCGGCTCCCAGGCGGTCCCGCAAAATTCTGGGACGATCGAAAGACCTATCTCGGCGCGCAGCTCGAGAGAGAGGGCAGCTGCCGCTGCTACGGTCTTGCCGCGGACGAGACGCATCTGCTTGTCTGCGAGTACGGCGAGGGCGGCTCCGATCCCGAGGTACTTCTCTATAAGCGCTGGAACTTCAGCGAGAAATAGAGAGCGTCCAGAATGTTCAAAGGGCATTCGCGGGGAAAGATACGGCGAACCTCTGCCAAGCTGAGCGCAAACTCCCCGGGGCGACTGCCCCAGGGAGTTTTTTCTTGAAAGGGGAAACGGGGGGCGGAACATGTGGTGCGGCGGCAGTGCCGCCGCCCTCACAGGCGTTCAAAGCGGAGCCGCGCCGCCGCTTTGCTCTCTTTTTCCTCTCGGAAACACCATCCCTTACGAATGCCGCCCTCTCCCCAGCGCCTCTCTCAGCTCTCCAAAAAGCGCTCCAGCAACCTTGAGAGTTTCACATTCATCCGCTCCCCGGCACGAAGCACTTCCTCGTGGCTGAGCGGGCCCGCAATGCCCGCAGCGGAGTTGGTAATGCCCGAGACGCCCGCCACCAGAAGACCCGCGTGCCGCGCCGCGATCACCTCCGGCACGGTGGACATCCCCACCGCGTCCGCGCCGATCGTCCGCATATAGCGGATCTCCGCCGGAGTCTCAAACTGAGGGCCGGGGGTGTAGGCGTACACCCCCTCACGCAGCCGCAGCGCACACCGGGCCGCGGCGAGATGCATCCGCCGGATGAGCTCCGCGCTGTAGGCCTCGCTCATATCGGGGAAGCGCGGGCCGAGCTGATCGTCGTTCGGCCCTATGAGCGGACTCTGTCCGCTCAGATTGATGTGATCGGTGATGAGCATCAGATCTCCCGGCAGGAAGGACAGGTTGATCCCGCCCGCCGCATTGAGCAGCACAACCTCCCGCACGCCGAGCGCCGCAAGGGTCCGCACCGGATAGACAATCTCCTCCATCGTACAGCCCTCGTAGCGGTGCCGCCGCCCACAGAGCGCGAGCACCTGCCGTCCGCCACACCGCCCCACGATGAGCTTGCTGCCGTGTCCCGGTACGGTGGAGCTTGTAAAATAGGGGATCTCGGAAAAGGGCAGCTCCTGCCGTTCGGTGAGAAAGGAGAGCGCCCCGTCCTGTCCCGACCCGGTGATCACCGCGGTGCGCGGGACCTCTGAAAAATCAAATACCTCTCTCAAGAAAATTGCGGACTCGGTCCGGTTCATAGGCGCGTCCTCCCCTTTTTTCTCCATTGTACCACCGGCGGCGGCGCGGCGCAATCACACTTCTCAGCAGCCGCTCGCCAGAATGCAGGGCTCCTCTGCGTCCTCCCTGGTGATAAATTTGCCCGAGCGGTCGAGCGCGGTCATGATCGAGGAGTAGTAGCTGCTGTGGGAGATGGTGAGCGCGGCCCGCTGCGCCCGCTTCGGTGCGACCGCAATCCGCCGCGCGCCGAGGCCGATCAGATTTGTGAGCATCTCGTGACTGCCGAGCAGATCTCCGCAGAAGGTGAGCTGACAGCCGAGTTTCTCCGCCTCGCTCATAATCAGCTTGCAGACCCGCAGCAGCGCGCGTTCATTGTACTCCTCGCCGAAGAGCGGAAAGTCCCCGCTCATTCTCGACAGGCCGTTGAGCCCGACCGCCACAAAGTCGGACACCGCACAGATCTCACAGGCGACCATCGCGGCCTGTGCCGTCTCGATCATCGAACCGAATCGGAGCCTGCCTGTCGGGCGCTTGTCCGCTCTGAGCCGGTCGGCCGCCCGGTTGGCCAGACGCACCATCCCGCGCAGCTGCATCGTATGGTTAACATTTGGCAGCAGCACATTGATATACTCCACCTCCGCCGCCGCACAGCAGAGCGCACACAGCTGGGTAAAATAGATCTCATACAGATCCGCATTCTCAAACCAGATCTTGTCCTCACAGAAGTCAAACAGCCGGAAATAGACCTCCCTACCGCCCATCAGCTGCAATGTCCGGCGGTAGATCTCCAGCTGCTTTGCAAAGCCGGGAATCCCCTCAAGTGTGATGCCCTCCGTTCGGAAGACGCCGATTCCCGAGGTGTCGGTCTTGGACGCCTCCGCGACGCCCTCCAGGTCCCAGACGGTGGAGAGCAGCGTGACGCTTCTGCCGTCCGGCGTCTCGGCCTCACCCGGCGCCTGTAGGCCGCCGCCCTTCTCGGTGAGCACCACCGGCTTTTTGGTCCGGCCGATGTAGATATCGCCGTCGTCAATCTCCACCACGCTCCCCTTCGCGATGTGGAGCGGCTGTGAGAGTACCACGAGCGGAATCTGATACTCGCGCAGGAGAACCACCGAGTGCGAAAACTTCTCATACTCCCGCCGGTCGATAATGACGCCTCTGAGATTTTTTCGGTAGCGCAAAATAAATTTTGAGGGAGGCATCCGGTCGGTCACAACCAACTCCCCTGTAAAATTTCTACTCTCCTCCAATCCGCGTATCTGAACCGCGATTCCGCTTCCTCTCCCTGAACAAACAACCGTCCCCTTAATCTGTCTCATAGCACACATTCCTTCATCTTAATAAAATTCTGCGTGACCAATGTTGTAACTCTATTGTACGCGTAGGATAAGCTCGAATTTTGTATTTTTCTGTCGAATTGGAAATTTATTTGGGAATTTTTGACAAAATAATCAAATTCAGTCCCGCTTTTTCTAGTATAAACCTTCCATTTCGCGAATTTTGTCGATTTTTTATCCCTTCCACAAAATATGGGGACTTTTTTTGTCTGTCCTTTTTTCGACACAATCTGTTGTAAATTTGGTCGCAGTTCCCCCCTCTGTCACCGGGGCAGAGCTTTTGCAAAGCCGGAATGAAAAGGGAAGCGCCTCTATACTCTCGCCCGTCGAGCTCAGACATCCGGACGCCGTCCGTAAAATCGGGGCGGGAGTGCCTCTTTCGCACGCCCGCCCCGATTTTCTATTCCGCTGTTTCTGCGCGGTCAGCCGCTGTGGCGGTACAGCCGCAGCATGCCGGCTTCTCCCTCGTCCTGCACCGTACAGAGAAACTCCCACCCATAGCGCTCATAAAAGGAGGTGTGCTCTGTGACGAGATATAAAATGTTTACTCCCCTTGTTCTCATATCCGCGCACACAAACCGGAGCAGCGCGCCCGCTACCCCGCGGCGGCGCCGGTCCTCCTCGGTGTAGACCGCACAGACATTCGGCGAGAGATCGCGCCTCGGATGAAAATCATTTTCGATGACTCCCAGCCCTCCGATGATCCGTCTCCCCTCCACCGCCAGATACCACTGAGGCACAGCTCCGCTCCCGCTCAGGCAGTCCTCCATGCTCGCAAGATATGCCTCCAGCGGAACCTCCCACTTCTCATGGAACCACACCGCCGCCCGCCGCACAAGCTCAGGCCGGTCGCAAAGCCGTATGATCTCATAGTCCATCGGATACACTCCTTTCGATTTTCACTCCCCGTTCCACGGTATTCCGCAAAGCCGCCGCTCTCTCCGCCATCGAAAACTGCTCCCGGAGAGGCATCGCCTGCACGGAGCATTGCGGACAAATATCCGATCAAATACAAAATCCCCGGGGCGGTCACCCCGGGGATTTCCTTCTGATTGAAAAGGGGAAGAAGGGATCAGCGCCACATACGGCCGCCCTGCCGGCTCCCGCTTCAGCATCCAGGCGGACCGCAGCGCTCCCCCGCTGTTCCTCCCCTATGACCAGATGTTCTGGGAGCATCGCCTCCAGAGAGTCTGTCTTTTCCTCAGCGGAGGAAGAGGGGCGCAAACACAACTGCCACAATGCTCATCAGCTTGATCAGAATGTTGAGCGACGGTCCCGCCGTATCCTTGAAGGGGTCGCCAACCGTGTCGCCGATGACGGCCGCCTTGTGCTCCTCGCTGCCCTTACCGCCCGCAGAGGCCTCGATGTGCTTCTTGGTGTTGTCCCAGGCGCCGCCGGAGTTCGCCATCATGATGGCCATCAGCACGCCGGTGACGAGCGAGCCCACGAGCAGGCCGCCGAGCGCCTCGGCGCCCAGAAGCACGCCCACCAGAATCGGAGCCACGATCGCAATCACACCCGGCAGAATCATCTGGCGGATCGCCGCGCTCGTCGAGATGTCGATGCAGCGCTTGTAGTCCGGCTTACCCTTGCCCTCCAGAATGCCCGGAATCTCCCGGAACTGGCGGCGGATCTCCTCAATCATCCGGTTCGCCGACTTGGAGACCGCCTCAATGGTGAGCGCGGAGAAGAGGAAGGGCAGCATGCCGCCGATCAGCACGCCCGCGAGCACCTTCGGCGTCAGCACGTCGATCACCGTGATGCCGACCGTCTGCGCGTAGGTCATAAAGAGGGAGAGGGCCGTGAGCGCCGCCGAGCAGATCGAGAAGCCCTTGCCGATGGCGGCGGTGGTATTGCCCGCGGAGTCGAGCGTGTCGGTGATCTCACGGATGGACTCCGGCTGGCCGGACATCTCCGCGATGCCGCCCGCGTTGTCCGCGATCGGGCCATAGGTGTCGACCGAGATGGTCAGCGCCACAGTGGAGAGCATGCCGACCGCCGCGAGCGCCACGCCGAACGCGCCGCCGAGCATAAAGGAGCCGATGATCGACGCCGCGAGCAGCAGAATTACAATCGCGGTGCTCTTGAGCCCGAGCGAGAAGCCCTGCAGGATGTTGGTCGCGGGGCCGGTCTTGGACGCCTCCGCGACGCGCTTCACCGGACGGTAGCCGTCCGAGGTGTAGATCTCGGTGATCTTGCCAACGAGCACGCCGACCGCGAGACCGATGACAACCGTCCAGAACGGCCAGAGCGCCCCGTCGAAGAAGTAGAGTGAGAGCGCGAGGGTCGCGATAATCTCCAGCGCGACCGAGAGATAGGTGCCGACGTCAAACGCCGTCTGCGGCTTCTTCACCTTGAGCGCACGGACGATCACGACGCCGATCAGCGAGGCGAGCAGTCCCGCCGCCACCATCAGCAACGTGAAAAAGACACCCTTTTCCGCAAAGCCCACGACGCCGAGCAGCAGCGCCGAGATGATCGCGCCGACATACGACTCGAAAAGGTCGCTGCCCATACCCGCGACGTCGCCCACGTTGTCGCCCACGTTGTCCGCGATGACGCCCGGATTGCGGGGGTCGTCCTCCGGGATACCGGCCTCCACCTTGCCGACAAGGTCCGCGCCGACGTCAGCCGCCTTGGTATAGATACCGCCGCCGACACGGCAGAACAGCGCGATCGACGAAGCGCCGAGGCCGAAGCCTGTAATCACCGCGAAGATATCTTTAAAAATCACATAGAAAGCCGCGATGCCGAGAATACCGAACGCCACGACACAGAGTCCCATGATCGCGCCGCCCGAAAAAGCGACCCGCAGCGCCGGCTGCTGTCCGCGCGAGGCCTCCGCCGCGGTGCGCACGTTCGCCTTGGTCGCCGCGCGCATCCCGATGAAGCCCGCGAGCGCCGACAGAAGCGCACCTGTGATAAAGCAGATCGCGCCCTGTACGCCGAGCCCCGGCGTGAAGCAGAGAACGATAAACATCACGACAATAAAGACCGCCAGCACCTTGTACTGCCGGAAGAGATAGGCCATCGAGCCCTCGCGGATGATCCCCGCGATCTCTCTCATCTTTTCGTCCTCGACCTTCACCTTGCCGATGCTGCCCATCAGGAACAGCGCGCCCAGCAGCGCGGCAAGGGAGATACCGATGACGATCACAAGATAGACAATGTCATTCATCTTGGTCTGTACCCCCATCATGTCTTATTCGGATGCCCCGCCCGGCGAGGCTGTATCATTCTTTATTTTCCCCTATTTGCCCATATCTTGTCAAGAAAATTTCAAATTTTTTCTTAAGCAAGCGCCTTTTTGCAGGCGGTCACCACCTTTCCCGCCACGTCGCCCGCGACCGAACTGCCCGCGCCGCCGTTCTCAACGACCACCGCAAACGCGACCGGGCAGCTCTCCTCCTCGACGTAGCCCGCGAACCACGCGTGGTTCTCCTTGTCGCCGCCGACCTCGGCCGTGCCGGATTTTGCGCCCACGGTGAGTCCCGCAAAGCGGCCGGAGCCGTAGTTGTGCTCCACGTTGTAGCGGAGCATCTCCTGAAGCTTCTCCGCAACGCCGGAGGAGAACATGTCGAGCTCACCCGAGCTCTTTCCGCTCTCGCTTACGCCGCCCCGCTCGGTCCGCTCCAGCAGATAGGGATTCTTCGCGCGGCCGCCGTTTGCGATCGCGCCGAGAATCACCGCCATGTGCGCGGGATTTTGCAGATCGGTGTGCTGGCCGATTCCCGCCCAGGCGAGCAGCGAGCCCGAGGCGCTCTTCGCATCCACTTTGCTCGTCGCAAAGCTCTTCGGGCCGTAGCTGATTGCGGAGTTGTACCCCGCGCGCTCCGCCACCTTCTGCAGTTTGTCGCCCCCGAGCTCGAGCGCGATCTGCGCATAGGTACAGTTGCAGGAGACGCTCATCGCCTTTTTGAAGTCGAGCGTGCCGTGCTTATTCGGGCAGGTCACCTTGTCGGGGCCGATCTCATAGCTGCCGGTGCAGGTAAACTCCCGCTCCTCGATGTCCGGGATATATTCGAGCGCGGCCGCCGAAGTGATAATCTTGAAGATCGACCCCGGCGCGAAGAGGCCGTTTGTCGCCCGGTTTAAGTAGACGCCGTCCCACTTCGGGTCGTCGTCCGAGATCTCGGGCGGATTCTCCGGGTCGAAAGTCGGGGTGCTCACAAGGCACAGCAGCTCCCCGGTCTTATAATTATAGACCGCGACGGCGCCCTTGCGGTTTCCGAGCGCCTTGTAGGCCGCGCGCTCGATCTCGGCGTCCACCGTCAGATAGAGATCGGTGGCATCGGTGCCGTTTGTCGAGCCGTCCAGCCCGTAGACCCCGGTAAAGATGTTGTAGTTCGAGAGCTTGGAGCCGAAGATGGTCTGCGCGCCGGTCGCGATCGCGCCGGTCTTATCCCCCACCACATGGAGGGTGGCGCGGCGGATCTCCTCGCTGTCGTTGTAGCCGCCGCCGTCCTCGCTCCCATATTTGAGCACCCGGCCGGTCCGGTCAAAGATCGCACCCGAGTTTTTGAGCACGCCGCCCGAGTAGAGGTGCCCGTTCCCCGGGAAAGCCACCCAGGCGTCCGCCTCGACGGCAAACTTCACAAGGAAGGTCGCAAGGCAGCCCACAAAGAGCGCGAGCACCGCAAGCAGTGCAAAAAAGCGTTTAGAGATCGTTTTCATGGGCAACCCTCCTTCTCTTGCTGTAGAGCGACGGCGAAAGCGTCTTGATAAATGCGAGCAGCGCAAACGACGAGATCATACTCGAACCGCCCCGGCTGATAAAGGGCAACGTCACCCCGGTGAAGGGCAGGACGTCGAGCGCGCCGAAAGTGTTGAGCGTCGCCTGGAAGAGCAGCAGCGCCGCCGAGGCACAGGCGGTGATCGCATAGAAGGCGGATTTCGCCCCCTTTCTCATCTTGATCGCGTAGCAGCAGAGCACCGCGAAGAACGAGAGAATCAGAACGCCCACGATCATCCCCCACTGCTCGGCCACCATGCCGAAGACGAGGTCGGTCGTGCTCGCGACCACATACCGCAGCCGCCCGACGCCGATGCCCGTGCCGATCAGCCCCCCTGAGGCGACCGCGACCAGCGTTCGCGACTGCTGATAGCCCCGGTCGTCCGCGAAGTCGAACGCGTGGCCCCAGGTCTCAAACCGGTTCACAATATAGGGCTTGAAGTTGATGATGAGCAGCGCGCCCAGCACCGCCACCGCCAGAATCAGCGCGATGGCCCGGATATCGCCCGAGCGCATGTAGGCGATCACCATGAAGGTGACAAAGAAGATGACCGCCGTGCCGAAGTCCCCCATCAGGAAGAGCGAGCCGATGCAGGCCGTGGAGAACACGAGAAAGAGCAGCAGGTTCCGGTTGGAGAGCAGCCGCTCCAGCGTCGCCGCCCCGGCGAAGATGAAGAGCATCTTCACAAGCTCGGACGGCTGGAACTGGAAGGAACCGATGACAATCCAGTTCTTCGAACCGCCCCGCACGCTGCCGAGCGCGAGGTTGAGCGCGAAGAGCACCAGCGCCGCGGCGCTCGCGAGATACCGGTATTTGGTCGTGCGGTCGGTGTCCCCGCAGAACCAGAGCACCACGCAGTAGCCCACAAGTCCGATCAGGTAGGCCACCATCTGGGTGATCACGCCGGAACCGCCCGCCGTGATCAGATTGCAGATGCCGATTCCGCAGAGGGTGAACGCCCCGATTTCAAACTCGAGGCCGATCTGATGCATCTTCAGCTTCGCATAGAGGAAGTAGCCCCACTGGGAGAGCACCAGCAGAAGAACGGCCATGGCGCAGGAGGGCACAAGTTCCTCCTTCACCCCCGCGATGGCGACATAGCCCGTGAGCAGCTCATAGACCGAGAGCAGAAGGAGCATCAGAAAGCTCCCGCGCCGCTTGGCGACGACGCCGGTCTCCACCCGGTCGTTGATCGAGAAGGAGAAGGAGAGCCCGCCGACGGTCAGCGTGTCGCCGTCCTTCAAAAGGCCGCTCGCCCGCACCGGTTTGCCGCCGATCGCGATCTCGCCCTTGCCCAGCCGGAACACCCGGAACCCCTCCTTGGTGTGCCGCAGCACCGCCTCCACCCGTGAGACGGTCGGCAGCTCCAAAAGGATGTCGCAGGAGGCGCTCCGCCCGAGCGAGCACTCAAGATACCGCACGGGGAAGCAGATGCCCGAGCCCTCGTCCACCAGGGTCGCGTAGATGTAGTCGAGCTTCTTCTCCCGCAGCAGCGAGACGGCGCACCAGATCACCACCGCCCCGATGAACACCGGCGAGAGCACCCGCAACACCTGGGTCAAAATCAAAATCATATCTGTCATAATTCCACCTTAGCAAGTCCTTTGTTTGAAATTATACCACCCTCACACCCAATTGCAACCAAAAAACCTTTTTCTCTCTTACAAAGGTATGCATCTAGTGAGACGATCTTGCCCCCCGTTCTTCCTCCATACGGCGGACGGCCGCCCCCTTTTCGGGAGGCGGCCGTCTCTCACATATCGGGCACCGGGAGCGGACGCACCGGGTCAAAGACCGACGCCACGTCGAAAAACGGCGCGCACTTGGTCTTGCCGTTTACGAGGTCCTGATACATCCGGTAGCCGTCGAGATTCATCCTGCCCTGCCGCAGATAGTCCCCCGTGAGCTGCACCCAGGCGTATTT